>JARLHU010000164.1 GCA_031292095.1 Desulfosporosinus sp.
CTTTTCTCCAACATCTTCTGTTCACGTTCCAGAATGGCATCGTCGCGAAGGGTTCGTAATACACTGAGAATGTCTAAATTATCGCCATGATTTAGTTTGACGAGCTTAATAAAGTTTCTGGCGGTTAGTTCCTGTACTAACTGAAAAAAGGCCTCTTGTTTACCAAACATGCCTTTTAAGACTGCAATCGTAGCCTCAGATACGTCATTTACGGGGCCTTTCATGAGGTTGATCTTGTCGCTTGTTCCCTGCGTCGGGTCTAAGTGATAGGCCTTGATACCAAGTTCCCGCGCCAAGTCAACGGCAAACTGTGCTACGTCCCCTTTCGGTTCAATAACGCTTAGGCCGCAAGGTACACCTCTTGCTTTGGCAAGGAGTATTTGATAGATGATCGGTTTAATTAGTGTCGCTGTTTTCCCACAACGAGTGGGGCCTACGATCATGGTGTGAGTAAAGGGGTCGTCACCGCCCCAGTAAAGTCTTGACATGTTTTCTACGCTCCTTTTTGAGCCAGCAATCCGCGATATCTTTAGGTTTAGGCATTGGCTCTTTCTCCCTTCTATGATGATTTGTTCTTGAATTCAATTTCTTCCCCTAAATTGAATGTGATAAGTACCATCGTGTTCTTCTTCATAATTGCTTTTGTTCTTCGCGAATCCCACCAGTCCTTGAAAGGCGTTGTTTCCGTGCGTGTCAGTTCGAGCTTCTTCCCTGCCAATGGACTAAATCTTACTTGTACTAGATGATGACCCATTACGACAACAGGGGTTACAAGAAGCATGGTCCATAGCGGAATTTGCATCAAAATGCCATCCCCCATGGATATTGCCATCATGTGCCCTGCGATCCAGGCCAGCGCAACCCATAGAGTGGCTGTGTGGATAAGGGCAAACCGTGACCGCTTGAACAGACCTTGATAAATCAACAAGGCTAGTGAAGCAAGAACTACTACTTGGGGAATCCAGAGTGGCATCCATTGTCCTTTGATGGCCCCAGCCAGCGAGCCGAGGAGCAATACAAGACCCACTAGATCAAACATGACCCTTTCTCCTTTCGTTGCGGAAACTGTTTAGTTAGCATTAATGAAACGTCTGGCTCACTTAACATTTTGCTTTTGCCCTGAGATTTTCTTTGAGTTCCATGAAAGACATTAGGTTTAGGACTTCGATTCGCACGATTTGTTCGATGGTTTCCATGAACGATGTCTGATAAGTTAGGGGTTTTGCTTCGAGTTCTTGAATTAATCCTTCGGGAACATTACTGATTTCTAATAAAGCTCTTAGTTTTGTGCGTCTTTTGCATGCATTTCCCTTCTTTCTTTTTTGATTATGGACCTCTCATCTATGGGCCAACAAAAAAGGCCAACCCGGAGGATGGCTTTATCTAAGTAGTTTCAGCAGTGATTTACTACCGATATTATCTTCAACCGGTATTTAGATTAACATGCACACGAAGGATTTAGCCGCACTCGCCATTTACATCTTATACAAAAACAAATTGCCCCAACTCAGACTTGATCTCGAACACCTTCAACTCACCGCCGATCAAATCAACTCTGGCACCTGAAGCGCAGCATCTTATTTCCCGCTATCTTTGTATACAAATTTATCCAGTTGTTTGGTAATGCGAAGCTGATGAGAAAGTGCTATAATGTAAATATTGATTTTGCAGTTTAAATCTGAATAAGGTTTTTTAGGAGGAGTCTGTTCAACAAGACTCCTCTATTTTATTTTTTAAAGATAGGGGTGTTAGTATTGGAGAATTACGCCATTGAAAATGCCAATCAAATTTTAGTAAATTTTTCTATCATATTTGTAACAGGGGCAATTTTTGCTAAGTTAGCAGATTACATAAAGGTTCCTGATGTGGTGCTGTATCTGCTGGCGGGAATTTTACTGGGACCACAGGTTTTTAACCTGATATCAATTCCTGTTAATTCAACGATTAACCAATTAGTCCTGACTTTAGGAGCTTCAGTGTTACTCTTTCATGGCGGCTTAGGAGTTAGCTTTGGCACATTACGTAAAGTATGGATTACCTTGCTCCTTTTATCGACTGTAGGCGTATTGCTCATGGTAGCGATTGTTGGTTTAACTGCTCATTTTGTCTTGGGAATTAGCTTGTTCTATGCTTTTTTACTGGCGGCAATACTCGCGCCTACTGATCCTGCTGCCCTTGTTCCTATTTTTTTATCCGTTAAAGTTCGGGAACGCCTTGCCCAGACAGTGTTAAGTGAATCTGCCTTCAATGACGCTACGGCCTCAATCGTCACTTTCGCTATTCTTGGTGTTATTACTTCTGGTAAGCTGTCACTTTCAGGTAGTTTACTGAAGCTAATTATCATGGCGGGTGGTGGTATACTAGTTGGTGCATTATACGGTTTGTTAGCAGGCTATTTAATTAGTGACAAAACACACGATATTTTTTCGGTAGATGCTCAAGTGTTAATGTTTCCGGTAATCATCGCATCCTATATGACGGCTGAGCATTTTGGAGCTAGTGGATTTATGGCCGTGTTTGTCGCTGGTTTGATCTTCGGGAATTTGGATGAAATCGGATGGGCCGTGAAAGAAAGCGCCCAGAAAGAAGTCCAGAGTTTCATTCATATTGCTTCTTTATTGCTTAGAATAACCATATTTGTGTTGCTGGGCAGCAACGTCAATTTTTCTATTCTATTACAATATTTCTGGCAGGGTTTAATTATCGTTGGTGTTTTCATGTTCATTGCTCGACCAATCGTAGTCTTACTCTGTACCTATCCCGATAAAATTGCCAGATGGGAGCGTAGAGAAATACTATTTATGTTCTGGACGAGGGAAACCGGTGTAATTCCAGCTGCTTTAGCCGGGTTGCTGATAACTATGAAGATTGGAAATGCTGAAATGATATCTTCAATTACTTTTTTAGCTGTTTTTGCCACGTTATCCATCCAGGCCACTACCACAAGATTTGTGGCTCGGCGCTTAAATCTATTAGATGCGGTTAGTCAGAATACATTAGATGAAACCCTTCGCCGTTAATGGGGTTTTGTCCTTAGACATATCAGCTATAAAGCATGGGCAATTCTGAGAAAATATAGAGAAATAGTGCAGGAAATGTGGACGTCCCGGCAAATAATATTAAATATTTAGAGTAAGTCGTGTTTCACGAAAGAATTTGTTATCTCTAAATTATAAGTCTTAACACATTCTCCATACAAAGGTCACTGAATGGTAACAAATTTACTCTAAAATAAAAGAAATAGCAAGGAAATAGTTGTCATGCAACTGTTAATGTAAATAAATATATAAGGCGGTGAATTATCTTGATGTTAAATTGGATTAATAGTAATAATTATAAGTATAATGTAAAAATTGAGCATATCCAACCTGATGATATAAAAATAATTGCTAAGTTATATAGAAATCGTTTTAAAGATCACTTCTTAGGACATATGGGACACAAATTCCTTGAACTCTTTATTTCAGAGTTCGTTAATTGCACGGGTAATTATGGATATGTGGCAAAATTGAGGAGTGAGCCGGTGGGCTTTATTTTAGCTACAACCCAAGATGATCCTTTTAATAGATTCTATCGTAAAAACTTTGTATCGTTAGTTTTAATTACTGTTTCTAGATACTTTCAAGACCCTTTCATTAGGAAGAATATCAGAGTCAAAGGCTAGGGCATATTTATACCGCGCTGAAGGCGCTGTTTTCCTTTTCAACGGAAAATACAGATCACAACAGACAGGATGTGAGAGTACGTGCACAAGTACCACCCAGGTTATTAGCTATTGCAGTTGATGAAAACTATAGAGGACTAGGCGTAGCTAGCGAACTAACAAGTCAATTTTGCACAGAAATGAAAGACGCGGGTTTTGTAAAAGTGGAACTATCTGCTTTAAGTTGGAATCGGCGAGCGATAGGTTTTTACAAAAGAGATAGATGGTTAGAGGAAAGCCGTAGTGAAACGTCAATTTGTTTTTCCCGATTATTATGATTTGTCGAGTTAAAAGAGCTCCCATGTGAATAGGTTTATGCAAAGAACTGATATCCTATTTGTCCTAAAAGTGGGGTTCTATTTTTTTACTATAATTTATTCTCGTTGAGTACGTAGAAAATATCTGAAGGAACATGAAGTGTATGCAATATATAAAACATCAGAACTCTGGACATGACCCACTAAAAAAAAATAATTGTTGGTGATTACTCCTTGGAAACTACACTGTAGAAAATCGGAAATTGGTTTTTATCGAGTGTTACAGGCTCTAACTC
>JARLHU010000022.1 GCA_031292095.1 Desulfosporosinus sp.
GCCGAGCGGTATGCCACGCAAGATTTCATTTTGAACCCCTTCTGGTAAGGTTTCCGTCATATCAGTAATAATATACCCAGGAGCGACCACATTGACACGGATTCCGCGCGGCGCGAATTCCTTAGCGACAGACTTTGAAAACCCGATGACCCCAGCTTTGGCTGCCGCATAATTGGCCTGTCCAGCATTTCCGGAAAGACCTACTACTGAGGAAATATTAACAATAACACCGGACCGTTGTTTGAGCATTCCTTTGCTTACCGCTTTGGTACAGAGAAAAACTCCTTTGAGATTTGTCGACAAGACCGCATCCCAATCTGCTTCTTTCATGCGGAGCAGTAACGAATCCCGTGTAATTCCGGCATTATTGACGAGAATGTTAATCTTTCCGAAATGGTCTAACGTGGTTTGTATTAAGCGATCAACATCTCCCGCTTGGCTGACATCCGCTTGAACGGTTAGACTTTCTCCGCCTGCTTCACGGATCAATTTGGCGGTTTCCTCTGCTTTATCTGAACGACCCGCATAATTGACAACTACTTTCGCACCCGCTGCTGCCAATTCCAGAGCTATGGCGCGCCCAATCCCTCGCCCACTCCCCGTAACAATGGCAACGCTCTCATTCAGCATCATTTTAACTACTCTCCTTTAAATATGCAAGTGACTTTTTCAAGGACGCTATATCCTCTACGCGGAGGAGATTGACGCCGGGGGCAATCTTTTTCACCAAACCTGTCAAGACTTTACCGGGACCACACTCTACGAAGGTATCGACCCCTAAGTCGAGAAGATGACGAACAGATTGCTCCCAAAGAACAGCACCACTTACTTGCTCTACCAATGTGCTCACCGTACGTTCCGCTGAGACGACCTCAGTCGCATCAATGTTGGCAATAACCGGGCAACGCGGGCTTTGCCACGACACACCCTTTAAAACCGTTAGTAGTGCGTCTCCCGCTTTCTCCATGAGACGAGAGTGAAAAGGTCCGCTTACTACGAGCGGTATCGCACGTTTTGCCCCTAACTCCTTAGCAACCTCTATAGCATAGGCTACTGCCAATACGTCTCCGGATATAACTATCTGTCCTGGACAATTATAATTCGCGGGCGCGACCACACCGCGCTCTGCTGCTCGAAGGCAAGCTTCCTCCACCTGATCAACTGAGAGTCCCAAAATGGCAGCCATCCCACCGCCCATCGGAACGGCCTCTTGCATCAGCTCCCCGCGTCTCCTAACCACGCGTAAAGCCTCAGCCAAGTCTAGACTACCAGCTGCTACATGGGCTGAATACTCGCCAAGACTATGCCCTGCCACATAATCCGGTTCAATCCCCGCCTCACGAAGGTTCAGCCAAGCCGCCACACTGACCAGTAAGATCGCCGGTTGCGTGTTAGCCGTCTGTTGAAGTTCTTCTTCCGGGCCCTCCTCCAGCAAGGTGATAAACTTACTTCCTAGAATCTCGCGTGCAGTTTCCAGCGCGACCCTCCCGCTAGGGGTCTGAAATAATTCCTTTCCCATCCCAACATACTGAGAACCTTGTCCTGGGAAAACAAAGGCCAGTTTACCCAAAGTCAGACCCTCCTCTCTCCAAACCGTGCCGAAAGACGCTCATATTCTCGTTCTGCGGATTGCATGATGTCCTGAATAATACGTGCTGCCGGTTCAATTCGTTTAACTGCTCCAGCGATTTGACCCGCCATAATCGAACCCTTCTCAATATCCCCATCTACCATGGCTAGACGCAATCTCCCCACACCCAATTGTGCAATCTCTTCAGGTGGCATCCCTTCCCGTTCATATTGATCAATTTCGCGGGTAAAGTGATTATCCAAACAACGAACCGGATGACCGGTTGACCGTCCAGTAATTACGGTAGCCCGGTCTTTGGCTTTAATAATTTTATCTTTAATAAGGTGAGAAATGGTACATTCCTCTGCACACATAAAGCGTGTCCCCAATTGTACCCCTTCAGCCCCGAGGGCTAAAGCCGCCACTAAGCCTCGGCCGTCCACAATCCCTCCAGCAGCAATGACTGGGATTTTAACGGCATCGACCACTTGGGGAACCAATGGGAAGGTGCCAATTTCGCCGATATGTCCACCAGACTCCATTCCTTCTGCAATAAGTGCATCAACTCCGGCCTTTTCCAACCGTTTGGCCAAGGCTACAGAGGCCACCACCGGAATCACCTTCGTGCCTACCTCTTTCAGCATGGGGACATATTTCCCGGGATTTCCCGCCCCCGTCGTAATTACTGGAACACGTTCCTCTAAAATGACCTGCATAACTTCATCCACGTACGGAGACATCAGCATGACATTAACTCCGTAAGGCTTTTTAGTGATGGCTTTCACCTTGCGAATTTCCTGACGCAACCAATCCGCTGGAGCCTGTCCTGAACCAATGATGCCTAACCCGCCACTCTCCGACACCGCAGCAGCCAATTCTCCCGTCGCAACCCAAGCCATACCCCCTTGGAAAATCGGGTACTCGATTCCGATGAGTTCACAAACCTTTGTTTTGATCATTGTTTTAATCATGCTTTTAGCCCTACTTTCGTCCATTTCAAAACACAAGCTCCCCAAGTGAGGCCTGCACCAAATCCAACCATAACGATGGTATCTCCCTCGGCAAGGCGTCCTGCTTTAACCGCTTCATCCAAGGCCACTGGAATGGCCGCTGCTGACATATTACCATACTTGTCCAAGTTAATAACGACTTTATCCGGAGAAATCCCCAGACGTTTAACCGCTGCATCTATAATTCGAGTGTTGGCTTGATGCGGAACAAATAAATCCACATCTTCTTTCCTTAGACCCGCCTTCTCCAAGACCTTCACCGAAACATCTCCCATAATTCGGACGGCGAACTTATAAACTTCTCTTCCCTCCATCTGAAGGGTATGTAAATTTTTCTCTACTGTTTCCAGACTCGCAGGGCATTTGGACCCCCCCGCCGGTTGGCTTAGTAACTTGCCGCCGGAACCGTCTGAACCCAATTCGAAGCTCAAAAAACCGAATCCCTTCTGAACCGCCTGTAAAACCGCTGCCCCCGCACCATCACCAAAGAGAATACAGGTTGAACGATCTTCCCAGTTAAGAATTTTGCTCATCGTTTCCCCGCCAATGACGAGCACTGTTTTATACATTCCCGTGGCAACAAACTGGCTGGCCGTCGCTATCGCAAAGATAAATCCAGTACAGGCTGCTTCAAGATCAAAGGCAGCGGCCTTCTTAGCCCCTAACCGATCCGCTACGAGACAGGCAGTCGCCGGAAATGCATAGTCAGGGGTCATAGTTGCTACGATAATGAGGTCAACCTCTTCAGGCGCAACCCGTGCGTCCTCTAAAGCCCTCAGCCCTGCTTGGTAACACAGTTCCGAGACAGGCATCTCTTTCGGGGCAATATGACGTTCCTTGATTCCTGTACGTGAAGCGATCCAGTCATCCTTCGTGTCCACAATTTTTTCTAAATCAGCATTAGTTAAAATGTTTTCAGGAAGATATGATCCCGTCCCCGTAATCCCCACACTCTGCATAAGTGCATTCCTCTTTTCTTTTAAAACATCACTTAGGAAGCTCTTCCCGAATCTGTTCAATAAACTGCGTTTGCACACATTCCCGGGCCACCCGAATCGCATTAAAGATCGCCTTCGTTTTCGAACTTCCATGACAGATAATACTAATCCCATTGACACCCAGCAAAGGAGCTCCGCCATATTCGGCATAGTCCATCATCTGTGCGAACTCTTTCAAACCCGGTTTCACCGCCAGAGCGCCCAGCTTACGAATTATATTTGAGGTGATCTTTTCCTTAATCACTTGAACAAATACCCCAGCCAGTCCTTCACCCCATTTAAGCAGTACATTTCCGACAAAACCTTCGCAAACGATGACATCAGCACGTCCATAAGGTATATCCCGTCCCTCAATATTGCCAATGAAATTGATTGCTGCTTCTTTTAGCAACGGAAAGGTTTTCTGTGACAGTTCATTTCCCTTTCCTTCTTCACTTCCTACATTGAGCAGACCAACGCGCGGATTTGGAATCCCGAGGATTCTTTCCGCATAAATGCTACCCATCAGTGCATATTGACAAAGTTGCTCTGGTGTCGCGTCCAGATTAGCTCCTACATCGAGAATAAGCTTTCCACCCTCCACAGTCGGCAAAACCGTGGCGATCGCAGGTCGTTCAATTCCCTTTATGCGCCCTAAGCCCAAAAGTGCAGCAGCCATTTGGGCCCCGGTACTTCCTGCACTTACCAAGGCATCGGCTTCCCCTTGCTTTACTAAGCGGGTCGCAACCACTATTGTAGCATCCTTTTTCTTGCGGACGGCATTGGCCGGGTGTTCGTCCATCTCGATGACCTCGGTGGCTTCAACGAGCGATATATTTTTAGGTCTCGTGCCTGTTAGAAAGGGCAGGATCCGCTCCTTTTGCCCCACCAAAATAAGATGTACATCAGGATTTTTTTCTGCGGCCATCAGTGTCCCTTTTATTATTTCCTCCGGGGCATAATCGCCACCCATTGCATCCACTGCAATTCTCATCTATTCCATCTCCGTTTCCCGTACATCCTCTGGTTCATCAATTGCAAAAAGGACCCAATTTCCTCGGAGTACTTCCTCCGCATCAACTTTTACAGATACATGAACCCAATATTTACTTTGCTTACGTTTAAGCACTTTCCCTTCAGCGACGACAATCTCACCCAATTGAACAGGCCGTATGAATTTCAGTTCGACACTCCCAGTCAAGGCCATCGGCGCATCCACTAAGGCAATGGCTAAAGAATTGGCTTGGGCAAATAAATAATGTCCACGAGCAACTCTTGCTTTAGCCAAAACCATGCTCTCATCAATTCTCAACTCAGAACGGGCTCTCTCGCCAATAACTAGTTCGAGCAATTTTCCGATCAATTCCTGGTTATCTAAAGACTTTAATCTTGAATAAGCTTCTTGAGCTACCACCCGGGTTCGTTCTCGGAGTTCGGGAATCCCCAGTTCTCCACGATCTAAACGGATGGTTGAGACACTCACCTTAAATCGTTCAGCAAGCTCTTCATCAGTAAAGAACGGATCCTTGAAAAGCGCTGCCCCTAATACTCTACGGCGATCTGTTTTACAATTACGAGCCATCTATATCACCATTTTTCACTCTACTTGCAATTCCCGATTGTTATATCCTACGACTATCTAAGCATCTTGTCTAGGCCCGAAGTCTTAGTTTCGTGCATCTATTTTATGACCTGGTCACAATTATAAACTATCAAACCGCACTAATCAATAAATAACCCTGTCGAAGGCGGATAGAATATCGCAACACACAATACATTATAGTACGAGTGTAGGGACACGCTGCATTTTAAAACGTAGAGGCACGATGCATCGTGCCTCTACCAAAAGACAAAGAGCCCCCTCAAGGGGGCTCTTTGTCTTTTGCACGCTAAACCTTATGATTCTACAGCAATAACTACCTTAGAATTATAATACCCACAGCTAGGGCATATATAATGAGGCATTTTTGGTTTATGGCATTGGGGGCATTCGATGTGGTTTGGTGCAGTTAATTTCCACATAGCCCGACGTTTACGTACTCTTGCTTTCGATTGGCGATGTTGCGGTACACCCATAATTACACCCCCTTTAGGTTCTCTAAAATTAATCAGTCATTGGATTGCCACTTGGCCAGTGCCGCTAACCGAGGGTCAACGTTGTTTTCCCCGCAATGACACGGAGTCAGATTTCGGTTCGCACCACAGGTTGGGCATAACCCCTGACACTCTGCTGAACAAATAAACTTCATCGGTAAAGCTAACACAATTTGTTCAAAAATTCGTTCATTGACCTCGACCTCGACTTTGTCCAAATGTAGTGCGGTCTCAAGCTGGTCTTCAGTTGCCTGCGCTCGAAACACCCATTCGTCTTGGAAGGAGAGACTTAATGGATAAACGAACGTCTCCAAACAGCGTCCACACGTCGCTTTGAGTTCCGTATGAATTGTCCCATCAACCAGTAATGCTTTACATGTGTTGTTTACCTGAAGTTGAACATGTACCGGTGCTTGAAACGAAAGGGCTTCTGTTCCCAAATCGGAGGAAGAAAAATCTTCAACTAAATCGAAACTGCCACTTCCACCTTCTTTGTTACGAACCTGAGCTACATTCACTTTCACATTATCCACCCCAATACACATCCACTATTATAGTTGGCACATTTTCCTTTGTCAAGGAAAAGTCTTTACAAAGGGCCTGAAAATCATAATATTGGTAGTAGTAGGGGCACGATGCAACGTGCCCCTACATGTTAATTATCGCCTCTATTTAGTTAATTCATACGTATCTAAAGCGATCATCAGTTCCTCATTAGTCGGGATGACTAAAACCCGGCAAGCTGCATTGGTTTCGGATACATCCACTTCAACGCCCCGGACCTTATTCTTCTCTTGATCGACGTTCACGCCCAGATAACTCAAGTTATCGCAAATAGCCGCCCGGATCGAATATGAATTTTCTCCAATTCCTGCCGTAAATATAATAGCATCGACTCCATTTAACGCTGCGGCATATGAACCGATGTATTTCTTGGCTTGATATGCAAAGATCTCTAAGGCTAGCTTAGCACGGTAATTTCCTTGTTCAGCGGCCTCCCCGATATCCCTAAAGTCACTGCTGACCCCTGAAATCCCTAGTACCCCGCATTTCTTATTAAGGAAATTATCAATTTGATCAGAATTAAGGTTTTCTTTACGCATAATATAGGTAACAATCGCCGGATCTAAGTCTCCGGAACGAGTCCCCATCAGAAGCCCTTGCAAAGGGGTGAAGCCCATAGACGTTTCAATGGATTTTCCTCCCTTAATGGCGGTAATTGAGGAACCGTTACCCAAATGGCAGGTGATGATCTTTAGTTCTTCGGCGGGTTTTCCAAGCAGGGCTGCCGCGCGCTGGCTGACATACTTATGGGATGTTCCATGAAAGCCGTATCTGCGGATTTTATATTTTTCGTAAAGTTCATAGGTTAATCCATAGAGATAAGCATAATCTGGCATGGTTTGATGGAAAGCCGTATCAAAAACTGCCACTTGAGGAACCCCTGGCATAAGCTTCTGGCATGCTTCAATTCCTGCAATATTAGGTGGATTATGAAGCGGCGCCAGCTCAATGCAATCCCGAATGGCTTGCATTACCGCATCATCAATGATTGCAGAGGTTGCAAAATTTTCTCCTCCATGTACAACACGATGCCCGACTGCCGAAATCTCATTTAAATCTTTCACCGCACCGTATACTGGAGAAACCAATACCTTCAGCACCAGCTCGATGGCTACCGTGTGATTTGGAAGGTCGGTTGTAATAACTTCTTTTTCCCCAGAGGCCGTGCGATGTGTAAGTACTGCACCCTCGAGACCGATACGTTCCACTAGCCCTACGCCAACTGATTCCTTGGTAATCATATCCATCAATTGATATTTAAGTGAAGAACTCCCACAATTAACAACAAGAATTTTCATGTATTATGCCCCCTAATATTTTTTCTACCCAATCCTTGATTCTTTTCAATTCACTTAGCATAAGTAGGTGTTTGCCCAAATAATAACAACTAGTTTTCGTTTCTTCCAGATATGCCCTATTTAGCCCTTTTGAATATGTTTACTCCATGAGTGTAGCACAGAATTTTAGGTGTTTTCAACCCCTTGTACCATTAATTACTGTATATATTTCAGAAAATTTCGCCAATAATGAACCTCGTTTACGATGAATTATCTCCTCAGCATGGTTATGCTGAAAAATCCGACTTCTAGGGCCTGGCATTCTTCCATATAAATTAGGAAGGAAGGTGATATTTTCATGGCCACAGTCGCCCGTGTCTTTGCCTTAAGTCTTCTTGCTCTCGGCATGTTTATCTATCCCCAGGAAGTACTTAGCTCTGCAGGTGGAGGATTAACCTTGTGGTGGCGTTTTGTTCTCCCAGCTTTGCTCCCTTTTTTCATCCTTTCCGAACTCCTGATGGCGGCAGGCTTTGTACATTTTCTCGGTATCCTTCTAGAAGGGTTCATGCGTCCGTTGTTTCGTCTTCCCGGCAAAGCCGCCTTTGTTGTGGCCATGGGCTACACATCAGGGTTTCCTATGGGTGCAGTACTAACTGCGCGCCTTCGCCAAGCCGGAGAAATTACCCGTGAAGAGGGGGAACGTCTCTTAGCTTTTACTAATAACCCCAGCCCCGGATTTATGTTTGGTGCTGTTGCCTCTGGGATGTTAGGCAAACCCACGCTTGGTATTCTCTTAGCCGGTTCTGTTTATCTCGCCAATCTAATGGTGGGCTTCCTCTTTCGTTTTTACCGTGTTACGCCTGGCTCCCATCAACCCACGCTTTGGCCTTCATTTAAGAGAGCTTGGCAGGAAATGAAAACGGCACAGACCAGAGACAACCGGCCATTCGGACAAATTCTCGGTGATGCCATCAAACAAAGTACAACTACCGTGCTGATGGTAGCAGGTTTTATGGCCTTCTTCGCCGTGATCCTTCGACTATTAAACATCTGGCATATTACATTATTTTTTGCAATCCTTAGCCATAACGTTATCCGAATCGTTCAGGTTCCTGTTTTCCAAGCCTTTTTCAATGGTCTCTTTGAAATGACCTTAGGCTGTCAAGAGACCATCCAAGCTCTTTCCTTACTCCATCAGCAAGTGGCACTCCTTGCCCTACTTATGGGCTGGGGAGGCTTTTCAGTATTCGCACAAGTCGCAGGATTAATTAGCGGCACCGATTTACGCTTTTCCTCATTTGTGGTTGCTAGGGCACTTCATGCAATTTTTGCACTAGGACTAAGCCAGCTCTTCCTCCTATTTGCGAAGGTACCCACATCGTCCTTTTCTCCTCTTCAAACTCCAAGCACTACAGCTATCTGGTGGAATACTTGGCATTTAAGTTCCCTGGTGTTTATCTTGATCATGGCCATTTTCATTTTACTCGCCTTGATCTGGCAACCTCAACGTGAATCATAGTTCACGACTCGTAGTTTGAAGTTCGTAGTACATTGAAGTTTAGTCTATCTCGTAAGGCGATCTACATGTATCCCCTCCAAAATGACTTTATTGCCTTAAAGGGATTGAGCCCTGTAACGTGGTGATTGCCAATAAAATTTTCTCAATGCAAAAGGGAACCGTTAATAACGGTTCCCTTTTGCATTGAGAAACGATAATTTAAATACAAACTTTGCATAACAGTGCATGATGATGCTTCTTAGCGTATATTTTCGTTAAACTGTTGGCGGGACTCCTTGTTAAGCTTATTCTTGAACTATTGGCCAACGGAATTCAGCGTCAACTAACTCTTTTTCTTGAATGAACTCCATGAGTAGTTTAGCAGTTCCTCCGGTAAGTTTTAAACAACGGCGCAAGTGTTCTGGTGAGTCAAACTCATGAAGATTTAATGCCCGGCAACAAGTGGCCCCGTATTCATTGACAAAACGATTGTGGAAGTCATGAGCGAGATCATATGCCGGTTCCCTAGCTTGTCCTGGATCCACACGACCCTTGAAAAGTCCTAGAATCATGACTGAGCCCGTTAACGCTCCACACATGCAACCGGCATGCCCTAACCCTCCTCCGAACCCAGTTGCCATTTTCAAGGCTTCTGAGTTTAAAGGATTGTCCAGCATCTCGTTAAATGCATGAACTATAGACTCAGAACAATTCAAACCATTTTTGAATTTATTACCCGCCCGTGAACGGGCTTCCAAAACTACGTCGTTCATTTGTTTTCCCCCTTTGCTGTCTTTTACCTCTATGAAACTACTGCCTAATTGTATCATTGTATTAAGTTAATCGTCATTATTGTTTACCCTTCGTCCATGGTAAACGTCCATCCACAATAGAATTTGTCTGGATGGGGGTCTGGTGGGCAAGCAATACAACTTGTCTTAATTCGAGGATCAATCGTAGAAGCGAATAAGGAGTACTCAACTTCTCCAACCGGCTTACAAGGATGGTCCGGAAGACCTTTTCGTTTTCGGGCAGATTGGACACGACAATCGAGCATATGGAAAATTAACGTTCGGTCGTTAGGTCTAGAGCATTCTTGAACATTTAGAAAGGCATATAGTCGAAACTTCAGCGCTCTTTCCAAGGCATCTAGCCCTCCATTTATGGGTAAGTCAAGGAAAGCCATAATGCGTTTAGCCTCAATGACAGTAAACCTTCGCCAAGCCTCGATGTCATGCTCCACTGCTTCGTCAAGTCCGCGCGCTTGTTCAATAGCTTGAAACCATAGCCCATCGTGCGCTATCCAACGTTTGGCAAAGTCTTCTAGTAGTGCAAGAGCTTGTTCTCGTGTTAAATCTTCTTTAGAGTTTAACATTCTCAATACCTCCTCTTTTACAAGTCGGTAATAATCCGACTATTTTCCCTACCAAAGAGTGTACTCTCTACAGGGAACTGAATTCCCGAATTCTCCAAAAAATATTTCTCTTTCAATCTTTGAGAATATGACCGCTGATAACCACGCGTTGCATTTCGCTGGTGCCTTCATAAATCTCCGTAATTTTAGCATCCCGCATCATACGCTCAACCGGATATTCACGAGTGTAACCGTATCCGCCATGAATTTGAACTGCCTGTGTGGTTACCCACATTGCGGTCTCGGAGGCAAAAAGTTTGGCCATAGCAGCGGCCTTGGCCACAGGTTTATGGGCAGAAGCTAGATAGGCGGCTTGATACACGAGAAGACGAGCGGCTTCAATTTGGGTCGCCATATCCGCCAGTTTGAATTGTGTGATTTGGAATTCAGCAAGCGTTTTTCCGAACTGCGATCTTTCTTTGGAGTATTTAAGAGCTTGCTCATAAGCGCCTTGGGCAATTCCCAAGGCTTGAGAGGCTATACCAATTCTGCCATAATCAAGCGTAATCATGGCAATTTTGAACCCTTGTCCCTCTTCGCCAAGTAAGTTTTCAGCCGGAACACGGACATCTTCAAAAACTAATTCGTAGGTGGCAGAAGAACGGATACCCATTTTTTTCTCTTTTTTACCAAAGGAGAATCCGGGCATTCCTTTTTCGATGATAAAGGCGGCAATTCCTCTATTACCTTTGCTCTTATCCATTTGCGCAGTGACAACATACGTGTCAGCATAATAACCATTGGTAATGAAGATTTTTGTGCCATTGAGGATGTAGTCATTGCCATCACGAACAGCTCTTGTACGTGTCCCCGAAGAATCTGAGCCAGCCATGGGCTCGGTCAAACCGAAAGCGCCCAGTTTTTCACCTGTAGCCAAGGGCGTAAGATATTTCTTCTTTTGTTCTTCTGTGCCAAACTTTGCGATTGGATTGGCACATAAACTAGCATGTGCTGAGATGGTTACACCTACAGAGGCATCGACTCGTGACAGCTCCTCTACCGTGATAGCGTAAGAAATGTAATCTGCTCCAACACCGCCGAATTCTTCAGGGAAAGTAATCCCCGCAAGGCCGAGTTCTCCTGCCTTTTTCCAGATCTCCAGCGAAAATTCTTCCTTCTCATCGCGCTCCCCCGCTCCAGGACCACATTCCTTAGTAGCAAAATCACGAACCATTTTACGCATCATTTTGTGATCTTCAGTTAATTCAAAAATCATCTCAAGCCATCCTCTCTATTCCAACTCTCTATTACGCTTTCGATAGATCCTGTTGCCGATTCCTCCGCCTCGAAATTGAATTAAGAGCTCACGATTTTAAGGGAATAGCTCTTATCGCCCTTCAAAAACCGCTTTGCGTTTTTCCACAAAAGCAGTACAGCCCTCTGTCTGATCCTTTGTGCTAAAGGTCAAGCCGAAAGCATCCGCTTCATAGGCTTGTGCACTGTCCAAATCCATATTTATCCCCCGCTGGATAGCACTTTTGCTTAGCTGAACAGCTGCTGGAGCCCTCCCCGCAATTTTATTGGCCAGCTTCAGAGCTTCTTCCATCAAAGTGTCTACTGCAAAAACATGATTCACTAACCTAATACGATAAGCTTCTTGGACATCAATTATATCCCCGGTGAAAAGCAGCTCACTGGCTAGACCTGTACCAACTAAGCGAGGTAACCGCTGAGTGCCTCCAAATCCGGCAGTTAGTCCGAGAGTTACTTCTGGCTGACCAAACTTGGCATTTTCACTAGCTAGACGAATATCACAAGCCATGGCTAATTCGCACCCACCGCCTAAGGCAAAGCCATTGACGGCAGCAATTACCGGTTGAGGCAATAGTTCAAGCTTACGGAAGGTTGCCTGGCCTAATTGGGCAAAACGGCGACCTTCCAAAGGGCTAAAATCTTTCATCTGAGAAATGTCTGCACCAGCAATAAAGGCCTTTTCCCCACTCCCTGTGAGAATTACTACTTTGACACCGGAATCCCTCCCCAGCTCATCAAGCACGGTGGACAGTTCCAACAAGGTGTCACTGTTTAAGGAATTTAAGGCTTTGGGACGATTGATTGTAATAACAGCCACTGCACCGTTTTGTTCCAATAATAGATTGGTATACTCCACGCTGTCCCCTCCTCCAGTTATAACAGCTCTCTTTCCTTAGTTGTAACGCTAAGTGCCCTATGCCTGACCCCATTTTTCATGAAAAACAATCTCTGCCATACCTTTGCGTGGGCGCGGACGGCGTTCCTCTGCGGCATAGCCTAAAGGCGTCATGGCCACCACACGCACAATGGCCGGAACATTTAAAGCTTCCCGGGCCTTCTCCTCACTGAACAAGCCCTGCCAACAGGTCCCCAACCCTTGTTCCGTCGCAGCCAACAGCAAATGTTCCATAGCGAGTCCTGCATCAAGCATCATAAAGTCCTTGCCTTCCCATACTTCCGATTCGGTCGGCACAGCACAGAGCACAATGACTAGCGGGGCCCCTATCAAGGCCTTACGCCCTGGATTGCTCTCTCCCATGCTTTCAGCCAAGGCCTGACGCCCAGCCGAGTCTTCGACTACGATAAAACGCCAACACTGCATGTTTTTCCAGGACGGTGCCAACCTGGCAGATTCCAAAATATACTCCAATTTTTCCCGTTCAACCGGTTTATCCAGATAGCTGCGCAAGCTCCGGCGAGCCTGAACCACTTCAAGAAAGTTCATCTCGATCTCTCCTCGTATTTTCGTATATGACCGTTCAGACAACATCTGCTTCACTAGCTGCTAATTTCTCTTCAATCCAACTCACGATCTCTGACGTAGTTGCTCCCGGCGTAAACAACGCTTCCGCATGTCCAGCCTCTAAAAGCGAGACGATATCTTCCTCAGGAATCGTCCCCCCGCCCATGAGTAGGATGTCTTCAGCGCTCTGTTCTTTCAGCAGTTCCTTTATTCTGGGGAAAATCGTCATATGCGCTCCCGATAGAACACTTATCCCAATTATATCAACATCTTCTTGGATCGCTGCTTCCACAATTTGTTCTGGGGTTTGATGCAATCCAGAGTATATGACTTCCATTCCGGCATCACGCAGTGCACGGGCGATCACTTTAGCGCCCCGGTCATGTCCGTCTAAGCCTGGCTTACCTACCAGGACACGAATTCGCGTCTTCTTCATAACGTTCCCTCCCACACTATTCTAAAATACGGCTTGTTCTCGATACTCTCCGAAGACTTCTTTGAGAACCGCAATCATTTCTCCTTCAGTGGCATAAGCCCGTACGGCGTCAATAACCTTAGGAATCAAATTTCCAGATTCCTGAGCAGCTTCCTTCAAATCAGCCAACGTTGTTTGCACCCGTAGGTTATCCCGACTTTGTTTTAAAGCCTGAAGCCCACGTATTTGTGCCCTCTCAACTTCAGGGTCAATTTTTAACAGGTCAATTTCTACTTTTCCCTCATTGATAAATTCATTAACACCGACAATAATCCGGTCTTTACTTTCGATCTCTTTTTGATAACGATAAGCCGCGTCCGCAATTTCCTGCTGGAAGAAATTCTCCCGAATTGCGCCCAGGACCCCACCCAATTCATCAATCTTGCGGAAGTATTGTTCAGCGCCTTCTTCCATCTGATTGGTCAAGGTTTCAACAAAATATGAACCAGCTAACGGATCAATGGTATTCACAACGCCAGTTTCATAAGCGAGAACTTGTTGTGTTCGCAGAGCAATCTGAACTGCTTTTTCCGAAGGCAACGCCAAGACCTCATCCATTGAATTCGTGTGCAAAGACTGAGTTCCCCCCAGGACGGCAGCCATTGCTTGATAGGCTGTTCTTACAATATTATTTTCAGGCTGTGGACCTGTTAAGGAACAACCTGCAGTTTGGGTATGGAAGCGAAGGAGTAAACTCTCTTGTTTTTTGGCCCCATACTTTTCCTTCATGTGGCGTGCCCAGATTCGGCGGGCAGCGCGGTATTTGGCGATTTCCTCAAAGAAATCCGTATGAGAATTGAAGAAGAACGACAACCGAGGAGCAAAGTCGTCCACCTCAAGACCGGCTTTGATACCTGCCTCAATATAAGCAAATCCATCAGCGAGAGTAAATGCCAATTCTTGCAGCGCCGTTGCCCCCGCTTCCCGAATGTGGTAGCCACTAATACTAATGGTATTCCATTTCGGCACGTTCTCTTTGGAGTAGCCAAAGATATCTGTGATAAGACGCAAGGAAGGCTCTGGAGGGAAGATCCATGACTTTTGGGCAATGTATTCTTTTAAAATGTCATTTTGAATCGTACCAGTTAATTTATTGGCAGGAACACCCTGCTTCTCCGCAGCAACAATATACATTGACCAAATAATGGATGCCGGCGCATTGATGGTCATTGATGTACTGACTTTGTCTAGAGGAATATCCTTGAATAAGGTTTCCACATCTGCAAGAGAATCAATGGCCACCCCAACACGACCTACCTCTCCGTAGGCACGCGGGTGATCCGAATCATAGCCCATAATGGTCGGCATATCAAACGCAATACTTAAACCAGTTTGACCCTGGCCGAGTAAAAACTTATACCGTTCATTGGATTCCTTGGCCGTGGCAAACCCTGCAAACTGACGCATGGTCCAAAGCCGTCCGCGGTACATATTTGAGCGTACTCCACGAGTATATGGATACTCTCCAGGATTTGCTAAGTCTTTTTCATAATCAATTTCAGTTGTATTCCCCGGTGCATAGAGTGGATCAATCGAAACACTCGAAACTGTAAAGAACGGTCCTTTTCGCTCCTTCTGAGCATCATAGTTTGCTTTCCAGCGCAAGAAGTTATCTTTCATCCCATTTATCCTCCTTAAAATGCTCTTCCCATAGCATCTGTGCTATTCCGTAAGTATCTTTTTGATCTAAATTTTCCAATTTTTCTTTGGCCGTTTCCCATACTGTTTCAAAAGCTGCACTTATTTTACCTTCCCATTGGCGCCAGACTTCTAGGCGAAGACGTTCCTTACGTTGCTCATCCCTTTGCCCAGATTTCAGCAAATAAGTTCGGTGAGCCTCAATTTTTTCATATAAGGTCTCCACACCGTTTTCGTTGATCACACTGGTTAGAACGACTGGTGGACGCCAAGTTCTGGCATCGCAAGTCAAGTTCAACATCATCTCGATGTCATTTTTCATGCGTTCGGCCCCAGGTAAGTCTGATTTATTGATAACAAAGACGTCCGCAATTTCCATAATTCCGGCTTTGATGGCTTGAATCCCATCCCCCGTCCCCGGGTTTAGTACGACCACTACAGTATCTGCCATTTGCATGATCTCCAGTTCAGACTGACCGACTCCCACTGTTTCCAGGAGTAGTCGCCCATATCCTCCGCCCTCTAAGATGCGTAAGATATCTGAGGTTGAACGCGTGACCCCTCCCAAATGCCCCCTAGTTCCCATACTACGAATAAATACGTTCCGGTCTGTCCCATGGGCCTGCATGCGAATCCGGTCCCCCAAAATAGCCCCGCCAGTATACGGACTACTCGGATCGACTGCAACAATTCCTACCCTTTCGTCCTTAGCGCGATAGAGTTTTGTCAACGCCTCAACTAAAGAGCTTTTTCCCGCTCCCGGTGGGCCCGTGATTCCTATAACCATTTGTTGTCCCGATTGTTTTAGGACAGCACGCATAATGTAAGCACGCTCAACATCGTCTTCGACCCATGAAATAAGTTTGGCAGTTGCCCTACGATCTTGTTCAAAGAAGCGTGCTATCCAATAATCAAGTGACTCTTTGTTCAAAATTCCATCCCTGCCTTCGCCTCGACCCCTCGTTGGTAAGCATGCCGTTGCTCTGTCATTTCAGTCACAGTATCGGCAATTGCTACGATCTCAGGTGAAGCATAACGACCTGTCAAAACCAAATTAAGACGAGACGGCCTCTTTTGAACTAAGTCTAAGACCTGCGCAACCGATATTAATTTGAAGGCAACTGCGACCAGAATTTCATCAAGAACAATAAGGTCAAACTTATCCTCTTCGAACCAGTGTCTGGCAAGTTCCAGCCCATCTTGGGCCATCTGAATATCAATAGGATCTGGATTTTCGTAAGAGACAAAAGATTCCTGACCCGATTGTACCAATGTGAAGTTTTCTAACAAAGTGGCCATTTTCACTTCTCCGTAATTTTGACTTCCCTTCATAAACTGAAGAAATCCAACGCTTTGGTTATGCCCAAGTGCTCTCATGCTCAACCCTAAAGCCGCTGTGGTCTTGCCCTTCCCATTTCCGGTATGAACCAATATAAGTCCTGACATACTTTTTTACCCCCTTTCTTCTAATGAAAATTTTTACTTCAGCCATTCTGCTAGACTATGCTATCGTATTTATAAAAACCGCGACCGGATTTCCTACCGTACCAACCCGCTTTAACGTATTTTCGGAGTAACGGGCAAGGACGATATTTATCGCCTAGTCCTTTATGAAGGACTTCAGTGATTGATAGGACTGTGTCAAGTCCGATTAAGTCAGCTAACGCTAACGGTCCCATTGGGTGATTCATGCCCAATTTCATAACATTATCGATGGCTTCGACTGTGGCGACCCCCTCATAAAGGGTATAAACGGCTTCGTTAATCATAGGAATTAAGATCCGATTCGCCACAAATCCAGGGGCATCATTGACTTCCACTGGTGTTTTTCCCATTTCTAAGCTGAGGGTTTCAATTGTTTTATATACCTCGTCGCTGGTGGCCAAACCACGAATAACTTCAACGAGCTTCATCACAGGAACGGGATTCATAAAGTGCATCCCTATGACCCGATCCGCTCGTTTTGTAAAAGCAGCAATCTCGGTAATGGGTAAGGAAGACGTATTGGTCGCAAGAATCGTATGCTCTGAACAAATGACGTCAAGTTGCGCGAAAACTTGGGCCTTAATCTTCATATTTTCGACTGCAGCCTCAATAACCAAGTCAGCTGAGGTAGCATCTTGTAAGGAGGTCGATTTTGTAATACGGCCTAAAGTGGCTTCCAATTCCGTCGCATTAAGTTTCCCTTTTTCGACACTTCGACGGAGATTTTTCTCAATAATACCAAGACCGCGAGTGACAAATTCTTCTTTGATGTCATTTAGGATGACAGAGTAGCCCGCTTGAGCTGCAACCTGGGCGATTCCACCCCCCATCTGTCCTGCCCCAATAACCATTATTGTCTTCATAACTAACTCCTCCATTTTCTTTGGGATCACAAGCCGAACGCACCGAATTTCGCTCACTTCTGTGAAAATTATTACTTCTGCCCTTCTACTTGAGGATGATTCCTTCCGGATCGATGGTTTTATAGAGCAGATCCAACTCTTCATAGGTAGGAGTCGGCGTTTCTCCCTTAACCCTAGAGATATTAAGATCGAAACTGCAGTTTTCACGGCAATCCTCAGCCGTAAAACCAGGATGAACAGTATCTAGATACATTTCGCCGTTATCATCAAAGCGATAGACACCCATGTCAGAAATAACAGCGGCTGGTCCACCCATGAATGCGGAACCATAGACCTCCCGTTTGGGAACCCATTCTTTATCCGGCCAATGAGGAATTTTCCATCCGGGGGAGGTGATATAGCTAACTCTTTCCACAAAGCGACGTTTTTGATTTAACTGAGGCATAATCAAAACGCTTCTCTTGGCCAGGGAATGGATATCAGAATTACCACCACTCCCGGTTAGCCTTTTACCAGTGGGTCCACCCATAAAGGTGCAGTTAATATTCCCATAGAGATCTACTTCCGCGCCACCCAAATAAGCTAGGTCAACTTTGCCAGACTGTAGTTGTCCAAACACATCGGTTAAACCATCGGCAACTGCAGCCTGGTAGCTGCAACGGGCATCAGCTACCGAGGTCGGCAAGTCTATCGGTCTACCGTCTATAGAGCCCGATTCGTAGATACAGATGGCAGTGGGGGCTTGAGTATGCTGAGCCACCATGATAGCCAACATAGGTAAGCCAGTCCCCGCAAAGACTATTTCGCCATCCTGTACTTCCCGAGCAGCAGCACAGGCCAAGAGGTCGATGGGCTTAAATTCACCGGGTTTAGAATATCTGTTTTTGCTATCCATCATTTTGACCCCCTTTTCAGTGTCGAAGAATAGCCCAGAGAAGGATTGGCTTTCAGAGATTCCAGACGGGTAATCCCTAATTTGCTCAGATATTCTTGGAAGTCTTTAACGCCGAAGATCCATTCATCGGCCCACTTATCGAAACCTTCCTGAGTACGTGTGGCTTTGAAGAAGTTGGCAATAAATTCTCCGTCAGGTTCATGTACCCCGTACAAACCGGTTGGGTGAGCAGCCCAGGGTAATTCGACAATATAATCTACTAGATAACCCGGTATCATATTGCGGGTCGGTTCCCTACGCAAGTATTCTTCAGGTACTACCTGTTCAGCGATAATAATATTATGTTTAGAAGCCTTGATAGCTTCTTGATCACTAAATCTCAATCCCTCTACCCTCACGGTCCCTTCGTCACCCACCATTTGGACATGAGTAATACACCAGTCTGGATTAGCGGCTGGGACCAAGACGATCTCGGAATTCGTGAAGGGCTCTTGATACATAACATATTTATACTTACCTATATGGGGATTGGATCCATCACGGAGCCCGGCTTTGCCCAGATTATCATTGTCCGGATTCAGCATATCGCTTCCCATAGCAGAATAAGTGGGTAAAAACGGAACACCTTTGGCTCCAGCAGTCAACCTGTTTAAGACATGGATATGGGCCCAGTCTTCATACAAGATTTCACCTTTTTCAATTTTACGGGCCAAGTTACTGCCAAACTTTCCATAAAGTTCGTGTCCACACCAGCTAGATTCCCATATTCCTACGCAACCGGCTCCCACGAGCATATCATCGTGGGTTCCGCCATTAACCTCGACCAAATGAAGATCACGCTTTTTCTGTCGAATCAGCTCATAAATAGCTGCCATGGGACGACGCCAAACAGTAAAACCTCCGAATGTCAACATATCACCATGATTGACCTGCCCTACCGCTTCAGTAAGACTAACAATTTTAGGCCTCGCCATTGTGCACCCCCCCCTTATTGTTCACCTTTAATTTAAAAACGGCCTATTACTTCTCGCCCGATGATCATACGCTGAATCTGATTAGACCCTTCGTAGATTTGGGTAATTTTAGCATCCCTCATCATGCGTTCAACTGGAAATTCTGAACAGTAACCATATCCGCCCATCAACTGTACACAGTTGGTAGTGACTTCCATGGCAACGTCAGTGGCGAATAGCTTAGCCATGGATGCTTCTTTGTTATGGGGCTTTTTATTATCTTTGAGCCATGCAGCTCTGTATATCAGCATCTGTGCAGCGTCTATCTTAGTAGCCATATCTGCGATCATGAACTGCACGCCCTGATTGGCTGCCAGAGGTTTATCAAATTGCTGCCTTTCCTTAATGTAATTGTTGGTATATTCCAGAGCACCTTCAGCAATTCCCAGACCCTGAGCGCCAATTGTGATACGACCACCTGCCAGCAACCCCATAGCAACTGCGAAACCATTGTTGATTTCTCCCAAGACATTTTCTTTAGGAACTTTCACATTTTCAAAATATAGTTCACAAGTTGGGTCAGCGTGCATACCCATTTTTTCAACCGGTTTGCTTATCGAAAAACCAGGGGTGTCCTTTTCTATGATCAAGCAGGTAATCCCTTTCCCTTTGGGCAAAGCTGGATCCGTCTTAACAAAGGTGCAATAGGTGGTTGCATATCCACCATTGGTAATAAATATTTTGCTGCCATTAACTAGGAAGTGGTCGCCTTTATCTTCAGCTTTGCATTTTAGGGCGGCAGCATCAGATCCGGCGTTAGGCTCGGTCAAGGCATAGGCACCTATAATCTCACCGGTGGACAGTTTGTTAAGATATTTCTCTTTTAACCTCTGGCTACCATATAGATAAATACTCATACAACCCAGACCTGTGTGTACGCTGGTTATTACAGCGGTAGATGCGCAGCATTTTGCTAACTCCTCAACGATAATTGCAAAGTCCAGATAGGTGCCGCCACCACCGCCCCATTCTTCCGGAATAGGAAAACCCGTTAGGCCTAATTCACGCATCTTCTTCCATGTATCCATCGGAAAATCATGGCTTTTGTCGAGTTCTGCCGCGATAGGTGCTAATTGGTTTCGGGCAAATTTTCTTACCATGTCTCTAACCATCACTGATTCGCTACTTAGTTGGAAGTCCATATTAATCCCACTCCAATTCTCACACATATTTAGATAAACGTTTAGTCAGCATCTACACGGATAAGCATGGCATCGCCCTGAGCATGACCAGCGCAAATTCCGCACACTCCATAACCACCGCCACGACGTTTCAGTTCATAAGCCAGCGTCATAACGATTCTAGCTCCAGTCGCTCCGATGGGATGACCATAAGCAATCGCGCCACCGTTGACATTTACCTTGGCAAACATCTGCTCCTTAGTCATGCCAAGAATGCTGCGGGCGCTAACGAGCGCAACAGCCGCGAAAGCTTCGTTGATCTCGATGAGTTTAATATCATCCAACGTCATATTGTTTTGATCCAATACCTTCTTAATGGAAAGACCGGGAACTGTGGCAATATCTTTCGTGGGTTGTGAAACTTCTGCATAATCCACTATGGTGAAAAGAGGTTTTATCCCCAGTTCATCGGCCTTTGCGCGACTCATAAGAAGACACACATCTCCGCCATCATTGGTACCAGGTGCGTTACCAGCAGTTATACTGCCAGGCTTCCCGGTTACGGCACTTACATGATTAAAAACTGGACCAAGTTTAGCCAGGCCCTCCATAGTGGAATTAGCTCGGGGTCCCTCGTCCTTTTCCAGGATCTCTTTGCCCTTTTTAATAGCAATCGGGAAGAGTTCGTTGTCAAGTTTTCCAGTAGCCATAGCATCTGAGGCAGCCAACTGAGAATGCATTGCCCATTCATCCTGTTCTTCGCGACTATAACCAAATTCATCAGCTACCTCAGAACCATGAATGGCCATGTGACGATCGTAAAAAGCGTCCCAGAGTCCATCTTTTACCATCAGGTCGACACAGTCTGCATTTGGTAGGCCCATTTTTTTTCCTCTTCTCATATCGGGAAGTGCAAAAGGGACGTCGCTCATGCTCTCCTGTCCACCAGCTATAACAATCTCAGCTCTTCCCAAAGCGATCATCTGCGCACCCAGATCAATAGTTTTAACTCCGGAGGAGCAAACCTTATTAACCGTAATGGAAGGCACATACTCAGGAAGACCTGCCAGGAGAGTAGCCTGACGGCTTGGAACTTGACCGCTACCGGCTTGCACCACGTGGCCCATGATGACATAATCAACATCGCCAGGAGCGACCTTGCCTGCGGTTCTGCGTATAACTTCTTTAATAGCTAAGGCTCCTAATTGGGCAGCATCAAACTCTACCAACGCACCAAGGGATCTACCATAGGGAGTTCTACAGGCTTCTACGCATACTACTTCACGTTGTTTCGCATAGGTATTACCAATTTTTCTGCCCATGGTTGAATAATCTGGCTTTCTTTCGCCGTAAGCGCTTATTTTAGCATCCTTGTAATACCTTTTTCTTGTGATTTCAAGTGTTTGGACTATCTTAGACATAATGTTATTTCCCTCCTCAATTGGTATAAGAAACTGCTGGTTTGCGTTATTCTACAAATGCCGCACAGCACCTGAGTACTAAAGGTAGACCGAACGCCTTAGCTTCGCAGGCTTGTGCACTGTCTAAGTCCATATTCGTGCCTCGCTGGAGGGCACTTTTACTGAGCTGTGCTGCTGCGGGGACTCGTCCTGCAATTCGTTTGGCGAGCTTTTGAGCTTCTTCCATAAGTGAATCTAGTGGATAAACTTGATTTACTAACCCAATCCGATAGGCTTCTTTGGCATCTATGATATCACCGGTTAAGAGTAACTCGCTGGCCAGTCCCGTGCCGACTAGACGGGGTAAACGCTGCGCACCTCCAAATCCTGCCGTGAGTCCCGAGGTCATTTCCAATTGACTAAACTTGGCATTTTCGCCGGCTAGACGAATATCGCAGGACATGGCTAACTCGCACCCACTGCCTAATGCTAATCCATTGATTGCGACGATCACTGGCTGAGGCAGAAGTTCAAGTTTCCGGAAGGTTGCTTGGCCTAATTGAACGAAACATCGGCCTTCCAAAGGGTTAAAGCCTTTCATCTGAGAGGTGTCTGCGCCGGCAACAAAGGCC
This sequence comes from Desulfosporosinus sp., assembly GCA_031292095.1. Taxonomy (GTDB): domain Bacteria; phylum Bacillota; class Desulfitobacteriia; order Desulfitobacteriales; family Desulfitobacteriaceae; genus Desulfosporosinus. The sequence goes on from JARLHU010000022.1 coordinate 22,643, forward strand.
TTCCTTCCACTGCCTGTAAGAATAACAACCTTGACACTGGAATCTCTCCCTAGCTCCTCCAGCACTGTGGATAGTTCCGACAATGTGTCACTGTTCAAGGCATTCAAGGCTTTAGGGCGATTGATTGTCAGTACAGCAATCGGACCGCTCTTTTCTAGTAAGAGATTTGTATACTCCACACATTGTCCTCCTTGTCTATCCTATCGTGGCTTTGAATGATTCCTTGTTTCTAGGAAAGAGAGGGACTTCCGATCTAAAACTTGTAGAATATTGTACGCATTGGATTTATGCTTCGTATTTATAAAAACCGCGACCGGATTTCCTACCGTACCAACCCGCTTTTACGTATTTTCGCAGTAACGGACAGGGACAATATTTGTCGCAATGAGCAAAATTTCACCTTTTCAGCTGCCCTCCTTTTTAGTGTAAATATCGATTCCTAATACTTGATTATTCGGAATTATATGAATTATCTTGCAATTCGTGTGCCAAAGATGATTCCGTTGCTTTATCACGTCTATTGCAGTTGTTTATACTCCTGAAAATCCTTTGTCCAACGAGTTCAAAATCCAGGCAAGGTGTCAATTCTAGATGCCTGATAGTAATTTAACTAAAACGAAGGTTGAAAAATTAATATAAGTAAATTTATTTATTTACGAAATATTTAAGAATATATGGGATAGACCTGTGCACAAGGGGCTATAAATAAGCGTCCCGAAAGCGGACACATTTTTTCAAATGTGTCCGCTTTCGGGACGCTATAAAAGACAGATAGTCAACCGTGAAAACAAACAAGCCTAATCTTTCAGACCATATTTTTTTAGTTTATCGTAAAATCTCGACCTACTAAGGTTTAGGAGTTTTGCGGCTTTGGTCTTATTGCCCCCAGCCTTTTCAAGGGCGTCAATGATCATGTTTCGTTCAATACGGCCAATTTGATCTTGGTGGCGAATCGTTCCGGTGTTTACCTGAGCTTTGGAAGAGATATTGCTTAATAGTTGGTTTGGTAAGTGAGGTAACTGGATCAAGCCAATGCGGGTATAGTTTACCGCCCTCTCCACGATATTTTCCAATTCACGTATATTTCCTGGCCATGAGTAGTTCAGCAAAGCGCTCATGGCATTATCGGCAATGCCCATAACGTCACCTTTAAGAATATGGTTATATTTAGCTATAAAAAAATGCGTTAATGGTTCTATGTCCTTGGCACGCTCTCTTAGCGGCGGTATATGCAAATTAATGACATTCAACCTATAATAAAGATCCATTCTGAACTCTCCTTCAGAAATGGCTTTATTAAGGTTTTTATTGGTAGCTGCTAAAATACGGACATTGACTTTAATACTCTTTGTACCACCCAAACGTTCAAATTCTCGGTCTTGTAACACTCGTAATAACTTGGATTGTAGGCTTAGCGTCATGTCTCCGATTTCATCTAATAAGAGCGTTCCACCATCGGCCATCTCTAAGCGCCCCGGCTTACCAGCTTTTGTAGCACCTGTAAATGCGCCTTCAACATAACCAAACATTTCCGCTTCCAATAGGTTTTCTGGAATAGCGGCACAGTTCACCTTTATAAATGGCCCTTTACATCTGTCACTACAGAGATGAACAGCGTGGGCTACTCCTTCTTTTCCCGTGCCACTTTCCCCGGTAATTAATACGGTAGAACTACTTGCTGCAACAATCGTTATCTCTTCCTTTAGTTTTTTCATCTCAGTACTTTCGGCAACCATTCCTTTCATAATATCTTGAGCTGTCTTATTTTTCTGTAATTCTTCCTGGAAAAACGTGACTTTATTCTCTAAAAATCGCAGTTTTTCGGCTAGTTCCTTGACTTCGGCAAGTTGGGGAAACACTGCTTTTCCCACTGCGCCAACTACTTTTCCTTCTCTTATTATGGGCAGCCGGGAAACTATTAAAGGCTTGCCCTGCATTGTCAGGACATCACTCGTTTCCGCAATACCTGTACTAGCCACGATGTGTAACCTAGTGTCCCGCATAATTTCTGTTACATGTTTTCCTATAATTTCTTCAGGACGTATAGTGAAAAAATCTGCCATCGCTTGGTTAACAAGTGTGATTTTTCCTCTTTCATCCACCACAATGATGCCATCATGGATGATATTAAGAACAGTATCTAGAGTCTTGTATAAGGCATTGACTGTTTCTAGCTCTCTTGTAGTTTGTTCTAAGTCGGTAAGGTCCTGAAAGATGATAATTCCTCCCGCGATGTTTCCGCCAATGATTAAGGGAGTAATATTCACGACCATCGTAATGTTACATTGCCTGTACTTTAATCCTATCCTAACCTCTCCTTGAATTAGAGCTGGGTTTAAGTCTAAATTAGGCAAAAACTCTTTAAAGGGCTGACCATAGAACGTATCAGCCTGTAAGCCTAGTATTCGGCATGCCCCTATATTGACATGAGTGACCATACCTTGGCTGTCAACGGCAATCATACCATTGTGCATGGAATCTAAAATAGCTTTCAACTGTACGTTCAAGAATTCAGAATGTCTAAATAAGGTCATAACCATATTTGCTTTGGATAAGAGACCGAGAACATTTCCCTTCCTGTTTACAACGGGAACCGCCCCGACCGGACTCACTTTCACGAAATCAGCTAACTTATCGTCTAGGATATCGTCCGAAATACTGATCACTTCTGTTATTAGGTAGGGATCAACTATGTCTTTATTGGTTGCACCTTCTAGGATTGCCCGATAAAGGCTACTCCTACTGAATACACTCAATAATCCGCCTTCCCCATCTAACACCGGGATAATGGCAATCTTTAGATCCATGAAAATGCCCACAGCTTTAGCTATAGTGTCGCCGAGGTTCAAATATGCAATTCGGGTATTTGTACCTTCCTGAAGGAGCATATTTATTCACTCCTTAATTTGTTTCTTAAGTTTCGGTCTCGACCGATACTTAAGATTCTAAAATATCTTCAATTTACATATTCTTTATATATTCTGCGAGATACCAAATAATCCTTCTTGGATCATCACCAAACGTTCCAGCATAATTCCAGCTCAGAATCATTAGTCGAAATAGGCAATGCAGATGGTCTAAAACGGGGACACGTCCTCACAGACGACGCCCTGTCTGTCAGCTAGTGCTTCCGAATGTTTAAGTTTATAGACAGATCAGACTTCATGAGGTGGGGTAATACGGCAGTATAACGTTATTTGAATTGAAATGTTGCCTATGTGAGTCTTCAGATTGCTATGATCTTGACGGCTGTTCGTCAATTATTTTCAGACTTGGTATAAAGAAAAAGAGAAGGCTGAGTAAATTTACTCAGCCTTCTCTTTTTCATAGTTAACTGGTTGATCGCGTTCTTCTTTGGCTAATCCCTTTAATTGCTCCCGATTTTTACGCAGCGATTGAAGGGTTTCGACCAAGCTCTGTTCAACATGCTGAAGCATTTCGTCAGCGTATTGGACCGCGCCAAGCTTTACGTCATGGGCAAATGTTTGCGCCTGTCTAACGATGTCTGCTCCATAACTCTGGGCCTGCTTAACCACTTCATTTTCTACTGCCATCTTATCAACGTAGATTTTTCCTCGCTCCATAAGTTTCTGAGCTTCCGCTTGCGCTTCACTCAAAATTCTTTCCCGTTCTTTTAAAACCCATTTAGCATTAGTTATCTCTTCTGGCAAGGCCGCTCGTACACGATCTAGTAATTCAAAGATCACAGTGTCATCGACCAAAACTTTCCCCGTCATCGGGATCTTCGGCCCATGATCCACAATTTCTTCCACTTCATTAAGTATACTCAAAATATCACTTTCCACTTATATCCTCTCCCCCCTCAGATATCTGTTCTCTGTAAATACCATACCAATGTGTCTCCATATACGCCAGTTTTACGAATTTCAAACGGATAAATATCACTATTTAACTTTTCATCTTTTGCTGTTTCAGCGACAATAACGCCAGCGGGTGCTAAGTAGGCGGGATGTTCTTTAAAAGTCGAAATAACTTTTGCGACAAGTTCCTCACGATAGGGAGGGTCCAGAAAAATAAGGTTGAAAACTTCATCAGGGTATCTCTTTATATACATAATGGCATCCATCAACAGGAGTTTGGTCTTATCGCCAACTCCAATACGTTCAATATTTTTCTGTATTACCTGATGAGCGTCAAACCTCTTCTCTACTAGCACTGCTTCGCGAGAGCCACGGGAAATTGCTTCAATCGCCAAATTTCCCGTTCCAGCAAAAAGGTCTAATACTCGTGCATCCAATACCTTATCCCCTAAAACATTAAAAATTGCACCCTTTACTTTATCCGAGGTCGGGCGCGTTTGCATCCCTTCGACCGACTTCAGTAGACGGCCACGCATCTCACCCGCAATTATCCGCATAACCCCTCCAGCTTACATTATTTCCGAACTTATTAAGCTTCCATCCACAATTTCAGGTTATATCGGACATCTTCTGCATATCAGTATACCACAGCAAATATATTTTTCCCTAAATTTTTCCCTAAATATTCTGTATATCATTTTAATTTTTGCCTATACTAAATTCAACATTCGATTACCATAAATATGAATATCGAATGCCCTTCCCCCATCCATTTCTTTCTTTCGTTTTTCCTCTTTATTCACTGGTACTTTATTATTAAGTTCCAGTGACTTTTTTCACAATCAAATTAACCGCCTTTGGCGTTAGTCAAGTTTTCTATAAAATTACAGTTAAAGGAGTATAGAAATCATGAAAAAATCAGAACTCTATCGACACCTTAATGTACAACTAGATTTAGCAGTTGAAGCCCATCAGCTTCTTCGTGGGGAAAGCGGGGAAGAAATCCCGGGCGTCATTATGGATGTACAAGAACTGGATCATGCCAAGGTCACAATAATTACCGTTGAGACCGATGAAGGGGTTGAAGCGATTGGTAAACCAAAAGGACAATACATCACCATCGATGCTCCTGAAATCCGAAATAACAACTATATTGTCCACGAAAGCATTACCCACGTTCTAGCCGACAAATTGATTGAACTGATGAATCTTAAAGAAGACGCCAGTATTTTATTAATCGGGTTAGGCAACTGGAATGCTACACCCGATGCCTTGGGGCCTCAAGTTATTAATAAGACAATGGTTACACGCCATCTTTTTCAACTCTCCCCCGATGAGTTACATGGCCAAATGCGAAAAATCAGTGCTCTATCACCAGGCGTATTGGGAATCACTGGAATTGAGACTGCCGAAATTATTCATGGTATCGTGGAACATGTCAAGCCGGATCTAGTCATTGCCATCGATGCCTTGGCAGCGGGTTCCCTCGAACGCGTTGGTACGAGCATTCAACTTGCTGATACTGGTATTCATCCTGGTTCAGGAGTAGGAAACCCCCGCTCCGGCATTAACGAAGAAACAGTGGGTTGCAAGGTAATTGCCATAGGACTCCCAACGGTAGTCAATGCTGCTGTAATTGCTCATGATGTAGTTGAAGGTGTTTTCAAACAATTCGTAACCAGCCCGACATTGTATAAACTTTATAAGGGCATAAAACCTGAAACATTCAGTCAAATCATTGATGAAGTGCTTTCACCTTTCCAAGGAAACCTAATGGTTACACCAAAAGAAATCGATGATCTCATAAAGACATCCGCTAAAATTATTGCTGGGGCCTTGGCGATCAGTCTACACCCTGGAATTGATCGTGAAGACTATGAGCGTTATTTACAATAATTGAATGGGCTGAATGTGAATAAAATTGGCTACGACGAAAACGTGCCTACGATCACACAGAAATGGGTCAAGTTGGTGTATTGCATTACCAACCTGACCCATTTTGTTTTTATAACTTATTCTTGAGGCGAGTTGGGAAAACTTTTGTGTTTACGATTAGAAATCCCAATCTCTTGAGCTACTTCATACTTGAATTTTTCTAATTCCGGTGTGAGTTGGACCATTGGTTTTGTTGTCTTAGCCAAAGCTTACACCTCCGTAAAGATTATTTTTAAAAGGCAGCAGACCTGCTTCGCTACTGCCTCGTCTAGTTAATACGCCTACTCTTCATTGTGATACTATTATTCGACCAATTGATCAAAATCATACTCGGCAATTCCTGCCAGAAATTCTAAATTCTTTACCTGAAATCCCGCATTTTTTTATACCTACAAGGAGAAACACTGTAAATACGCCTTGGGGAATTCTGAACGGGGAACCACAGATTACACAGATTAAGAACGATTAGATAAAGAAGTTTCGATTGGAATAAATTACAAAGACAAAGAACTGAATTGTACATACAGAGCGGACTATATTTGTTATAACGAGGTTCTTGTTGAGCTAAAGTCCGTTTCGAA
>JARLHU010000165.1 GCA_031292095.1 Desulfosporosinus sp.
CGAACGTCCAAGCGGGGAATAGACAGTTCATAGTCTGCGACACATTCCGTGAGTTTTCGGGAGAACGTCAAGGGGGCTTCCTCGAGTATGCCTTCAATCCGAAAGGAGGTTCTCTGTAAACTCGTCATAAAATTACGGAGGTACTCTGTCAACGCCTCTTTATAGACCAGAAAGGCATCGGTCATCATTTGTTCCTCTACTTTTTCACTATGCAAATGAGCCAAGTAATCGGCCGCATTATCGGTCAGACGATGGAAGTTTTCATACAGGTCTTGCCAGAGCAGATAAATCTCTTCATTCGTTTTACTAAAAACAGCGTCTGTTTGCACCCAGGCGACGGTAAGGTCCATTAAATTACCCAATAAGCGATCAAAAAGGGTTCGTTCCAGTGAACCCCCAAATCCTGCGTCTAAATGCTCAAGGCCTAAAACCATACGTTCAATTTCAATGGTGTAGGGTGTCAACTGATAACGAAATTTTCGCTTCTTAAATTCTTCGATACTAGCTACGCGTCCTGTATCTTGACGCGGTATAAGATTCTTCCAGCTAACCAGTTGATCTAAATCCTGCAGAAGCTGATCCTCAGTGTACTCTCGAAAGTGCGGATCCTGCTTCAAATACTGCAAGATTTCTTCGAGAACTATGTAGTAACGTAGTCGTTCGTGCTGTAGATAAACGTAACGCAAAATGGAACGATAACGCCAGGCATTCGATACCGTCAAATAGGTCGCTTCTTGAATGGGTTTGAGAAGTTGTTCATTCATTTCATTTACCTCTAAAGCAAAATTAATCTTATACTTTTTAATTCGCTCTATTTTAACAAAAACCTACTTTAAGGCAGAATTTATTTCGACTATTTATTGATCTGCAAATTTCCAGATGAATTACAATAATAAGAGGACATTATAAACAAGGTGCTCCGCGTCAACAGCGAAACACCTTGTTCTTTTATGTCCAGAAGCACGTCCTACATAGTCCTCGGCTTCTCTTAAGATCCGTTAAATCATAGAATTATTAATGTTCCTGCTGCCCCAGCACAGCGAATTGGCCGAGCTCCGTTTTGATGAGCCAAGATATAGTCTCTAGGGTTCGAGGATTGTTAGTGCCGAAATCTCCCAATTTAAAGTAACTTAATCAGCTCTTCTAGCTCTTCGGACAATACTTTTGCAAGAACAAAATCAGTATCTCTTAAAGCCAATTCTATTTTCGTTTCAACTGATTTTTTCTTTTGTTCAATTTCTAAATAGTCTCTATCAAAGTGACTAGCATAAATCATCTTTCTAAATTTTCGTATACTCATTTTTCTAATCGTCTTATCTTCAATGATTAACACATAATCCATACTGTTTACAATAGAATAGAAATCATGAGAGATCATGAGAATCGCACCTTTATAGTTTTCAATGGCTTTTTCCAGTGCTATTTGTGAATAGGTGTCTAAATGACTTGTCGGTTCATCAAGAAGCAATAGGTTGGCTTTACTGGCAGAAACTTTAGCCAATTGAAGCATATTTTTTTCTCCACCCGATAAAGAGCCTATCGTTTGATTAACGATTTCTCCTTCAAAACCAAAGTTTGAAATATATGCTCTAATCTGATCATAGGTTTTAAACCCAGCATCGAAGAACTCATCAAGTATCGTATTAGACTCATTTAGCCTCTCCCCTTGAACCTGAGATAAATAAGCTACTTTAACGTCGCCGTTTATTTCAATTGAATTATGATTATTATTAAAGATTTCTCGGAGCAACGTCGTTTTACCAGTACCGTTTGAGCCGATAAGGGCTACTTTATCAGTTGATTTTATCTCAAAGTTAACATTTTCTAACAGCAACTCATCAAAGGCTACGCAATAATTATTGACTTTTAAAACAATGCTGTCTTCGATTTCATGATCAATATCTAACCTGATATCTGGTTGCTTTATATCTACAAATGGTGCTTTAATTCTACGCGCTTCTAATCTTTCTTGAACTTTAACTCTAGCTTTTAGCTTTTTCCCTTTAGAAGCGTCAGAATTATAAGTTGCCTTTTCTCTAAGTTTGATTATTAAGATCTCGTTTCTTTTGATTTCTTCATCGTCAACCTTAGTGAGTTCTTGTAGCTCAATTTTAGTTTGAAGTAATGAGAAGTTATAATCAATATATCTCCCATCAAACTCTTGGAGCTCCGTGTTTTCAAGGTGGATAATTTTATTAAAACAATAATTCAATAGATATCTGTTGTGCGTAATAACTAGCAATATTCCTTTGTGGGAATTAATAAGATTTTTAAGCGCATTTAGGTTTTCAAAGTCCAAAAACACATCTGGTTCGTCCATAATTATTAAGTCTGGACTACTAAGCATTTCCTTCATCACTTGAATAAGTTTGAATTCCCCACCACTCAGTTCAGATACCATAAGATCTTTTTGCTTGATTAGGTTTGCTAGATTTAGTTTCTTATTAATATTACTTTCAAACTCATTCCCACCCATTGAATCAAATGCATCTAGCGCTAGTTGATACTTTTCTAGTAAAGAATCAAGATCCGAAGATGTTTCCATTTCAGTACAAACAGCTGTTATTTCGTTTTGTGTCTTAATAAATTCTTCCCCTATGTATTCGAAAACTGATGTGTCTTTAGTTTTGTCTAGTTGCGAAAACTGACTGACATACCCAATTCTACAAGTTTTATCCAACTCCACTATACCATCGAACATATATCTTTCTGGATCCATCAGTATATCGATTAGTGTGCTTTTTCCACTGCCGCTTGTTCCTATAAAAGCGCAATGTTGTGCCTCTTCTAGCGTAAATGAAATGTTTTTATATAGCTCTTTTTGCGGAAATGAGAATGATAAGTTATCAACTTTTATCATAGTATTACCTTTCTGTATAAGAAAAAAAGATCCTATTAAAATAGGTTCTTCAATACATAATCTTCCTAATCGCAATGATGCAATTAAAAAATCTGTCGAAACGACATTAATTTTGGGTTTGCCGACCGTTGGTAGCATAACACTTTTTCCAACTATTTTCAATCATTTAACAGCAATTTAGCAGGAATGATAACGTTACTACACCATTCCATCTTTCATGATGTTCCAGGACATAACCAGCTCATGTTGGGCGCTGGGCGCGAGCAAATGAAAAGATCCATGCATCAGCAAGTGCTGTGGTATTTCCTGCTGCAGATGCTACTTGCCTGTGTGAGTGGTTCCTAGGGCCTGAGCGGGACAGATGTATCTCCTGCCGCCTATTACAAACAAGGAACTACTCTATGTGTTTGACGCTGTCATTGCCTGCGCGGTTATTTTAGTCATAGGAATTTATGCCGTAGCAGTGGCCCATACGGCAGATCGTGAGATAAGTAAGTTACAGTGGAAACCAAACGCGGACTAAACCCAAGCTTTGTGTAATTAGATGAAAGGAGGTACTGGGATGACGGCTATTTGAGGAGTCGCTTCATAAAAGTCGAATAAAGACAAAGCCTCATAGCCCGATTTATTAAGTAAATCAGTTAACTCTTCCCGCATGAAGGGGTCATCCTAGGGTTTCCCCTCTGGGCTGCTGGCTTCAGGGATCTTCAATGCGTCGATGCCGTCATTACCGGCTACCGAAAGTATATCAACATTGATACAGACGAGCTGGCACGGCTTTCCAATGCGATAGGTGCTCGTCCGCTCATCTTTAATTGTTGGGCGTTCTGCATGGGACGGAAGGGACTTGTTGATACTAACACTGCGTCCACATATCAACACTTCCTTTCACCTATTAGATGAATAAGAACGGGGAAATCTTCGCTATCTAGAAAATTTATTTTTGCAATGAACTGAACCACACAGCAAAACGAAAGCATTAGCAGATTTCGCTAATGCTTCAAAACGCTGGTGCTATTATAATTGCAGATAAAAATGGAACTTTTTATTTGTAATTGGAATCTATATAGTGAACGTTTAAATGATACTGAGTAAGGATTTTGATAATAGGGAGTGAAGAATGGTAGAGATTAGTACGGATCTAATCAATAAGGCAAAGCACGGAAATACAGATGACTGGGAATGTTTGCTTAAGGAGCTATATCCTAACGCACGGAGTAAGGCATATTTTTTATTGAGAGATGGCGACTTAGCTCAAGATGCTGTCCAAAATGCCATGATTAAAGTCTATAAGAATCTGGCTAATTTACAAGATGATCGAGCTTTCTTTGGCTGGTGGCAAAGAATTCTCACGAACGAAATATACTTGATACTTCGGCTAAAAAGCAGGGAAATCCCTGGCATAGAACCTGAGATGTTAAGAGAAAAGGCTCTCGCGATTGAAGATTATGTTGTCCTCAAAGTAGAACTGGCCCAGGCAATTCAAACCCTTCCGTTAAAACAACAGCAAATCCTCCTGGATGTCGATGTAACAGGAATAATAAGTTGAAATAATGTAAGCCCCATGTCCTTAAAATTCTATTGAGTGCTTGCGGCATTGACTCATGCAGAGTTTGTGAAGATACATCCTTTTGTTGACAGTAACGGCAGAACTTCGAGATTGATCATGAACTATCAGTTGATGGTTCATGGTTTCCTTCCAATTTCCATTGCAAAAGAAAGCAGATTGGAATATTTTGAGGCCCTTGAGAGCTATGCTGTGGATGCCGATTTAAAACCTTTTGTGGATTTTATAGTAGCTTTGGAAGAACAGAGACTTACCTCTATATTAGAGCAATTGAGCAACAGCAGCAAGATACACAACAGATCTGAACATGGTTGAAACGACAAAGGAGAATCGTTTAAATCCCTTCCATTATCTCAGCCATCTCTTTGAGAAACTTCCTAACCTAGACCTCACCTTATTTGCAAGGTGGGGACTAGGATTATTTGTTTGAGTCTTATAGTTAAGGTTATGACAAGAGCTGTCGTTTAGCTTTGACAGCTCTTTAGCCAATTAAATATTCAGATTCATATGGATACTTCGCCAAAGCTGTTCTATGTGGTTTAAAACCTAACTTTTTATAAAATTCCTCATTTCCAAAAGTTGATGTTAAATGAATGCACAGGTGGCTATTATCCTTTAGTATTTCTGTAACTAAGCCTTTGCCTATACCTAATTTCTGATATTCTGGCAAAACGCCAACGTCAAAAATCATCCCATAACAGATCCCGTCCGATATCATTCTAACAGCACCTACAAGAGTGTCGCTATCCCAAGCAGTAACTACTATATAACTATGTTCGAAAGCATCTTGAATCTTAGTAAAATCTTGTTTCTTTCCATACCCTGCGACGAGTCCGACAACATCATAAAGATGAAAAAGCTGATGCCAATCTATACAGTCTAAACCCTCACTATAGGTAACCATTGTGCACCCCCACTTTCAAATCAAACAGTACAAATCCCATGACGTATTTTAACTTTATATGTCTTTGTTCTATTGGGATTAATTTCCTTTTGAGTCCTATAAATCAGACTATGACAAGTAGGCAAAACTCATTTCCCCGTTTTGGGTCGAATTCCTGCTTGACGGTCGATTTGGCTGTTTTATTTTCCCGATTTTCGCCCCAAAAGTTGTGTTTTAGGCTGGATCATCGAAGTTCGTTTTTCTCGTGCTTTCTTCATTTTGCTGGTATATCTGTTTCGAGTTTTCTTGTCCTGATCTCGTGGCTGCGGACAGTTCCACTCATAACTATATATTTTTATATTCATATGCATGTATCATCTGTGCCGGATTAGTCAATCGATCGGGTTGTCTAAACTTCGCTTCTCTTTGTCGACGAGCCAAGGTATTCGTCCTTGTAGAGGCGTCAGCCGTAAGTTATCAGCTTTTTGTTTAATGGCTAGATAAACTCGTTTTGCTTGAATGTCATTATCTACCTAAAATCCCTTGAAAAATTATACCTACACAGGCTCATTTACATTAAATGCCTTATAGATCGTCTTTTGATCTTTAGTTAGTGGAAATAGAATTCGAGTGCCATTGATTGTTTGTAAGCGAAGTTTTGACAGAGAAATCAGCAACTTCTTCATAGTCATCCTTTTGTATCCGCCATATTTCTTGATCAGTTCTGGAACGTTGTTCGTTGTCATAGCACCCTGCCAGATGTCTGCTTCCATTTCAATCATAAAGGGAACAAAGGTAGCTGCATAGGAATCGCTGTGGTGAACAATAAAGTTTGACTCCGTTGTCCTGACTCTTTGCTCAGTATTTTGATGAGCTGGAGTGAATATCTCTATGTACTTTCCATACCGTCAAACACAGGTTTTAAATCAATGGTGAAATCAGGAAAAACAGATAACTGCACTTTATCCTCCTCAGTGTACGCTTCTGGGCGGCCGTATCGTTTGTTTTCCTGTAATGTCCTAATTCATCCTGAACAATCGTGATGGGATCACAGAAAAATCCTTCACCTGCTTTATTGATTTTGCTGGCTTGAAGAATCTGGGCAGTTCCAAGCCCTCCGGCAGAGAGCACTATTTGGGAGGCGTACATTTTCTGACGTTCACCTTGTACTGTTGCTTCCACCTCTATAGCCTGTTTTCCATTCACAACAACACGGGTTACTTCTGAGCAGGTTAGTAGCACCGCGCCTGATTCAACTGCATCACTTACATAGCGGGTGGCATTCCAGAGGGCCTCATCAGGAAAATGTCCTGGAGCACATAGGTCCTGGTAAATAAACTTGTCCAACTTCCCCCACGCAAAACCTAGGTTCACTGCGCTTTCCCGATTTTTTTGTGCGGCAGGACCAAGTAATTCATCTCTCAGAGGACCCAAAGGCAGTTCGCTTCTCAGTTCTTCAACTTCACTGGACAAATCGATTCCAAATTTGGCAAACAGTTTTGCTGGTGGGTCATAAGCCGTTCCGTAGTATAGTACTGATGTACCTCCGGTCCTGATCCCTCTTACAAGGGTCTTACCCTTGCCAATGAACATCATCTCTTTATTCTTTAGTGTAATCTCTTCATATATGTGGTCCTCAATATAATCCTGCATTTTTTGCACTGCCATCATTGTTTCAACCTGATTCATTTTCTCACCTCCCGCAGATAGCATAAATGAACAGGAGAAGTAATTCTTGACCTGGATTGCTGAGTTCAAACAGAGGATTTGTATCCGTTTAATAATACTATCTGACTTTGGAAATATGGCTCACGATTGCCTCCTTATTCATCTCCACATACCTGCAACTTGGGTCATTACCACATTTTCGGCAAACCATATCATAAGCAGAATTTAGGGTATGACATTCTGGACAAGAATAATGCTCACTCATTTCTCCCGCCCATTGTTCATACCCCACTTCTTTGATCCTTTGGTGCGATTGCCATAAATCAAGTCTATGGGGCTTAAGCGCTTGGAAGGTTTTAATTTCTTCACAGGGAAATTCTTCACATTCACCACAAAACTCGATTCCTTTTTGCCTGGCACATTCTACCATAGTACAGTTCTGGCAATAAGCTGTTTTATGTTCAGAACGACAGCCTTGGCAATGAGTTTCTTCGACAGTTTGATTGAGAGTTATAGCAAGTCTTTTTAAGCGTTCTGGATCTTCTTTCGTGGCAATGAATACCGTGCAAGCGGGACAAAAAAGTCCACAGAGAGCTGAAGTCATTTTAATAGGATCCATCCTTACAATTTCATATTCAATCATAACTTCAACATTATTTTTTAGCACTAACCACACTGGGGATATTTCCTCTGCTTGCTTGATAACACTTTGAAGGTCTGACTCTACGGCATCTATTGATTCTAGAGTTACTTTAAGATGGATTGCTTGGAGTGATAAAGGGTTTTCCCGTCGTATCCCGTTGGCCTTTACTTGAAAACTAGAAATCTTTTTTCCCATTTTCCGCAATAAATAAACCATTGACGTGCTGACACACCCTGTAAAGCTCATCAGAAATAACTCTAAGCCTCGAAACCCCTGTCCGTCGCCAAGAGGCGGTAAGTAGTCTAGGGTCAGTGGGTGGTCAAGGTTAGATTCAGATACTCCGATGAATTGAACCTTTTGATTGACTAGTCTTAGATTTACTTCCAGTTGATTGTTACTCATTTCAGTTCCTCCCTTAATTCATGCTCTACTTACTTAGATACAAAGAGAGGAGAAAAGTTACAAACAACGTTACTATATTTATGTAAGTATTTTTAGGGTCTGTTGAGCAATGATCTCTCTAATTTTCTGCCTAAATTCCAGATAGGATGTATGGCCCGGCTGATGATCATACAGTTGAATTGTTTTTCTCAAAAAATCCATTTCCGTCCAGATCAAAGACATTTCTTCAGTACTTCGCCTTCTTACTGGGTTATAGGCAGAAATAAGGTCAACCTTACCGGTGTCGATCAGATATTTCACCCAATTTCCACATTGGCAGGGATTTTCGGGATCAATAAACGAACATTTTTCTTCCATGTTGTCTTTCAAATGCTGCTTTGCTCGATAGACATTTATTTTAACGGCACTCTCAGATATACCCATAATATCGGCTACTTCTCTGATTGATAATGCCATTAATGTTTTTAAGGTAAAGGCAATCCGTTGCTTTTTAGGGATACAATTTAGAAAAAGCTGCAGACAGGTTTCGCGGACATCCTCAACTATAGCCTGCTCTTCAACAGACTCCTTAGATTTTAGTGATTCCCAAAACTCAGTTTCAGAAATACCCCTCTCGGTCGTGATGATATAAATCGGAAGTTTATCACGTTTCGTCATATAGCGGTAGGTACAATTCAGCATAATCTTATAGATCCAAGTACCAAAAGAACTAGTATGGTTAAACTTCGAAAATGATTGATAAGCATTAATATATGCTTCTTGTATAACATCTTGAGCATCTTCCCTGTTACCGGTTAGACGAAATGCCGTTCTAAAGAGCTTTTCATAGTACTCTTGATAAAATGTCTCAAATTGGCCCTCTAATTTCTCTGACATTAAAGCTTCACCTCTACAGACTGGATTTATGATAGGATACTTCTTCACGGCAAGGGCATTTCCTGCACCTTAACAGTAATAATTATTGACATAATCCAATGATAATCGTGATGTTTTTGCCAATATCAAAAACTTCCTGTTTCCAGCCATTTGTAAAACTTATAGTCGAGTTATTTTCAGCGTCTTTTACTTGTTCGAATACTCCTGTTGCGCCCACTGTAATTGTGGGTTTAGACGCCTCAACTTGTGTACTCTCGGGTTAATATACGATCACTTCAGCAAATCCTAGAGCATGAGTGTGTGACCACAACCGAGATATTCACAAAATCGGAAGCGCAGTCCAATTTGAGGACAAGCAAGGTCACTATATAGATTAGCAAGTAAAAGGGCACTATGATACCCCAAAAACTTATGCTTTCTGATATACCTAAAAAAACCGCGGCTAAGGCTAAAGCTAAGGCCTCGGTCCTTTTTATGATCTTCTCTGATATTTCGATTTTATAGTCCTGCCTCATAAAGTCCTTTGTAATACTCAGGATTCTTTAATATGAAATGGCATTGTTTACTGTCAACCCCGTATCGACGAAGCAATACTCATCGTGATATCACAAATATTAATCCTTACTCATCGATTCCAGTAACTTCTGAAGATATTCTATTTGTTCAGGCGAAAGCTTTCTGGCTGTATCCACCAGACGGCGAAGTTCCGGCTCAAGCTGAGGGCGTTCCTCGGCAAAAAATTCTGTAAGCGTGACATTGAGCGCCGAACATATCTTTTCGATCGTAATAGCGTTTGGTGATTTCTTCCCAGCTTCTATATCGCTAATCGTAGTTTGACCAATTTCCGCAATATTGGCCAAATCTTTTTGACTTAGCTTATTCTTCTTTCTTAATTCCAAAAATTTAGCGCCATAATCTATTCCCATTATTTCACTCCCTATCGCTAAAGCAATTATAGCAAATAAAAAAGCCAGCCAATAGCACGCTAAAGCGGTTGCTAAATACTGCAAAAGCGATTATAATTGCTATTAAAAGGAAGTATACCTTTATGCAAAATCTTAACTATCTTCGAGCCAAACAAAAATTGTCTCAGGCTGAGCTTTCCAGACGCTCCAGTGTTTCCCAGACCTATATTTCTGAACTGGAAGCCAACAAGAAACAGCCTACCTATCCGATCCTGAAGAAACTCGCTGCCGCTCTCGGTGTTAGTATTGCCGAACTGATCGGAGAACAATCCCCTAAACAGCGGGAGGAAGACGATGTCCAGACAACACCTCAGTGATTTTGAGATTGGCTATGAATATGTCCGCAAGCGCTATTCGTTTCTGGCCAAATATGGCTCCCAACATTTATGGGAACTGGGAAACGCTTACCTACAGACAAGGGGTGCTAACGCCGAGCTTTCCAGAGGCATGGGATTCTATTTCCTGGAGTTAGGAATTAAAATGCGCCTTGCTGAAATTACACCGGCCCGTAAAAAAGAAGGCTGCGTTTAGCAGTCCGCTTTGCTTTCTTCATTGCCGGCATCTCCCCCACTTGTCACATTTTCTCCTTCATACCTCTCACTAAAAAATCAATGACCTTATTTATATACGCTTCATGCGTATCCGGTTGCATCGAACTCACTTTAACTCCTCTCGGAATTGGTTGTATTAACCGATAAATTTGTCCTGATAACGGGGGGCCATACTTTCAGTGAATCAAATCAGTAAAACAAATTATGCAACAAATGGCAGCCCATAACTGAATGAGTTTATTTTGGGAACCGAACTTGTAATTCCTAGGATTGTTAAAAAAGAAGTATGCTTCTCCTGTATTATAGATATATTTTGATGCGCTTCTTCTTGAATTACAGGTACTTCTACAACAACATGCCAAACAAAAACTATGAAAAAGACTATAGCTAATACTCTGTGCCAAAACATCCAGTATGGCTTGATTTTTTTGCGTAATACATAACTGCCACATAGCAAAACGAGAAAAATGAGACAAACGATTCCCCCTGTAAAGTTAAGAATTGTCAATGTCAATGAAACATAAGGAATGCCTATATATGCGCAAATACCATGTAGCAAAGATACAATGATTAGACCTACCCCTAATGGAATATGCTTTTTTCGGAGTACTCTGTTTAATTTGTTAATCCAACAGTTCTTTTTGTATTTTTTTCCTACAATACGCAAAACAAAAATGGTGGAAACTAAAAATGTAAGTACCCAAATTATATTGGCACTATGTATAGTGAATTCTATCGTAGAAAGTTCCATTTCGTTCCTCCTAGGTATAAGCTTGTCCTTTCATTATGACTGAATTCATTCAATTTAATTATTTAAAAAAGCCCAATCTGTGTTGGGCTCTACAAATTTGTTAATTGCTTTCTGTTAATCCTAAAACCCTTAAAATAATACTGATAGCGATCTGTTCAGGACTGCTGAGTTTTCCACTTATTCCATGCAAAATAAAGTTGGCAGTTTCTCTTGGGTATGGACAATTCCATGACCCGTCTTTATTGCCACGCTCAATCAGCGCGAGCACAATTGGCTCCGTGGATGTTGCCATCTTTCTTTTGGCATATTCTATAATGGCTTGATCTTCTGCAAGACTGGGGAATAGTTCCCCGTAATTTTCCATTTTAGATTTGTTTGATATAAGAATGCTCAAACAATCTATATCTTTGCCCTTATGTTCTGACATAATCTTTGCCGTAATCGCGGCTTCTTCTTTTAATATTTCATCGATAACCGCATACAGTAACTCTGATTTTGATTTGAAATAATGATACGTCCAGGTTCGATCACCACCATTTGAAACCGCATCGTCATCAAAATCACCGGCTTACTGAGCTGGGCACTAGCAAATTCTTATCTAGCCTTCCACATCTTTCCTGCAACTCCTTCTGAAACTCCAAAAATAGTCCAAGGAAATGCAATAAGGCCAGACCGTCAAAACGATCTAGCAAAAAACGACTTCAGTGGCCGACCCCAACACATACTCATGCGACAATGCGAAGACAGCCACCCCGCGAAGCCCGAGGCCGCCTAGGACGGGGGCTCCTTAAATTGTCGTTTTTGATTACTGAATAGTTTTTTATTCACTTTGATCTTGATCCTTCTTCTTATCTCTCTTTTACTCTTCAAACTTAACTTTATCAAAAAGTATATTTATAAAATCTGTTTTAAACGAAGGGAAAATTACGTTTTTTCTCATGGCCAATGTAACATAATCCGCCTCAAAATAATGATTTAAGGATATAAACCTTAGATTTCGGTTTTCGATGTTTGGGCGTTCTTTTAATATGGTAGCAAACGAAATCCCCATCCCCATCTCAGTATAGACAGAACTAAGTTCAACATTTGATGACTCCATGACAACTCGATAGTTTATCCCAAGCTTGCTAAAGAGTTCATCTAACTTTGTACGAACTAGTGCTGATTTGGGAGGTAGTATCAATGGATATTGGGCAATCTGCTCTAATTGGACTTGGGCTTCTTTTCTTAAAGGATGATTTTTCAACACCATAATAACAATTTCAGTTTCTTTCCATCGAAGATAATTCAATTCCTTTGGTACCAGCGATTCTAGAACCAAACCCAGATCGATATCCCCTTCTTTTAGTAGATGAATCACCTCTTGTTGAGAACGGTCAAGAATCGTCAATTCTACCCAAGGATATAGTTTAGAATATCTTTGTATCCGTTCCGGAAGCAAATGGTAAAGGGTTGTGAAAGGAGCAGCTATTTTTAGCTGTCCTTTTCTTTGTCCTTTTAACTCATTTAAATCCTCGATAAAATAATTGTATTTCTCTATTAATTCCTCCGCAAATTTATAAAGTTTTTCCCCAGCAGGGGTAAGGCGGATTTTACGCTTACCTATACGCTCAAAAAGAAGACAATCTAATTCTGTTTCAAGGGCTTTAACTTGATGAGTTAGCGCTGATTGTGTTTTAAACGTACTCTCAGCCGCTTTAGTAAATCCTCCAAGTTTCGCAACATAATAAAACCCAATTATTTGATTCCATTCCATGCAGTTCGACCTCTTTACTCAAGAAAATTAAAAATTCAATATATGAATACTTTTAATTATGCTAATGAAATTAATTGATTTGTTTAATAAAGAATACTGCGATATATTTACTTTAAATTAAGGAGGTGTTTCAAATGAAAAGTACTTTACAATCTGGTTTGTATTATGAGTTTAAGTTTACTGTTCCAGAAAACAAAACTGTTCCTTATCTTTACCCTGAATCGGAAGAATTTCAAGCAATGCCTAAAGTGTTTGCAACGGGATTTATGGTGGGCTTATTTGAATGGGCATGTATTAAAGCTATCAATCCTCATTTGGATTGGCCTAATGAACAAACCGTTGGAACCGATGTTAAATTAAGCCACATTGCCGCTACACCGCCAGGTTTAACTGTTACAGTTAAACTACGGTTAGAAAAGATCGAAGGTAAAAGATTATTGTTTCATGTAGAAGGCCATGATGGGGTAGACCGAATTTCTGAAGGTACTCATGAGAGATTCATCATTGATGCGGCTAAGTTTAATGAAAAGGTAAACAGGAAATCAAAGATTGAAAGCATAACTGAGTAAGAAGCCCCCAAGAACAGCACAGTTAGAACACTTTGCCTAACGTCCCGCACCCTCTTGCAACGTCCTAACCACTACCCCTAGTATTCAACAAGTGCTCTGAAAGTTCCTTCCAAAATCGTAGAAATAATCGGTGATTCTGCCATGCAAACCCAAGAAGCCAGAACGTCAAACCCATTCCTGAAGTTCCTATATTCACCTATGCTGACACTGGTTCGGTAATACCCCATAAAATGGCGGTATTACCGAACCAGTGTCGCAAATGTTTTAGATAATTCGTTTGATAGAGTACGAACATTAAACTAATGAGAGGGGTATGTAACTTGTGTTTGCTTACTTTTGCCTACGATTGTCATCCGAACTATCGCTTAATAGTGGCAGCAAATAGGGATGAGTATTATCAACGTCCAACTGAAGCAGCCCATTTCTGGACGTCTTACCCTTGGGTTTTAGCCGGTAGAGATTTGGAAATGTTGGGGACTTGGATGGGAATTACGAGCACAGGCCGTTTTGCAGCTTTAACAAACTATCGCGATCTTTCTTCACAGATAATGAATGCAAAATCACGTGGTTTTTTAGTTAGTAACTTTCTATGTAATAATGAATCTCCTAATGAGTATATGCTAGATGTTGTAAATAACCGGACTCTTTATAACGGCTTTAACCTATTAGTTGGTGATTCAAAAAGTCTCTTGTATTTTAACAAACTTTCATCTTTAGTAGAGGTACTTAAACCAGGAATTTATGGTCTTAGTAATCATTTTCTAAATACGCCTTGGCCAAAAGTTCAAAAAAGCGAAGAAGCATTGGCGAATTGTATGGAAAAGCAGCCATTTTTGAAACCGCAATGTCTCTTTGAAATTTTAGCAGATACTGAACAGGCTCAAGATCGCGAATTGCCTGAAACTGGGCTAAGTCAAGAGCGAGAAAGAATGTTATCCTCTATATTTATCCCTGGGACTGATTATGGAACAAGATCTTCCACTGTTATATTAATAGATCGTAATAATCATGTGATTTTTAGAGAAAGAAATTTTATTAAAAGTCAGAAACATTTATCTGAAGTTAATTATGAGTTTAACCTAATTTAACTTCAACAGTAAAACAATCTTTAAATTTAGCCGAAGGAAAAAATAATTTTTGTTGAACTTTTACTAAATTAGTAATAAACGGTTGTATAATGTCTCCATCCACCCCGCGATATTATAACGAGGGTAGACCCCGCCAGGGTAAAGTCTAGTCAAACTGGGGCATATTTGTGAAGTGAGGGATAATCATGGAAAAGAGTGAAGACATCAGTAACTTATCTGTTTGTGGATTGGACTGTTCGAGATGCGTAGATTATGAAAACGGCAAGATAAGGAGTTTAAGTTCCAAATTATCCGAGCTATTGAACGGTTATAAAAGACTAGCACAGATGAAAGCGAAAAACGACCCGATTTTTAACGGATATCCCGAATTTGTTCGGATTCTCAGCCATTTTGCCGAGGGGTCTTGTGGTGGTTGTAGAAGTAACAACGTAAAATGTCCACTGGATTGTCATGCAAAAATCTGTGGTAGGGAGCGCAACATAGATTTCTGTTTTGAATGCGAAGAGTTTCCATGCGACAAACAATTTGAAGGTAAGCTTAGAGAAAGATGGATTCAAAGAAATATTAGGATCAAGGAAATTGGGGTAGCGAATTATTATATTGAACAAAGCAAATTGCCGAGATATTAGGAGAAATGTGTATCACTGTCCCACCAGTGCATCGTGCCAGGTCGCACGTTTTTGCCTAGATTAGCGCCCCGCTGTAAAGTCTAACCAAACTGAGTCGTGGGAACATGAGTTAGGTCTTCCACTGTAACTATTTGCCACATCGTTTTATTTAATTTGTACCTGCTATAGAGTAGGCTTTTTTAAACTGTCTACTCTATAGGGTTCATATTATACTTTCTCTGAGATATAAATCCCTCAATGAGGTAATGTCAACGTTATTTTTTGCCGCTTAAACGCAACGGGTTAGTTTTAGGAGTCTTCAGAATGGGTAGTTATCTAAGCTATTATTAATGTTAATCGTTAATAAAATATTGACTAACGAATATATAAACCATATAATGCAATTATATATGAGGAGGGGACATTTATGAGTCAAGACAATATAAGTATTATAAAAAAGAGAGCAGATAAAATTCAAAAGGTAATAGAATTAATTTTCATTCTTGGGGTAATACTTTTCTTTGCTGCATTGATAGGTTTTGTTGTTTTGTTTTTTGCTTCACCAGAAAGATTTAATGCAGTTAAAGGCAACTTGGACTGGAGTATAAATTATGAACTAGCTAAGGGTACTTCTTTCTTTATTACTATTCCTCACAAAATTTTACCTATATCTACTAGCAGGTTTGGTGCTAAATATGCGGGTTTAACTAGCTTGTTTTCACTTCTAATTAACCTATCTTTTACTTTGTATGGAATAAAGCAGGTTGGAAATATTCTCAAGTCTATGGCTAATGATATAACTCCATTTATTATGGATAATGTGAAACGTCTTAACAAACTTGCTTATATAATAATCATTTATTCA
>JARLHU010000166.1 GCA_031292095.1 Desulfosporosinus sp.
AGGGTAACCTGGGTTGACAATCGTAATCCTTGAACTGCGCCTGTAGCTCAGTTGGATAGAGCATCTGCCTTCTAAGCAGGTTGTCGGGGGTTCGAATCTCTCCAGGCGCACCAATAATCCAATGACTATGGTGGGTGTGGCGAAGTGGTTAACGCACTGGTTTGTGGTACCAGCATTCGTGGGTTCGAGACCCATCACCCACCCCATAACGCTAAAGTAGCACTGGACTGATATGTCTGGTGCTTTTGTTTTGTTATATTTTGTTATAATCAGATAGGACATAACCGTTTATAGGATATAGTGAAATATTCGATTGCGTAAATAACTAAACATAAGTTAGGGGACGATACACTGAAGGAGTCTTATAGATCTTAGAAAAGGGGAGAAGGCCCGATGACTCAGACTATTGGGAACAAACGAAATTTACTCAAGTATGGCTGGACTGGAGTACTGATTGTTGCCTTCGTTTTACTGGTTGCGGCGTTTTTCTACTTGGATAGACGGAATGAGCTTTCCGGTATCATCCGCGCTTGGGGGCTGTGGGGAGTTGTTTTTGCTATTTTCTTGATGGCAGCTTTGTGCATGACGCCAATGCCTTCTGAGGGGCTGGTGGTATTGTTCCTTAAAATCTATGGTATCTACGAAGGCGTCTTGATCGCGTGGTTGGGTTCGATACTAAGCGCAGTCGCGATCTTTATCATTGTACGTGTCTACGGGCAAACATTGATGAAACGTGTGATCTCTCCGGAACGGTTTAAGACCGTGGATAATTGGGTCCAGGGAAAAGGGGCACTGGGGTTGTTTGTGGCCCGCTTACTCCCGATTCCAGCATTTGCCGTCAATTACATAGCTGGGGCAATGCCGTCAATGAAACTCGGGACATACCTTTGGACTGCCGCACTTTCGATCATTCCGTATTATATTGGTACAGCTCTCGTATTTTTAGGTGTCGCTCGGGAAACTTGGATTTGGCTAGTCTTGGGTTCTGTTGCGCTAATTTTGTTTTGGAGTACGGGATACTTGCTCACTAAACGAGGAGGTAACAGAACCTGAGGCTTTTTCAAGGTGGGAGTGCAGATGTCATTGAAATCGTGTTGATAACTGTGCTAATACTGGCATATAATAAGATAGTAATTAAGTCAGAATTTTGCACAGGAGTGATGGATATGATCATAAAACCCACATCGGCACTGAGGACAGAGCTTGGTGAAATAACAAGACTATGTAAAGAAAAGTCTGAACCTGTTTATTTGACTAAAAATGGTGAGGGCGAGTTGGTTGTAATGAGCATTCCTGCGTTTGAACGCAGAGAAGCAATGCTAAACCTAAGAGCGAAACTGTTAGAGGCTGAACAACAGCGTCTTAGCGGCGCACCTACCTACACTACAGATGAGGTGAGAGAATATATCAGAGGTCTGCACAATGAGCAAGTATAAGATTACTATCTTACAGATTGCCCGTGAGGACATTGTGGAAATATTCTTTTACATTGCAGCAGATAATCCGAAATCGGCGCTCGAAATGACCGATAAGATTACTGACAAAATTGATACACTTGCAGAGCTTCCTCTTATCGGTAAAATAGTTCCAGATAATGAGTTGGCAAAACAGGAATACCGTATGCTCATTATTGATAGCTATATCGTTTTTTATAAGATAATTGCTGACGAGGTCGTAGTATACAGAGTACTTCATGGAATGCGGGATTATCCTAACTTATTGAAATAACCCTACGGTACATCATATTGATATACTTGCTTCAAGAATCGGACTGGGGATGAGGGGGAGAGATGGTGAGCAAAGCTAAGCCGAATGAGAATGATCTGCGCCGCTCAATCGGATATACTATGATTACCTTTCTGAGCGTATTTATTTTTTTCCCTGTTGTATGGTTTGTTCATTTATTCTCGCAGGATTTAGGACTTTATGTGCGTTGGGCTATCTGTTCAGTTTTGCTTGTTGTTTTTAATATCCTTTATTATTATTGGGAATACCCTCAAGATTGGTTCAAGAATTTGCTGGCATTGGTTGGGATTAATCTGCTTATCTTAATCGCGGAATACTTTTGGCTGATTCAGAGCATGAGTTGAAGTAGATGAAATATTAATTCGTTTTGTGGTTATAATAATAGGGTCGCCTTGGATTGGTTACTTGTATTGGGGTGTCGCCAAGCGGTAAGGCACCAGACTTTGACTCTGGCATTCGTAGGTTCGAATCCTCCCACCCCAGCCACTAATCTATGAAAAAATAATAACTTGTAATAATACAAGAAGTATGGTAACATTGCTTCTGGTGCTACTATTATTACCATCTTGCGGGAGTGGCGGAACTGGCAGACGCACTGGATTTAGGTTCCAGCGGGTAACCGTGCAGGTTCAAGTCCTGTCTCCCGCACCAACAATGAAACATTCAAGTACGCTTGGGATTAAGTCTCAGCGTACTTTTTGCGTTTGTTCGTTCGGAGAATAGTAAAGGCAATCCCTCTTTACAGGGACTGCCTTTACTGTTTTAAAGCCTCTTAATCTTCCAATTTACAGGATGTTTTGCAAATTGAGCTTCTCCGTATCGGAAATATGATTGACCTGAAGTTTCAACGTCGATACTTCCCCCAGAGATAGCGGCATATCTTGAGTTTCAATATATTTTTCTAAACGGGTCATGCTGAAGTCAATGTTGTCGATCTCTTGATGATCGAGAAGAACGGTCCACCAGGTTTTGTTTTTATCCCAGCGTTGTAGGGCTGTGTTCAATTCTTTTTGAGCGACCTCCCATTTTTGGGTGGAGATAGATTGTTCGACTGTTTCAAGCTGAGTCCCTAAAGCCTGGGTTGTTGTTTGAAGATAACGATAGGTGGTCCAAGAACCCCCTAATAACAAAACGACAATGATGACAATCGTTGGCACGGTGCGCAACAGCTTTCACCTCACTCTCTCTCTAGCTTTCTAGCTGCGGGTTTTTAATCACTGCTTGGCTTGCACAAAGAGCGCTCCAGCTGAATCAAGGCTGGCTAAGAAGACATTTTCGATCTTATTGATCGATTGCTTATTGAGTTCCCTTTTTAACCAAGCGAGGTCTTTGTTACTTTGCTGCAAGTTAGTACTATTGAGTTTACCATCCATGATTAGGGTTATCGGTAAGCCTTCGAACTGGGTTGGGATATGAAAATCTTCCGGAATGGTTGGCCTTTTCTGTGATTTTGGAAAAACGCTTAATTGTCCGTTGGTTTCTAAAACAGCAAACTCGACGTCAGCAATGTTCGGGACATTCTTAATGCGCAGTTCCTCGAGCAGGTCGGTAAGGTTATAACGATTTTTTCTCAATTCATCTTCTAAGATTTTCCCTCGTTGGATGAGGATGCTCGGAGAACCACAAATAATTGTCCGAGCTGTTTCACTTTTTAAGGATACCCAGGCCAACGTTAAACTTGTTAAGAGAAGAACAAGGATGGGAATGATGCCGCTGAGGAGCGGGATGCCAACATTCTCACTGGGTATGGCTGCAAGTTCGGAAATCATGATGATCACGACGAGCTCAAAAGGTTGCAGTTGACCGATTTCTCTTTTTCCCATCAACCGAAGAGCAACGATGACCAGTGTGTAGAGAATAAGGGTTCTGATCACTACTATGATCATTTTTTTCTCCTTTCGTAAGCCTACTTGGTTAGCTTTTCGTGAAGCTTATTTTACCCCGTAGGATGAGAGTTATCCCCCATAATTTGGCGAATTCCCTATTTCGCGTTATAATAGTTGTTAAACAGATCCTGAGCGGTATCTTTATACTCGTTAAAGGGTAGAATTCTAAAACAAGGGGGTTTGTGAGTGGAGCAATTGAATGTGTTGATCTTTTCAGCTTCGTTTGGCGCAGGGCATGTGCGAGCGGCTGAAGCAGTTATTGAAGCGTTACGTTCTAAAGAGCCGAATGTTAAAATTACACATTTGGACTTTGGGGCGTTTCTTAGTAAGACGTTTAATGCTGTCATTAAGAGCACCTATATTGAACTGATTAAATACACACCGAAACTGTGGGGGAAATTTTACTATCGCACGTCGAAAATCCCCCCGGGTTCTGTGTTTCAACGTTTTTTAAATGGCTTGGGTCGACGAGAATTTGTGAAATTAATTCAGGTGTTACAACCGGATCTTGTGATTTGTACATATCCCACGGTGGCAGGGGTTTTGGCGCAACAGAGGCTGGAAGGGATCCTGAATGTCCCTCTGGTTACTATTGTGACGGACTATGCGGTACATAGCCAATGGATCCATCCAGGGGTTGACCTTTATATTGTAGGGTGTGAAAGTGTTTTTGACGGGTTGGTGGCGCGAGGGATTGATCCGAGTGCGATTCAGATTACGGGGATTCCGGTGAGTCCGAAGTTCGAGTGGAAATTGGATCGGCAGGAAATATTGCAGAAGCTCGATTTGAGACCGCATCTGCCAACGGTCTTAGTTATGGGAGGGGCTTATGGTGTTTTAGGTGGGGCGAAATGGATCTGCAAAATTTTGGTAGAGACACCGTTCCCTTGTCAAAGTATTTTTGTCTGTGGACAAGATGAGAAGCTTTATAAGGCGCTCGACCATATGATCGAGGAGGGGAAAAATCCGGTTGCACGTTTTGGCTTTGTGAAAAATGTCGAGGAATTGATGAGTGCCGCGGATATGATTATTACCAAGGCAGGTGGCTTAACGGTCTCTGAGGCGTTGACAAAACGGTTGCCTTTGGTCATTTTTAGGCCGATACCTGGACAGGAAGAGGAAAACGCCATCTATCTAGAAGCTATTGGGGCAGGTAGGGCGGCGAGGAACGAGGAAGAATTAGAGAAAATAATCTTTGCGCTTTTGAAACATCCGAAGGACTTGGAGCGGATGCGTCGGGCGGCTGGGAATGCGGTACACGGTCGGGCTGCAGAACAAGCGGTGGAGAGTATGTTGCAGCTGCTGGAAAAGCGTCAGAATACGCAAAGGATTGTTTAGTGATGAACCTAGGATATGTGCTTTTGTGTTTTGTTCTGGGGGGATTGGCTTTATATACGCTCATTCCCGATTTGTTTTTACACCGTCTCGGAATCGGGAGTTGGAAACGCCAATTTAGCCCAGGTGTGGCACTTACTTTCGATGACGGGCCGGATCCGGCCTTTACCCCACGGGTCCTTAAGGTCTTAAAAACGTATCAGGTTTGTGCTACATTCTTTGTCGTTGCAGAAAGGGCGAAAAAGTATCCGGAGCTGATTCAGCAGATAAAAGCTGAAGGGCATCAGATCGGGGTGCATTCGCTCAACCATCGGTATGCGTGGTTTACCTCTCCTTGGAGGACTTCACGGGAATGGACAGAAAGCGTCCGTATTTTGGAACAGCTTACAGAGGATAAAATATCTTGGATGCGCCCACCTTGGGGGACCTTTAACTTAATGACCTGGTGGTGGCTGAAGCGGCATAAGATGCGAGCGGTGTTATGGAATGCCGAAGGGCATGACTGGGAGGCGCGGCGCTCACCGGAGGAGATCACAGAGCGGATTCTTAAGGGTGTCAATGAAGGAACGATCGTGGTTTTGCATGACTGCGGTGGAGAAGTCGGTGCTCGAGAAAACTCTATTTTAGCCTTGGAGCAATTGTGTGTTCGGATTGTCCAGGGACTGAAGCTGCCTTTAGTTCCTTTGGAATTTCCGGATTGGGGGATTGGGCGAAAATTGGCGTTTCGGGCTTGGGAAAAGTGGGAGCATTATTATGCGGGGAGTCACCGTGTCGAACGAATCGATGCCACGAATATTTTTCGCTTAGAAAAAAGCAGGTATGATGGACCGAATCTTTATGCCGAGGATGGAAAGCTACTGGCCGGCAAAGGAGACCTTGTGGCGGAAATTCATCTCGATAATATTCGGCTGCAAGCCAAAGGCCGGGATATGCAGAGGACTGCGCTTAAGGCCTTGCGCCAAATCCGCGTTTCGTTGCCGGATTTGGTCCGGTATGTGGCGAAAGACGAGAGCTATGACAATATTAAAGTGTTTGTGGCGGAAACCCTACTGCATCGTGGGGTTAAAGGGTTTGGGTTTACGGTGCAGGATTTGCCCGACACTTGGAAAAGTCAAGGAATAGCAAGGCTGCAGAAAATGATTATGCGTGTTTATCATCCTGCCGGAAAAAATCGCAAAAATGAGCGACTTGGAAATAAGACGATGTTAGTGTGGATTAGCAGAGAGAAGCTTCTCCAATTTGATTACGGAGAGTAAGTCTGGTATAATTGGTTAGCAAATTTGTTGGACTTGGGTCTCAATGTTTTCAACGAAACGTTGACTCGTAAAAGGGGGAACGCAATGTTCCCCCTTTAGTAAAGGCATTATGAAAGAAAATAACAAGTCAAAGATGCCATGGATATTTTGCGTCAGACAAGGAGGTATGTTCACCTCATAGTGGGGCTATTAGGTGAACGTACCGACACAGTATGACACAAAATAGACTGGCATACTGACTGGTTATTTTCTTGAATGTGCCTAAAGATGTATTTGGCGTAAGTAGGGGTTTGTAGTCTTAAAAAATCGGTAAGACTATTTGAGGGATCCCACAGCTGCCTTGCACATAGAGTAATAGTGTTTTAAGGGGGAGAATATATGTTAGTTTCAGTTGAAAAAGCAGAAAAAAATATTGTCGCTTTAGAAGTGGCCGTTGACGCAGAAAAATTTGTTGTTGCGGTGGATCAGGCTGCGAAGGTTTTGTCAAAAAAAGTTAATGTTCCAGGGTTTCGTAAAGGTAAAGCCCCCCGTCGTATGGTAGAACTTCATTTGGGGAAGTCGGCCCTTTATGATGAAGCGTTGGATCATTTAATAGGACCGGCCTACGCAGAAGCGGTTGTAGAAAGCGGCATCGAGCCGGTAGATCGTCCTGAAGTGGACTTGGTACAAATCGAAGAGGGAAAAGACCTGATTTTCAAAGCGAAAGTGAGTGTCAAACCTGAGGTTGAGCTGGGAGAATATAAAGGTTTTAAGATTGAACAAGATGCTGTCAGCATAACGGACGAACAAATTATGGAAGATCTGAAAAAGAAACAGGAACAACATGCTCGTCTGACTACGCTTGAAGTTGGCACGGTGCAAAACGAGGATACCGTAACCATTGACTTTGAAGGCTTAAAAGATGGTGTTCCTTTCGCAGGTGGAAAATCGGCGAACTACGAATTAGTGATAGGATCAGGTACCTTTATTCCCGGCTTTGAAGAAGGTTTAATTGGCGCAGAAGTTGGACAACATGTTGATGTCAACGTTAGCTTCCCAGATGAATATCATAGTCCAGAGCTAGCAGGGCAGAAGGCTGTCTTTAAAACAGACATCAAGAAAATACAACGCAAAGAATATTCCGCGCTGGATGATGAATTTGCCAAAGATGTCAGTGAATTTGAAACTCTGGATGAATTGAAAACCGACTTGCGGAATAAATTATTAAAGCAGGGTGAAGCACTGGCTAAAACAAATCAACTTAAGGTGATCGTCACGAAAGTGGTTGACAATGCCAGCATTGAAATTCCTGACGTTATGGTTAACGAAAGAATTAAAGTTTTGGTGGACGATCTGAGCCGTAATCTCACACAGCAAGGAATGACAATTGAACAGTATTATCAATATACTAGCTCAAGTGAGGAAATTATGCAGGAGCGTTTACGTCCTCAAGCTGTGGAAAGTGTCAAAACTGATTTAGTTTTAGAAGCTATCGCCAAGGCAGAAGGAATTGAGGTCACGGAAGACGAAGTAAACGAAGAGATCAAAAAACTTAGTGAGCAATATAAACAAGATGCTCAATTGCTCAAACAGACCCTCATTGCGCGTGGGGAGCTTGGGTTCTATAAACAGAGTTTGATCAGTGAGAAGACGGTCAACTTTTTATTAGAGCAGAACGCATAAGATTAACGCTTTGGGGGGAAATTCTGAGGTATAGAGGTGAGAGGATGGCAAAGTACACTGACGACAAGAATCAACTAA
>JARLHU010000167.1 GCA_031292095.1 Desulfosporosinus sp.
CTCTATCCAACTGAGCTACAGGCGCAGTTTTAGAGTTGCGATTGTCAACCCAGGTTACTCCTAAACCTAAATAAGTTGGGAATAATGGTCGGGGCAGAGGGATTCGAACCCCCGGCCTCCTGCTCCCAAGGCAGGCGCGCTAGCCAAGCTGCGCTATGCCCCGATTGGTGACTAGGTTAGTATAGCTCAAATTAATCTATTCGTCAAGCAATAATCTCAAAAAACTTTTCACCTAAGATTTTAGGTAGGGGCACGATGCTTCTCGTCCCTTCTCAGCCCTGATCACTGGGCATCACATCCCTACAGAGGTCTCTGAGGATCGGAATCACTTTTCGAAATGCCTGGGCTCTGTGGCTTAATTTATTTTTCTCAGCCATAGTCAGCTCAGCCATAGTACGTGCATACTCCGGCAGATAAAAGATCGGATCATAGCCAAATCCAGCCTGTCCGCGTCGTTCCCTTATGATTCGTCCTTCGATAGCACCTTCTGTAAGATATTCTTTCCCAAAAGGCGTCGCCATAACCAAAGCACAGCGAAAACGCGCAGTCCTTTTATCATCCGAGGTAGTTTCTAAGCGCTGAAGTAATTTGTCATTATTACGTTCATCATCTTTAGGCTCACCGGCATAACGTGCCGAATAAACGCCCGGTGCGCCCTCTAATTCATCGACTTCTAAACCGGAATCATCGGCGAGGGCAATCAACCCCGTTCTCCTAACAGCCGCTCTGGCCTTCAGTGCGGCATTATCTGCAAAGGTTTCCCCATTTTCCTCCACGTCTTCCCAGTCTGGAATATCTAGTAAAGAAAGCACTTCAATCCCTTCATCTACAAGCAGTTCTTGAAGTTCTCGGATTTTCCCCTGGTTTAGAGTAGCCAATATTATCTTCACGAGCTCGTTTCCACCGCTGACTTCTGCACATCCATCAAAGTGCGGATCCCTTTTTCAGCCAGCTGCAAAAACACATCCAAATCTGCACGGTCGAACGGGGTTTCTTCCGCAGTTCCTTGGATTTCCACGAACTTTCCGGCACCAGTCATGACGACGTTCATGTCTACATCCGCTTGAGAATCTTCTAAATAGGCTAAATCCAAAATTGCCTGTCCCTGGACCTTCCCCACTGAGATGGCAGCTAAAGTATCCTGAATTGGATTTGCTCTAATAAGCTTCTTTTCCAATAAATATTGAACAGCATCGACTAAGGCCACGTATGCTCCGGTAATGGCAGCAGTACGGGTTCCGCCATCTGCTTGAAGCACATCGCAATCAAGCCAAATTGTGCGTTCGCCAAGCTTCTTCAGATCAACCACCGACCGCAGGGCACGACCGATTAAGCGCTGAATCTCCATTGTGCGACCGGTGAGCTTTCCCTTAGTCGCTTCGCGTTGCGTCCTGGACTGAGTCGCCCGCGGAATCATCGCGTACTCTGCCGTGACCCACCCCTTGCCGGACCCCTTTTGAAAGGGAGGTACCTTTTCTTCAACACTAGCTGTACACAAAACCCGAGTTTCCCCAATTTCGATCAGCACGGAACCCTCAGGTATGTTTGTAAACTGCCGTGAAATTTTAACAGGACGTAATTCATCAAAAGCCCGACCATTAGAACGTTGCATATTGATAACCTAACCTTTCTTCGCACAAGTCATTTACTGATTTCAGTTTACCAGAATAGAAAGAGAAATGCCAATTACTCCCTCGACAGCGCCTAACTATTTGCATTGCGCCCTCCAAACAAGTCAATGGAACGAGTAGGCATCATTTCTTCTCCCACAATCCCGGCAATGGTATAAAGCTGAGCAATGGGGTCGAACCGAAATTCCTTAAGTAAAAGAAAACCCTTGATCTCGCCCGTGCGCCGCATGTGAATACGCGGACCGGTACAGGGGTAAAGCATTTGCCCAACCCGTATATGCCCGTCATCGGCGAAACAAATGGGTAAATCCGCGTCAATTAAATCCAGCACGCGTTGTTCCACTAAATCTAAGTCAATATCGGGCTTTTCCGGCAATTCCAAGACAAAACCATGTTTAATGTCACTGTGTACCTCAGGCTTTGTCAAACCCATCTCTTCCAGGATCATCGACGTGATGTCCTCAGCGCTGTGAGCCATGCGCCGAAACTTAATCGACTCAAAAACAATATCTGCGATGCTTTGAGGGTCCGGTCCGAACACCGTCGGACGAGTTACAATCACCTCTTCCCCCACCCCAATCAATACCTCAGCATTAACACCAAGTTGAGGATAAATAAGGTCAAAATGCTCGACGACGACACGATGTCCCTTCGCAGTTGCTTTCTGAATAGCCTCAGCAATTTTCCAGGGCTGGGTAAAGGCGGACTCGAAGCGGACATCTAAATGATAAGTATGATAGCGAAAATGCCCACGCTCTGCATCCTCCATCAAAGGCAACGGCCGAATATTAATTCCATCGTCATCATTCGTCAGTTCCAGTCCCGGAAACATGCCTCGGATGAGCAACGACTTCCCGGCCCCAGCAACCCCCACAAACCCTATCAACCTATCTTCAGGGCTTAAATAACGTTGTTGAATATTCGTTCCTAGAAATATAAGACGTCTCTTCCCACGCGGAGCAAAATAGACCGCCTGCATTAAATGTTCATGAACAAACATCCTCAAAGTCCATCCCCCCGGCTCTTTCTATCTTAAGCTTGGCTATTATTTTTACTTTTCCCTCTATACTCTAAACCGATACCCTGCACCCCAAACCGTTTCTACGTATTGGGGATTAGATGGGTCACTTTCGATTTTCTCACGCACTCTACCTATATGCACTGTGACGGTTGCTGAGTCTCCCAAAGCATCTAACCCCCAGACACGTTCAAATAATTCTTCCCGCCCAAACACCCGGTTAGGATTTTGCGCTAAATACAAGAGTAAGCCAAATTCTTTCTGGGCCAGATTCACTTCTTGACCAAGCACGAAAACTCGATGTGAGTCTTTTTCTATTTTAAGTCCACGGATTGTCAAGGTATTGGGCTTGTTGACGCCTACGCTAAACCGATGCTTTAGCCTCTCGTAATTCTCCAGATGGGCTTTTACCCGAGCGACCAGTTCGCCCGGACTAAAGGGTTTCGTGATGTAATCATCAGCACCGAGACTTAGTCCCTTAATCTTATCGATTTCTTCCTTTTTAGCTGAAACCAAGAGCACAGGAATATCTTTGTCCTCTTTCATGCTTCGCAAGATTTCTAAACCATCCATCCCCGGGAGCATAATATCCAAAATCAGGAGATCAACTTCGTTTTCTCGAAGCGCTCTTAAGCCCCCTAATCCATTGGCGCACACGCTAACATCGAAGCCAGCCACTTCAAGGTAGTCTTTCTGTAATTCAGCGATGCTGGAATCATCTTCAATAATTAAGATCTTCTGTTTCATTTCTATCCACCAGCATCAGGCTTTACTGAGTGAAATCATGATACTGGTCCCCACCTCCCCGTGACTTATAGCCCATACCCTGCCGTTGTGACCTTCTATGATTTGCTTTGCTATAGCAAGACCTAGTCCACTTCCTTTACTTCGAGCCACATCTGACCGGTAAAATCGATCAAAAATGTACGGTAAATCTCCTTCGCTGATCCCTGAACCGTTATCACTCAGTTCAATAATCAGACTGGCCGATGTGTCTCTCAAAAGAATTTGAATTTCCCCCTGATCTTTGCTTATGTATTTGCGAGAATTATCGAGGATGTTCATAATCACTCGTTTCATTCTCTCTCGATCTAACAAAACATGTTGTTTATCACGCAGCTCATTATGAAACGAAATCTTGATATGACTGTTCTCTAATTCTGGCTCGCTCTCTAGTAAACACAGTTTAAGATACTCCTCGATATCCGTTCTCTCAAAATCAAAGGGAATTTGGTTTAAATCCAGCTTGGCATAGAGAAGTAAATCATCGATCATTTGGTCAACTTGATGAGCCTTTAGGGCTATGGTTTTTAAATACCGCTCCGTTTTGTCAGGAGTATTGGCTATTCCATCTAAGATCCCTTCAACGTACCCCTTGATTGACGTCACCGGCGTCTTCAAATCATGGGAAATACTTGAAACTAGCATTTTGCGATTATCCTCATACTTCAATTGAGTGTACACTGAGTCCTTCAGCTTGATGCGCATAAGTTCGAGATCACGACACAATGCTTTAATCTCTTGATCCCCTTCTTCAGCAATTGGGTGATCAAGATTTCCTCGACTAATTTCTGCTGCTGAACCTTGCAAATTATGAAGCGGCTTTAAAATACTTCGGGACAATTGATAGGAAACAACGATATTGCTCAGCATAAACGTTAGGACAAACGAAACCCCGATTAACACGAAGAAACTTGTCAGGTACTTAGACGAACGATCCACAGGAGCAAGGAGCAACACACTCCCTTGAGAACCATCCTTAAACTTGAGATCGATCAATTGAATGGTATAAGAAACATCTCCTATAACGACTGGTTCGCTTCTCCCCTTCATATTCCCTGCTTCCAACGACTTGGCAACATCGATTTTGCTGAAATTGCGTGAGGAAAAGATGACCTTTTCATCCTTGATCATGACAAGTTCTCCATTTATTCCGGCCAGCTGTTCCTGAAGCTGCTTTTGAAAACTCTCTTCCTCTACTACCTCAGGTGTGCGCTGTAAAACACTGGCTTCAGCATTAAGGAGCTCAAACTTGATCTGCGTCAACCTCTGGTAGTTTTCAAACGATATATCATGACCCAACAATTTACCGAAAACAAAAAAAGAAGCCAAAGCAATTAAAACAGTAATCACTATGGGTATGACTACTGTTGAAGCGTTGGCTAGAATCAAGCGTTTTTTTAGGTTCATAACGTCACCTTAAAATTCTTTTTTATCGAATAAGTAAAATCCTGCTGTAAACAACATTATACCAGATCCCAGCATGATCAGAAATTGGCGCACAATCTTTCCGAGCGGAAAAGAGTTGACCAGAAATAAATTATACCAGTCAAGTTGTGTTGTCATGAACAAACTTGAATACTGAGAAAAGAGCACTCCCAACACTTTTAAGACGATAAAGACTATGATAGATACAAAAAAGACCGATATTCCACTCTTAAAGAGATTCGCTAACAGGACAATCCCTAAAGCCAAAACAGCCATCGGTAGCAGGCTAACAAGATAGGAGAACACGGTCTGGGCCACAGAACCTAAGGTAGCGGAATTAGTATTAAATATAAACCCAGCCACCATCGAAAAGATGAGTAGCAAGAGGAGCATGACCAAGATAAATAGAACGATGGCTGTAACTTTTGCAGTGAAAATCTTAAATCGGCTCACGGGTCGAGTTAACGTGATGCGCATACTATTGTGAGAAAACTCCCCTGAGAAACTATCAATTGCAACTAAGGCCGTAAACAAAGGCAGGACGGTGTTGACAACCACCGACAGTACGAGCATAGGGAATTCAACACTCCCCGCGCCTCTGAGTCCAAAACCGCTTCTCACTCCAACGATCGCCAGTTGGCCGATTACGATCACGGCCAGGGAAAGTAAAACGGCCACTAAGGCCTTCTTCTTTTTATAGAGCTTTTCGACTTCATTAACCAGCGCAGCTTGAAACACGGCCATTTCTCTCCACCTCACTTACAAAGTAATTCTCAAGTGTAGCGTAGTTTTTTAAGATGTTGGCTGTGCTCTCGACATTGAGCATTTTCCCATCATAAATCACCCCGATGCGGGTGCAAGTCAGCTCGACATCATGGATCAGATGACTCGAGATAAAAAATGTGGTCTGTTCCGTCTCCGCTAAATGCTGGATCAGCTTGCGAATAGCGATCATTCCCTCGACATCAAGACCATTGAGGGGTTCATCGAGAATGACGACCTTGGGTCGGGATAAGACAGCTGCCGCAAAACCTAGACGTTGCTTCATGCCTAACGAAAACTTTTTGGGCTTTTCCTGCTTATATTTGAGCATTCCCGTGAGCTCTTAGACCTCATCAATCCGTTTATAATCAACATCGGGGTAGTACCGGGCCAACTGCTTCAAGTTATCAAAAGCACTAAGATAGGGGTAAGCCTCAGCGATTTCGATCAGGCAGCCAACCTTCTCCATCGCCAATTCATACTCTTCCGTCACACTATGTCCAAAGATTTTCACATCCCCATGGTCAGGTCGCACGAGTCCGGTCATAATTTTCATCGCCGTGGTCTTCCCTGCCCCATTCGGGCCGAGGAACCCGAAGATATCCCCTTGAAAGATGTCCAGGCTAATATCCTGAATTCCCCGACCATTGCCATATAACTTGGTCAGGTCCTTAATCTCAATAACTTTTTCCATGCCTTGCCTCCTTCGAGAGATAAGGCGACTGCCGGGAGTGAATTAACCCGGCAGTGCTCCATCTACTCCTTGATTTACCATTAATTTTTCAAATAAGGCATATGAAAGAAAATAACAAGTCAAAGATGCCTTGGATATTTTGCGTCAGACAAGGAGGTATGTTAACCTCATAGCGGGGCTATTAGGTTAACATGCCGACGCAGTATGACACAAAATAGACTGGCATACTGACTGGTTATTTACTTGAATGTGCCTAATCTTAGCCTAAATCCGGGCTGAAACTTCCATCAAACTGCACGCCACCTGTGGGTGGGATATTCATATTAAGGTTTATTTTTCCTCCAATTGTATCAAACCATAAATTCCCTTTACTGACTGATTCCGTCGTGAGATCATAACTTTGACTGCCTTTCTGTGTTGATTTTGTGGCATCAAAGTTGAAATCGCGCTGAGGGCTAGCGTATTCTTCAAATCCCGGCTTATACACCTCATAATACCGACCCGCAGCCGTCTTGTTATCAATCTGGGTGATCTCGACAAATCTCTCGCCGATTTTGACAAACTTCTCGTCTTTTTCAATAATGATGTCATTTTTGAATTTGCCGATAAACTTCTGTGGATTAGAGATCTCAGATGATAGATTATCATTGACAACATTTTTAACAACTTTTTTTCCTGTAAGATCGGGTTTAGTGACCGTGGTGGAGTTTATCCCCGACAACTTAGCTAAAATCTCAACTGAGACGTCGTGAACCGTTCCCTTATCATCCTTACCAGACAACACTGTGGTCCCCAA
The DNA here is from genome assembly GCA_031292095.1 of Desulfosporosinus sp. GTDB lineage: Bacteria > Bacillota > Desulfitobacteriia > Desulfitobacteriales > Desulfitobacteriaceae > Desulfosporosinus. Next base: position 7,110 of record JARLHU010000167.1, read on the forward strand.
GATACTCTCCATCACGCCGTCCTTGTTAAGTTTAGCGGTACCCTTTACTTCTTTGACAAAAACATCCTTGGTGAGATGAGGCATGTTGGGTTGATTTCCATTAAACTGTTGTTTTAATTGCAACGAGACCACAGCATTGACCAAGGATGGGATTTGCACTTCAGTCAGAGAGCCTGCCAGCACTTTACTGCCATCCGGATTTTCCGTGACCACCACCTGGTCTTTCAGACTCCCGACGACTGCGTCCACTATTTTCTCAATATCGCCTGCACTTTCTTGCTTGAAAGGATCGGGGAAAAGCACATCGTTTCTTTCCTTGGCAAACTCCGTCACATTGTAAGTTGGATCACTGGCACGCCAACTGATCATAGACGTCTTATCTGAGTAGCTGTTGTACGTCTCTCCGTTTTGATTTCCACTCACTGAACTCATTGAATTAATGTTTTCGGAAGCGCTCTTAATTCTATCGTATTTTTGAGTCGTGTTACTTGTCTCCAGCGTTTTTCCATTGTCCTTTAACGCAAACGAAATATCCATTGTGAAATTGTCAAATTTCTCATTGCTCTGCTGTGCCGTTAATTTAAGAGCATCCTTCAACTGGTCATACCCGCTCTTGTTCGCAATATCAGCTAGGGCGGTTGACGCTACCAACAGGGTTCCTAACGCAAAACTGACGAGCATCACTGTTTTCTTTTTAAATTTCATCCCTTCATCCCCTTCACTGGTTTCAGGAAGCTTCCCTAAAGCTATTCTACCAGCCTGGTCTTGATTTTCTCTAAACGAATTATAAACAAATAATAAACTCTGGGGGCAAGTGTACCTCTATTTGCACATTTGCCCCCAGAAACGTTGAGCCTAACTACTGTCCCTTAACGATGATTAACGATGAAAATGATCAACAAGAAGATGGGTTGATGAATTAAATAGATGGCCAGTGAATTCCGGCTCACCCACTTAATCAAGTTAGAATTCAGCTGCAAGGCAAAGAGAGGTTCCGTCCGCTGAGCATAGAAATACCGATAAGCCAGGATTCCTAAAAGAGTCACAGCTAGATAAGGAAAAACGGGATAATAATCAATGGACCCGAACCCATTATACATAAGACCAAAGGGCAGCAACAGACTCGTCGCTACCACTTGCGCTTTAAGCCAAAAGCCAAGCACCGCGGAAAAACCAGCCAGGCCCCATAAAGTCCTTGAGGACAATCTGGCTAGGAGCGGATACAAGATCATCGTTACACCTAAAAAATGCAGGATTCCAAAGCGAACATACTCGTCTTTCATGACCAGATAGGTCACTACCGTGATAACCATGCCGAAGAACAGCACTTTTAGCCCTCGCTTAACGGGGGATCGACTAAAGCCACTTGAAAGACCGGAGATAAAAATAAAAAGCAGAGCGGCGGTTTTTCCCTCAGTAAACCAAAACAGAGACTGATAATCGATTCCGACCCCGGCAAACTCCTTCAGGTCATACACGAAATGAAAAAGGACCATCAACACAATCGCGACCGCCCTCAGAACATCAATCTCCCCATAGCGCTGGCTCGAGCTCCCTCTATTCAGTGAATCCCGCCCCATGTTCACTCCCTCTTCCCCTCCATCTCCTGGTTCGTGGTTCGAAGTCCACATATCGCATCAAACGTTCGGACTATACGCGTAAACGCCGGCTGACGGATACCCCATCTCCAAATGGTAAAACAGTCGTGGAGAAATCCGGATTCTGGCAAAGATCCTCTAAAAATTGACGCAATCCACCCACCATTCGGTCATATTTTGGCACAAAGTCACTGCCCGGAACCACCCACCCGCGAAACAGCACATTGTCTACCACCAGGACCCCTCCTGGCGCAATTAACGGATAAATAAGATGCAGGTATTCCAAATATTCTCCTTTGGCTGCATCGATGAAAACAAAATCGAACGTCGAATCTAAGGTCGGTAGCAGCTTACGGGCATCCCCCTGTAAAGCCGTGATGCAGCTTTGAAGGCCAGCACGTTTAAAGTATTTAACGGCCCGCGCCAGGCGATCTTTATTCATATCAATCGTCGTGACCTGCCCACCCGTCTTTTCTGCTGCCCGCCCCAACCAGATCGTCGAATATCCTATCGCCGTCCCGATCTCTAAGATAGCCTGCGCTTTACCTATATGTACGAGCAAGTTAAGGAAATTTCCAACCATCGGCGTCACTATCGGAATTGTTTCCTTTAGGGACTGCTCTTCCATTTCCCGAAGCAGTGGATCCCGTTCCCCCAACAACGTTTCAAGATAGCGTTCCATTTCAAAAGGGTAAAACAAAGCCATCGCTCCCTCATTATTGCTCAAATTCCAAATTCGATACTTTTTTCCCACTATCACTTTACCACAAATGGTTTCGAAACGCATGAACCGGTCCCGCTTCAACGCAAAAAAGAAAGACAAGAGGATAGCCCCCTTGTCTTCAAGACGGTGCACATGAAATGTGCCGTCCCCCTAGATAGCCTCACCGTTCCTCGACCCAAGCCCGGGACGCAGTGTGACACAGCGCGACGTCTTTACGTAAGCAGCCTAGCAAACTTCCGTTCTAGCGACCGACCCCAAACACGGGGCAGTGCACAAGGATGTGCACTGCCGCCAACGCGCCAAGGATGGCGCTTTGGCGGGAACCCCGCTCCCCAAAGCCGGGAGCTTGAACGGTTAGTTTGCTCTGCGTCTTAAGTACCGAGGGCTGTGTCACACAAGTCCCCCCCTCTTATCTTTGTCCGTAACATAATCTCTGCCTTCGAGCAAAATTCCCAAGGCGGTAAG
>JARLHU010000168.1 GCA_031292095.1 Desulfosporosinus sp.
GATTAGCCACTGTGAACTACCGCTAGTTAGATATTGATAAACAACTAGAAAATACAAAATAAATGAAGTGGAATTCCTTCGATTATAATTCTGGAAAATACTGTGTTAATCTATTGCAAAGTCCCCAACCCTAAAAATTGAGGACTTTTTGCGTTATATATAATGTCTTAGATAATCAGGTCCAAAGGCCACCCGGCGGCTTCTTGAATGGTGTGTTGGGGGATTGGGTGTTTTAGGTGGAGTAGGAAATCTGAAACTTCATTGATAGGCTCAACGGAAATGCTGAGCTTATATTATCCATATGAACCTTGTCTCAATAGTCCACTGTCGTTCATAAGCTACCCCATAAGGAAGTGAACGACGGTGCTGTTATGTTGTCCTTATTGTCAGAAGAACATGGATCATTTAAGCACGTGGGTTAAATGCACGGCCGAAACATTAAGAATAAAAATAATTACAGCGACTAATCACCCTATTTATATCTGTCCAAAATGCTTAAATGCATCATCGCGTACATGTATTCCACGTATTGACCATTAGGGATTTAACTTATCCACCAATATTAGCATGATAATTGAGTTCTGATCATAAAATCCATTGACATGTTCTTTACATCCTCTCTTGGCCCTCCAGCGGAAACGGCGGTGGTCTTGACCAAGCATTTGTAGACTCATTTAGTGATGAAATTCTAGTAACAGTAAGAGATGGATACTAACTACGGATAGTGCCGCGTGAGCATCGCACTGTTGTAATTTAGTGTAATATATTATTAATTTAAGGAGTGTTGTTAATGATTACCCCTAAACAAGCACACGCTATGACCGGATTTCATTCTAGAAAACGTACACCAGAGTTCGAGGCAGAAATGGAATCAGTAATAAGTGAACTAGATGCGAGATTCAGCGCACCGTCATACGAGACAAACACTTTTATTGCTATTAAATTAATCAAGAATATAACCGAAGAAGTAAGGGAAGAAGTAGTCGGTGCATACAAGGAAGCTGGATGGCCTAAAGTGACACAAGAAGTTTCGAAAGAAAAAGGTGAGATAGTAGCCTTCTTTCACTTCTTTAAGGAAGACTAACACTCTAACGTATCCATAAACCAGTCTCCAGGCAACACCCGGCGGCTTCTTGAATGGTGTGTTGGTGGAGTGGGGTGTCTTTGGTGAGGATATAGGTTCAGCAATCCTAATAGAAGAGCTATTGACGTTGATGAAAAGCTGAACTAAACAATCCATAGAACAGCTCGAAACGAGAAGTCACAATTAAACACAAAATTGATGGTAACAAGTTCAAAGCAGTATTTGCCATAAAAAGTTGATCCTCTAAATGAGCGGATCAGCTCAGAGGTGTGAATTATGATTCCGCACTGAATTGTGAAGAAACAGAGACAAGATCATATTTACACTTAGAATGAAAAGGGTATAAACAATGCTTATACCCTTGTAGGTAATCCGTTATCTGAGTGTCAAGCAGAAGAAATGGAAACATTCCACCCTAACAACGGCGAAAAATATCGGCCTTCATAGTAATGATGGAGGAGTTGGAAATTGAAGAAGAGAAGTCTCATGTCTGATGTTTAAAAGTCAAAAATGGATACCCCGTAAACAATCCTTACTGGGTCACAAACAGAAGACCAGTGGTTCTACACTCAATGAATTTAACAAGTGAGATTTATAGCTGTAGAATGTATACAACCGTTAGCTCACCGTGATTAAATCGGGTTGAGAGAAGGTTCGGAAGAATGTTTCGAACCTGGAGGTACCTAGATATGTGGCTCCTCACATAAGATGGCTTAGACGTATAATTATGCTGTAACACGAAATTGGCTAAGAAAAGGACAAGATCATATTGGCTTTGAGAATGAGAAGGTCATAAACAATATTTATACCTTTGGAGGTAAACCCTAAGGAGTATGGTCATGTGGGTCTAAGACATTCTTATTACGAGCGAATACGATTTTTTAGGATTCGCACAAACACTTCCTTTGGATCGGAGCATCGGGCCACGTTAGGATAAAAAAACAGATGAAGGATGTCTCAATCTAACGTTCAATAGGTATCGACCAATCCGATACCTATTCGACGGATTAAAGGCGACTTAGAAAGTTTCGAGGTCACACAAAATGTCAACAAACACTTCCTTCTACTGACCCAAACTTTGGGGTCAATATACAAGCACCTTGGCAGCACGGACCAACACTAGCCTGGTACTACTGATGTGTAGGTTATAAACAAAATGACCAGATTTTAACCAGCTCAAACTTGAGCCGATTAGTAAATCACCTTTCGAGTGAGTCTTCCTGTAAATAAAAAAGAGTGATGCAAAATATAATTGAAGAGAAAGGCTCAGCGGTATAAAACTGCTGAGCCTATTTTTTGGCAATAGACAGTGTCAACTGCCGACTATGGGCGAACAAGAGTATGGAAGGTATTGGAAAACAACGGGGTTTCATTTGAGCAGCTAGGTTAAAAAATTAATCTTCATCCTCTGAGGAAGTTTGGCTTGCTTCCTCCTTTTTCTTTTTTGCCTTTTGGCGGTAGTTCCTTTGGGCTTGGAGCGAGGCACAACTGGGGTCATGGTATATTTTCCGGGTGTCGTGAGCGTAGACTTCAAAGTATTTCGAGCAGGTTGGATTCTGGCATTTTCTGAGTATTTTCCCGCCCTGTAAGTCTAGGCTTAACATCATATACATCGCTGCTAATAGCGTCGGTAGACTCCACTGACCAATATAACGCTCAGTTGAAAAATCATACATAAGCATTTGGTGAACATCTTGGAGTTCATGGCTTAGCTCCTGCACAATGGCGTGGTATCCATCAAGCCTTACGATTTCCCATTCATTTTCTGGGTCTATATTTTTATCGTGCCAGTGGGGATTATCCGGATCAATTACACCCGAAATCAGGATGAGTCTTCTTCCTTTACAGACTGATCGTAGGGATAGTAAGGCTTGTTTGGCTTTTAGCAAGTCTTTCTCAGTTAATGCTTGTTGAAGATCCAGTAGAATCCGCATCCGGGAAATTTCGAATCTAATTTCATCAAGACTTTCCTCGACGACAACTTCATCCTCAATCATTATTTTTCGCAAAGAACTTCCTTGAAGACCTAGGAACCCGAAATTAATGATGAAATTTCTAATGTCATCATTCGATTCAAGTGCAGTAAAACGCATATAAAGACTCTCTTCTCTGTCTCTCCCGTAAAAATCGAACGGTGAATAAGATTGCCAGGACAACCAAGGATCGAAAACGGAACGTATTATATCCTCTTCAATGCGTACTGGCCTTTTGGCCCATTGTGTATCCGAAATAGTTTCAGGCATCATGTTACCTACTCCTTAATACGTAATGTGAACAGTTATATGTTCATGTAGTCAATAAAAGTGATATAATCATTATAACAACAATTACTTTGTTAAGCAAGCGGCCACTCCTAGCTCTGAGTTAAATCAGGGGGAAATTGGAGAGCTCGGAATTGAATTGAAGAGGTGAGAAAATGGATCGAAACTACAAACGGAAACGCACGATACAACGTTTACGGCAAAGGCTATCAGAGCTGTATAAGGCTAGAACAGAATTGGATTCTACAAGAACGTCGTCGCAGCGGAATTGCGATTTCTGGACTGTGTTGGCGGAAAAAGAAGCCATTGATTCACAAATCGAGGATATTGAACGAAAATTATTCGTACGGAGGGATTAAATAATGATTCAGGATAAAGCCAACATGAAAATACGACTAGCATTGAAGGGAAAGGACATCCCATATTGGCAAATTGCCAGAAAAATGGGGGTTAGCGAACAGACGCTCGTCCGCTGGATGCGGGAGCCGCTGCCAGAAGAGGTGGAGCAAAGGATGACGGCTCTGATTGAGAGTTGGGTATTAAAATAAGCCTCTTATAACGGGCGGCTTTTTTTACTCCAGCTGTGTGGTCAAGGTGGCGTAGTTATATCAATATTTGAAATTTAATTCACGTAGGAGGATCGATAAAATGGAAAAACAATTAACTATCGAAGATATTATGATCGTCTCATTGCAATCCTTGAAAGAAATTAAACTAAAGCTGGCTCAGCAAGACGAAGCCATCAAGACGTTAGCCTCAAAAATCGAAACAAGTTCTGCAGATTATTTCACGATTGCTGGGTACGCTAGCATCCGTGGTACCAAGGTCGATATAAGTCAGGTTAATCGCCTGGAACTAAAGGCGATGAGACTTAGTCAAGATTACGGAATAATGACCGGGAAAGTGACTGATATGGATTTAGGCGATTTCAACACCTATCATTTAGACATTTTAGACGAGGTCTTTGATGATAGATAAGGATTTTAAGATCAGGTGGATGGAACTTATGGAGATATTGCAAAGTTTGGGAGGAAAGACAGTATGAGCAAAATTCAACTAC
>JARLHU010000023.1 GCA_031292095.1 Desulfosporosinus sp.
AAAAATTTGTGGGTTGACAGCATTACTAATATCGAGAAGTAACTTTACGCTCCCTTTTAATGTTTTATCAAGCAATTCTCGTTCTGACATGACTAAGCGATACTGTTCTATAGCAGTATCCAATACCTTAATCAATTGTTCTGTTGGGCAAGGCTTGTTCAAAAAACGGAAAACATTTCCTTCATTTACTGCCTGAATTGATACATCGAGATCAGCTTGTCCTGACAGCATGATGCGAATTGTATCAGGTATCAATTCTTTAGCGTAAGCAAGAAATTGAATACCGTTCATTTTAGGCATACGGTAATCTGTAACAATAACAGCAAAAGGACCTTCTTTTTTTAAAATTTGTAATCCTTCCGCTCCGTTATCTGTGGTTGAAACCTTGAAATTGCCCCTCAATGTCCTAGTGTAGGCTTGCAAAACGTTTAAATCATCATCTACCAGAAGTACCTTATTGTTCATTGTTTACCTCCATTTTGCAGGTTTCCAAACAAAGCCTTGACCATTCCGGTAATTTTTCTTGTAAATCGATTGTCTCAATGTAGGTATTATCTAGTCGTTTTATCCCTTCCAGACCATCACAACCGGACCCTAGGAGACTCTCTGCCACATGCAAAGCCGTCAGCGCCCTATTCTGTCCACCTTCAAACTGGGAAGGACGATGATGAAAGGCTACCGTTTCTACAAAATTCTCCGGTAAACCCCAAATACCCAAGAGATAGGCCCCGACCTCTGCATGGGATGTTCTAAGCATCTCGTATTCCTTGACTAGTTGTTCTTGACTCTCAAACCCTTTTTCAGATGTTTGAAAAATGCTATGGTATTGAGGAATCTGAGCCAGGATAAGTAGACCAATGTCATGCAATAGACCCATGAAGAAGGCGTCACCTGCTTGTTCAGCAGTATGCGGCTCTAGGCTCAAAATCTCACGAGCCAAAGTACCTACCTTCATACTGTGATTCCAAATTTCTTTCAAAGATAAACCTTTTACTACTTTAATCTTATCTTCCCCGGAAAATAAATTCACGTAAAGAACTAAGGCCTGAATATTATTGAGACCCAAAAGTCTCACAGCCTGACGAACATTCTTAATTCTATTAGGCAAACTAAAAAAAGCCGAATTTACAAGCTGCAATATTCGAGCAGACATGGTCAAATCCCGCGCAATTATTTCTCCGATCACTTCTATTGAGGGATCATCTGATTGAATTTCGCGCAACAAACGTGTATAAAGCGTTGGAACACTCGGTAGTCTTACTATGCCGTTAACGATTTTGGCAATATCATCGTTTTTCAAGATTTTCTGAAGTTGGTACGCCCTATCAACCGTATGTTTCAAAGTTTCAGCATCACAGGGCTTTAACAGAAACTGATGCGTTGGTACCACAGAACGCAGGATTCTGTTCTGATTTGAATCCCCTGATAGCATAATTCGAATGACATGTGGGAAACGTTGCCAAACTTGTTTCATAAGTTCCGCACCGTCCATCCCCGGCATAAGCATATCCGATATGATCACTTCTATTGGATGCTGTTGAAGTATATTAAGCGCACTTTGACCATCTTCGACAAAAAACATTTCCCATTCGTCGCGTAATGACCACAACATTCTCTTTAAGCCTTGTAACACTAAAGGTTCATCATCAACAAAAAGGACATGTTTTTTCACCAGTCACCCCTCATTCCTTATTACCAACCTTGAGTACATTTGCTTTGAAAGAACGCCATTCTCATAAAACAACAACTTTGTTCCTGCCTGTTCTTTTTGCTTCGTATAACGCCGAATCTGCTTTCTCTACTATCTCTTGAATATTATTAACTGTAAACGGATATATTGCTACCCCAATTGATATTGTAATATTTATCGATTGGTCATCAGATAAGTAAAATTTATGTTCTTGAACTTCTCTTCTAATCCTCTCAGCTACATCCAGTATTTTATCTTGTGGACAGTCCGTCATAATAACCGAAAATTCCTCACCGCCATTGCGAGATACGATATCGATTGAATTAGTGGAGTTTAATAAGAGTTTACCCAAATCCTCTAAAACCTTGTCTCCGTTTTTATGTCCATGGATATCATTGACCTTCTTGAAATGGTCGATATCAATAAAAAGCATAGTAATTATACTTTTATCAGTCAAGCCATTTGCTATTCTATTAAACTCTATATCAAACTGTCTAACATTATTAAGTCCAGTGCGATAATCTTTGGCAGAATCTTGTTGATATCTTTGATAAGAAAATCTTAGTAAGTCTATATATTGGATATAAAAGCAAACTAAAACTGATGTAACAACTGTACTAATCCAGTAGGTTACTATTGTTTCAATCAATAACTTTCTATTATTAATGATAATAATAAACGTTATGGTAGGGAAAATAAGCGTATACATACTCATGATAACCCATTGTAACATCTTATTTTTAGTAAATTTAGTTGTTACTGCACAACAAATAGCTATCATTAGGATATTTAAAGTTGCCATTATTGACGGAAAGGTTAAACCTTGAAAAAATAATCTAAATAAGGCCAGAATTAAACCAGTTATAAGCGCAGATAGAAAGCCACAATATGTGGCCGATAAAATAATTGTAATATTCCTTAAATCCATAATGACCTTTGGCATAATTTCAATATTATAACTCATTAAAATTATACCTAATATAGCTGAAGTGAAACCGAAAAATATTCTCAACTTTAAAGGAGAAGATGGTGTTATCTCCTTACTTATGAGAATCTGGTTTCCTATGCTTATAGAAGCAATAATAACCGCTGCATTAATAAATAGCTCACTAATCATTTTCTACCTCTTACATATAGATTGGCATTGCCTCAGTGGAGTTTTAGTCAAAATATGAAAGCCGCTCCCTACTCCATTTTCAGATTTAAATCAATGGACTTTTATCTCCTTTATAATAAATAACGAGTCGATGGAGCGCTCTCGTAGAGGCAATGTACAGTAATTTTTTATCAAAATTACTAGAATAGTTCTCCGTATCAACATTATAAACGATCACAACATCAAATTCTAATCCCTTTGCCATATAAGATGGAATAACCAAGGCACCTTTTATGACTTCTCCGCCCCGCGGTTTAATAAGGGTAATTTGCACTGATTTATTCAGCCGACAGTACACCTTTTCTGCATCAGCTTGAGTTCTACATATTACAGCTATGGATTCATACCCTTGCTCTGTATAATGAGCAATATCCCCGATGATAGCCTTAGCCATCGACTCAGATGTTTCTTGATGGAGAACCAAAGGTTCTTCACCATGCCGTTCGATCGCATAATAAGTTTGTTTGGAACCTTCACTCAGAAGTTTCTGCGTAAAGGTGTTGATTTCACGAGTTGATCTATACCCTTTATCTAAGGACAGCTTAACCGTCTTACGTTTATTGAGTATTTCAGAGATATCATCATAAAATGAACGGTCTATCGTCTTTTCCATCGTCTGTTGAAGGTCTCCCAGGACCGTATAAGCCGCATTTTTGTACAAAAGCTTAAAAACCTCATATTGCAGGAGAGAATAGTCCTGGGCTTCATCAATGACTACATGTTTGATCTCGGAAAACATATCATTCCCTTCGATTTTTAACTTAAGATAAAGAAGTGGAGCATAATCCTCATAGAATACTTGCCCCTGGCGAAGGTTTTGTTGGGTTGTTGTAACAATTTCTTCAATAGTCTCTGGAAGTTCTAGACCCTGCGACAGCCTAACCAAAAGCCCACGGTTACTGAAAAGCAGTTCATACAACTGACTATAATCAACGTTCGTAAATCTTTGGATACGTTCTCGAAATGCCTTGGCTTGTTTAATCGCTAATAATCGGCTGAATGACTTTATCTCAAATTCATGTCCTTCACTTTTTGCAACAATCTTTTCCAATCGTTTGAGTCTATTTTTCTGTAAGGGGTGGACCTTTTCTAAGAGTATCTTTTCGATTCTTTTGAGCTGTTTCGCTAATGGAATACCAATTTCATTGTGTAAAAAACGGTTCTTCAGTTGTTGCCTCGTCGCAAGAATCGTTCCGTTATAATATACATCCTCAAAGATAATAAGACGATGAGCATAATGCCATACTAGTCTATCTAGAATTTGCTTAAAGATCCTCGAACCTTTGAAATCGATGTTTTGCCGCCTTTGGTCTCCTTCTTTCTTCGCACGGGAATGTATCAAGGTTTCAAGCTGCATATCCCTAGTGTCTTCACCAAACCGGCCTTTAAAAGCATCCAGAACCAGATCATCGAAAATGCTTTGCCTCACATTTTCTTCTCCGAGCTCGGGGAGGACACTTGAAATATAGTGACTAAAAACGGTGTTAGGAGAAATTATGATCACATTAGTAGACTGTAGATTGGAATTAAGACCTTCATAAAGGAGGAAAGCAATCCTATGCAGGGCAATCGATGTTTTACCACTCCCCGCTACGCCTTGTACGATTAAAAGCTCATGGTCCCTATCCCTAATAATGATATCCTGTTCCTTTTGAATCGTTTCGATAATATTTTTCATTTTGGCGGAAGTATTATGACTTAAAACTTCCTGTAGTATATCGTCGGTAATCCTGACATTACAATCAAAAAAGTATTTCAGCTTAGAATTTCGAATCTGATACTGCCTTTTCAAGGAAACCTCTCCCCGACAAATCCCTATCGGAGAGTTATACATTACTTCACCTAGTTCATACCTATAAAATATGCTTGAAATAGGCGCGCGCCAGTCATAAACGTATACTTGACCTGAGTTCCTATCCATTAAATTGTAAAGCCCAATATATATTCTTTCTTTTTCATTAAAACCCTTTTCTGTAAAGTCAAATCGGCCAAAGTAAGGGGAGTTTATCATTTTCTTCAGTTTCTTAATACGTTGTGAATTTGAACTGCAATTTGAGATCTGATTATTAATCTGCGAATGATATAGGTTCATATCAACAAGACTCTCAAAGTCACTCGAAATATGAACAGTGTTTTCATACATATCCTTTCTAGCGGCAATTAAATCGCTCTTTTTCTCTGCTAAATCGTCCCCTTCCCTTTCCACCTCTTCGTTAATAAAAGCTATTGTTTTACTAAGATACTCAATTTCCTCTTGATGATTTTCCGGGTAGATGTCCATTGGTTCACACTCCTAAACTAAGAATCTTAAAAACCCACTTGACATTCATATAGTCTTTGTGATATAATTTTACTAATAAATAAATTATAATGTTGTTTTTATGTCTATTTTTTATTATATACTAATAACTTCCTTATGTATAGTAAAAAATGTTTAATATCTGTTCAGCTTATTTTTACCTTTCTTTGTATGAGGTTAAAATACATAAAGCCCGCTTTGAAATAAAATGCGTTGGTGTGAGAATTTCTATTTTCTCCACCAACGCATTTTATATTTCTTCCAAATAAACACCCTAGTAAATCGTAATTTCTGGTCTTACAACAGAAAACTTTAAGGAAAGACCTAGAGGATTGTCACTCTATGCTCTATCACTACTCCCGTAACCCCATTTGGGCCAAAGAAGTTGCCGAGTTCGCTACATCTTCAGACGCAGCTCCTATTTGGCCTGAGGTCAAGGATAAAGCATCAATCTGCTGAGCGATTGCTTGGACTTGTTGGATACTCGCATTAATTGCAGACATGATTTCCCCAAATCGCCCTACTATCTCCCCTGCCTCTGCCGCTGCATTCTGCATTGCTTCGGTCGTTTGAGCAATTGATTGATTTACAGCAACCGTATTTTGTTTGGTAACCATAATCAGCGCACTAATTTCTTTGACAGACTGTTCAGAATGAGCAGCAAGTTTTTTTATTTCCTCCGCGACGACCCCAAAGCCACGGCCACTTTCTCCAGCGCGAGCGGCCTCAATAGCAGCGTTTAATGACAAAAGATTGGTTTGAGACGCGATTTCCCTGATCACATCTGTAACCGTGGCAATGCGAGCTGAGCTTTTATCCAATTCTGTCATTTTCCCTTGCATCTCAGATGTCATGCTCGCAAGACGTAAAATCGTCTCAGAAATCATTTGAATCTTCCGCGCGCCCTCTTGCGCCAAAACATCGACCTGGCGGGAGAATTGGGCCGCCTCGGACGCATTATTCGAGATTTGTGCTGTTGCATCATTCATCTCCGCCGCAGAGGCTGCTGTTTCTTCTGAAGTCGCGGCTAACGCTTGACTGGCTTCGCTAACTCTGCGTTGCAAGCTATCAATCTCATATAACGCCTTCTCTAATTCGACCTTCTTATCTATTTCGGTCATATAGGACTGAATATAACTAGCCATAACTATTTGCTGGTCAAAACTTAGGATTCGCTGTAAAGCTAAACTTGCACGAACGGCCTGATCTGTTTTTTTACGATAGTGTTTAAAAATTCGCGGTGTAATCTCGTCACAAAAGAATTGATTGGCGCTCAGATAGTAAAATGGGGGTAAATTGATTCGATTATGAACCTCGCCGATCTTAACTCGCCACTGCATGAACTCTTCGTCAATTTTTTCCGGAAAAAGAGAAAAAAGGTATTTTTTCATGGTAACTTTCAACGTTTCTACCGTAGAGAACCGGTCGATAATGGCTTTAAGTGATGCTAGTTTTGTCACATGAGCATAAAAGTTTCGGATAATTTCCTCCGAATCCCGCTCAATGACTGACCGCACCTCTTGCAGCAGGGACAACTGTTCTGCATCTATTCTCAGTAATCGAACAGATTCTTCTAAGTCAAACTGATGAAGCTGAATCAACGTTGTTCATCCTCTCTTTACCGCTCATGGATTATTGACATACTTCTAAACATTTCAAGTATGTCTTCTGGCATATTATCGTTGAATTTCTCACCCGTCATAACAGATAAACTTAGAAATTCCTTCGCCATGAACAATTGACACAGCGCAGTAAAAAATCATATTTTTACATGAAATTACACCTATTTCTTTATTCGACATTAGTACTCCTAAACCCTCTTACCCGAAAATCCAAAGGCCCACCAGTGACGGAGCGACGCAGATTCATCTATTTTTTTTATCCTTTCCAATATCCTTCAGGAAAGAGCTGCCATAGCACTTGACCACTATTATTGATTGCGTAGACTGGTAAAATTCCATATTTCCTGGAGTTTGTTTATAGGCCACAAACCTGCGGTTTTTTGCCCGACTGATAGATAAATGTTTCTAAGACCGTAAGACAAATTCCTTATTTCCATTTCTTTCATATTATAAGTTATGGATGAAAAGGGAGGAATTTTAAATGGCATTTGGTAACGTTGATGGTGCAGCTTGCGGTTGTGGATGTGATCACGGAAAAGGCCTTGGCGCGGGAATCGCGGCAGTTGTTATAATTATTCTCCTTCTGATTGCAATGGGAATCGTATTCTAAATTAGAATATGTTGAGAAGTTACTTTTGGAGGTGTTCACAATGCGAGTTGGTTTTCGTCCAGGGTTCGGTGGTTTTCGCCCAGGATTCGGCGCACGCGGATTTTTCCCCGGTTTTTTGTATGGAACGTTACTTGGTAGCGCTGTAACTCCTCAGTATTATTATCCGCCTTATCCTTATCCTTACGGGAACCCTTATTATTACTAAATAATACTACTAAGAATCAAAACAAAGGAATTGTCCTTAAAAATAAGGCAATCCCTTTGTTTTCATTTCTATTTATGGCATTTTGGGCATTCATGGTCGTGATCTTTGGGCGGACCGTCGTCGAATTTCTTTTTTTGAAATGCAAAAAAATCTTCAATTTTGTGACACTTATTAAACTTAACAAAAATTCTAGGGGACTCCAGAATCACTTCACTAAAATTCGCTAGAGTGTCCGGGATAAATATCATTAACTCCCTAAAATTTGTCCTAGGTATATAACAACAAATAAAGCCCTCAGTCATCAAATGCGATGTATGAGGGCTTTTTATAAAAATGCGTTAACTTTTACACTGCTTGGCTTGCGGCACGTTTCATGACTCTTGAAGATGCTCATGAAAATACGAATCACAAGGTGCAACTTCGGAGTTCTCAGGAATTAACAATCAAGAAAAGGGAGGGTCAAGCGTTTTTTGGATACTGGCACTCTCCACCAATTAACACATGGCAATTTCCATGCTCGTGGCAAAAAGTCACTTTGCAAGAACCAGAGGCAAAAGCTTTTGAATCGGAGAACCCTTTTTCGACAGCCAACCTTTCTATATCAGAAACAATTTCAAACATTAATCTCGTTAAATCATGATGGCCACTATAATTTTATCCGATAGTATAATGTTAAAATTACGTAGTGTAAATATTGAAAGTGACAACTTCCATAAATCCACCCAATGAGTTATTTCTTGAAAACTGTTAAGATCTTCTACCGAAAATTTAAAATTTTGCTAAGACAATTTTTTACATAAATTATTTTTTGGAATAAAAACATTCGAACTCTTCTTTGTACGATACAAAGAGCTTTTCTTCTATGTTTGTTAGCCTTACTTCATATTCATCCCTTTAACGAATCGATAATAAATAAAATCGCAGCTATGGCCATTACCAGTACGATCACCCATCCTGCTATATTACTGATTCTCTTGTTAACAAACTTACCCATAATGTCCTTGTTATTAGCAATCAATATAACCAGTACCATCAATGCTGGTGCTGCTATACCATTTAAAGCCGCAGCATAATATAGAGCCTTAATTGGGTTAATCCCCAACAAACTAATTGACATGCCAATGAGTGTAGAAACCGCAATAACCCCGTAGAATGCTGGGGCCCGTCCGGGCTTCTTACTTAAACCGGCTTTCAATCCAGCTGTCTCTGCAACAGCATAAGCCGAAGAACCCGCTAATATTGGAACCGCTAACAATCCTGTACCAATAATTCCAGCCGCAAACAACAGATAAGCAAGATTACCCGCCACTGGCCTCAATGCCTCTGCTGCTTGCGATGCAGTGCCAATATTGGTTATACCTTTGGCATGTAGAGTAGCGGCAGTGGTAATGATGATAAAAAACATAATGGCCTGAGAAAAAAACATTCCTATGATGGTATCCCAATTCATATCAGCAACATTTTTCCGCGACACCGCAGGTGTTCCAACGCCTATATCTTTAATTTTATTGTCAACAATTGCCTCTTCAACCTCTTGTGATGCCTGCCAAAAAAACAAATACGGGGAAATCGTTGTTCCTAGAATTGCCACGATATTAAGCAGATAGTCTTTTGAAAACTGAATGTGTGGGAGCACCGTGTTTTTTAGAATGATTCCCCAATCCAGTTTAACGATAAAGGCTGTAAAGACGTAAGCAAATAGAGTCAGGGCCAGATACTTCAAAATTTTAGAATAAGTTTTATAGGTTACAAAAACCTCCAAAACAATAATGAATCCTGTCATGAGAAGTAGCCAAAAAAGGAAGGGCAACCCTAGCAACATTTGTGCCGAAGCAGCCATCGCTCCCAGATCAGCGCCAATATTAATTGTATTCGCAATCACTAGCAACGAAACGGCAAAATATAACACCGGTTTCGAGTAATTAGCGTGAATTACACCTGCCAACCCCTTACCGGTTACCATTCCGATGCGGCCACACATTTGCTGGATAACAATCATAAAAGGAAACGTAAATAACGCTAGCCAAAGCTGGCTGTACCCAAATATCGCGCCTGTCTGCGAGTAGGTAGCAACGCCGGAGGGGTCGTCATCAGCCGCACCGGTAATAAAACCTGGGCCAATTTTTTTCCATAAATTTTTCAGCATATGTACCACTCATGTTTTATATTTTTGCTTTCCTGGTCTTTTCTATTTAGGCAAGGGTACATTGCTTGAGCATTAATTCTATCTAAATACAAACCACGTTTTTCCACTCTTAATACATCCTCCTCATATGAATAAGGGCAGCATTTATTTTGGATACTACCCAATTCGCTGAAACTCTTCATGCTTTCTGCCTAATCCGAATAGGGGGCGGTACATACTACTTCCAGTGTTTCGAATCCGTCGACCTTCCGGTTTACTCATTGCGAGGCTCAATCACTCTCATACCTACTATCTGACGGTCTACGCTTAACAACTCGGATTGCCAGCCACCCATGACTCGCTATTGGTGATGCGGTTTACGTCTTACCAAACGGGATTTCCACCCCTAAACTTTTATCTGTTACAAGTGCCCGTCAAAAAAGGAAGGACGACAAAATCTGCCTTCCTTATTCTTGCTTATTCTTTTTTTAGTAATAGGCCCTTTGGATTCTAACTTTCTTTTTGTCGTATTTACTTGTTATCATCCATGAATTTGTCATATTCTTCTTGGGCTTCATCTTTGCTGTAACCATATTTTACTTGAAGAATACCAACCAACTTTTCTGTCTTTCCTTCTACTGCAGTGACGTCATCATCTGTAAGATCTCCCCACTTCTCTTTAACACTACCTTTTAGCTCTTTCCATTTACCTTTAAAAATATCTTCGTTCATTTTTAGTCCCCCTTTAATTTAATGTCGCCTATTGCGAACATATGTCGTATTGATCAACTTGAATATCATCAAATATCCTGTTTGCTTCAACGAGAATGCTCCTTGGCAGCCAATTCATCGGCCCAGTATCCCTGGCGATTGTAATGTTGATGCAGTCCGGTCTCATAATCCCGGGTTAGCAAAGACGCCTCCGTGTATTCCGGTGACTGCTTGATGGTCTCGCGGAGAAGATTGACGAATACTTTCGTCTCATTCCAACTAACGCTCTCAATCCATTGCGGTGAAACCAGAACCTTTTTCCCCGGCCACCAGTTCCGTGTATCGACGATCAGATAACGAATCGCCCACGTCTCGTCATCGATGATAAAATCTTCGACGTGGCCAATCTCGCCATCTGTGGCTTGGATGTCGTAGCTACTAACATCGTAAGTGCTGCGCAAATGGGGATCGAATTGACCGTCCCAATACATCGGCCATTCATAATACCCGCAGTAGTCCTCCTCGAATTGTCGCGAGAAGGGCTCGTCATTGTCCAAGGATGGACTGTCCTCAATTTGTTTTTTGGTCAAATTGATGGTGATATATTGATCTTCTTTATTCACAGTGATCAGCGCATGCGGGGAGATCAATACCTGCCTGCCCGTAAGCCAGTTTCCTGTGTCGGCGATCAGATAGCGAATCGTCCAGTGGTGGTCATCAAAGTAGAATTCATTGACCTTCCCTATTTCCCCGTCGAGGCTGTGCAATTTGTAGCTCCTTAGTGTTTTGGCTTTGTTTAGCATAATAGTAATCCTTTCTTAACACCGAGTTCAATATCCGTTAACTAAAGCGCCCTCTTCCCTGAAATTAAGTTTATCACCACTATAATTAAAGCAATTACGAGAAGGATATGAATTAATCCGCCCGCGGTATACGAAGTGACCATACCAAGAAGCCATAAGATCCCTAGAATAACGACGATTGTCCATAACATGTTTTATCATCCTTCCACTATTTAGGTTTTCTGCAAGTTCTATTGATGGAGAAAGATGCTGTGCTTTGTATAGCTTCTCCACTTAGAATGATAACAGGAAAAAATGCCATTATTATGACATTTTTCTTTCATTAGCCTACCATTTCAATCAACAAAGCCCCGAGCTACAGGCGCGGGGCTTTGTTATCACTTACTGATTTGGCATGTTCTAAACTAACTGGTACTGATTTGAATGATCTGGAAGCTTAATTTTCACTACTGGGTAAGGAAAGCGAACCCTACTTGCGTATTCCTCAAATTCATTATAATCCTTACTAAGGACATCTGATAACAACCTGCGATCATGAAGTAGGTTGATTAAGATGCGCTCATCTTTAGTCTGGGTAGTTCGGGCATTGGTGAGAATACTGAGGGGCCGAGTAATAGGTGTATCTTGAATTTTTAATGTTTTTAACTTTTTTTGATCACATTCCCGACAGACAGTCAAAGAAGAAATAATTGTAATTCCAAGTCCCGCCGAAACCAGTTGTTTAATCGCCTGAGTACTTCCCAATTCCATCGTTATATTCAATTGATCCGAATCAATCCCTCTCTCTTTAAGGGCCATCTCCATCACATTGCGGGTTCCAGATCCTTCCTCTCTCGTTAGCAGACGTTCATGCGGAAGTTCAGCTAGGTTGATGCTGTTTCTTGACGCCCAGTGGTGAAAATATGGAATTGCGACTACCAACTCGTCTTCCCAAAAGCCTTCTACCTTAAGGTCCCTATGCCGCTGGACTGGCCCCTCAATAAGGCCAATATGTATGTTTTGTTCCAAAACATCTTGAGCAATTAACTCTGTATTAGCTATCTTTACTTTGAAATCCACGTCTGGATGAGTCTTGTACAAAAAAGCCAAAATGTTGGGAAGAATGTATTCTCCAATCGTTAAAGTCGCACCAAGGTAGATCAACCTTCTTTGATCTTTTACTAGGGCGCCGATCTGCTCTTTGGCATTCGAAAGAAGGTCCAAGACACTCCGAACATGTGTGTATAAAATTTGACCTTCTTTAGTCAAAGTGACCCCTTTATTGGTACGATCAAAAAACCGAGCACCATATTTATCCTCCATATTCTTGATATGATTACTAATGCTAGGCTGGCTCATATGAAGGTTCCTAGCTGATAAGGTAATGTTTTTGGTTTCTGCAACCTCTTTGAACACAAGAAAGTGTTGTTCCATGATGCTGTATCTTCCTTCCTAGGCCCTCTTTATCAAAAATGACACTGTTCTGCTATTTCTTCCATCTCATCCTCAATGTCCATTAGGACGATTGACCATTTTTTACGGTTACCATTCTCTTCTGCTAAGTTTTTAGAACTTTATCACGTTCTAGGCGTAGGATTTCTATCCGACTCATCCTCAGATAGGTTTGACATAAAGAAGGAAAACGATGGAATCTCGCTTTCACATTCTGTAAACTTAACCCCTGTCTAAAGTGCTTTCCCCCAAAACGACTTGTGTTTAAGATTTGCTATAACTAGCCTTTAGATCAAAATCAAATTAGGCTGAATCTATCGAATTATGTTGCAATTCCTATGCCAACAAGTGTTTCTAGTTCCTGATCTTCCGTCTTCGCCCATGACGAAGGTTACGGTCCTTTTGCTCTTACAAATTGCCAAGCAAGATGATTCTCTAAATGTGCACTTTTGTTTACACTTTTAGGCGCTAGAACTCGTAATCAGCTTTAGCTCTAATGACTTCGGACTTATGTCCACTAACATAAACATGTGCGTATTTGTTAACAGCTTTAATTTACCAAATTTACTTATTTATCTCTATAAAATGGCCTCTAAATTGTCTTTTAAGTGCGTGTATACCTTTCGAGCCTATATGGTGGCTGATCTTCTAGGCTCAAAACTAATTTATGAGTCCTTATTGGAAAGGATTTTACATAAGCAAGGTGAAAGTGTAGTTATAGGAAATGAGAAACATAAATCTATATTAGAGTTTGCAGTTTGTATGGGGTCTAAATTGGCTGGTAAACAAATTAAAAGAAATTCTACCAAAAGGGGACACTATTATTTATCCTGGTGATTATTTAATTGTGCTTACTAATGAGGATCGGGTATCAAAGATTAATGATGCATTGATAGAGATGTCTGGGAGCTGTGAGATATGAAACAAACTGAATTAGCTAATTCGAACCAGATGGTATCATTGATAAGTCTAAGGACAAAAAGAGAAGTACCTCCTCAAGTGAGCAATCCTTTTGCTCACTTGAGGAGGTACAAACTCATTGGTAATAGGTAACTTCAGAACTCTGGACATGACCCACTAAAAAAAATAATTGTTGGTGATTACTCCTTGGAAACTACACTGTAGAAAATCGAAAATTGGTTTTTATCGAGTGTTACAGG
>JARLHU010000169.1 GCA_031292095.1 Desulfosporosinus sp.
GGATAAAATTAAATACCGGCCCTTCCAGACAGACATAGGTTTCATCAATCTTACAATGCCCACATTTGCCAAGTCCACAGGACATCTTGCGTTCAAAGGAAACCCAGATATTTTCCTTGGCGATACCCCTGCGTAAGAATTCCTGAGCGGTAAATTTCATCATGATCGGCGGCCCAACGATGATCACTCTGGTATCTGCGAGGGATGGTATTTGCAAGTCAGGAACCAGGTTGGTAATCAGGCCAATCTTACTTGGCCAAGCATTTGTTTTAATCTCTGGATTGTCAGCAGATTCTGTTTCATCCTCATCTGCCTTGTCAACCGTTACTTCAACGCTAAACACTTGCGCCCATTTATCCAGGTCACTCTTAAATAAGATATCACTGGGAGTTTTAAAACCGCAAAGTATGTCAAACCCTTTTAAGTGTCCAAGGTCAGCATAGAAGTAATTGATGACGCTTTTAACCGGAGCGAGTCCCGTACCACCGGCCGCAATAATCAAATGTTTGTTATGAAACTCTTCCACAGGAAACCCATGTCCATACGGTCCGCGCAGATAGAGATAATCTTCTTTATCCAGCCGGTCGATACCCTCTGTCACTTTACCCACTTTGCGGATAGTCATCTCAATATAACCCTCTCCAAAATCACTGATCGATATTGGACACTCTCCTACTCCGGGAATAGAGACTTCCATAAATTGACCAAATACTGGTTTTATCTGGCACTCTAAACGATACGTCCAGTCGATCTCTGTCTGTTTTAGCTTCTCTAAGATTTTAGCCCTAAAGGGCAAGAAATTGTTCTTAGTCAAGTTCTGCCACCTCCTCTTCACCCAAGCGATTGACACACTGGGAAAACGAGATATATTCCGGACAAGCATTATCGCATCGCCCACACCCTACGCACATATGAACACCAAATCTCTTTTTATAATCTGAGATCTTATGCAGCACCTTAAAGCGCATGCGTTCTCCATTATTTCTACGGAAGCTATGCCCACCAGCCATATCTGTAAATCCGTCGATATGGCAACTGGCCCAAACCCGCCGTCTCTCTCCACATTTAGGATTATCCTCGTAAAAAATATCTTGCATCGTAAAACAACTACAGCTTGGACAAACGACATTACATCGCCCACAAGCAATACAACGGGAACCATAATCCTCCCAAATGGGGTTTTCTAATACAGACCCCAGGTTCAGGCTTTGGGGGACTTTTACGGTCTGCTTATTTGCTTGGACGAACTGTGGGATAACCTCGACTTGCTCACCATGGAGGGAAAATAAACCGTCAATATCCTCTAATACGTTGCAGAGATAATAACCAGCCTCACAACGCACAGAAGCGCTGTAATTTTTGGTCATATTAGTACCCATACTGACACAGAAACAACTGTCAAAGCTATCTGGGCAATCCATGACGATAAATTTGACCTTATTTCTCAGCCGTTCATAGTAATAGTCGGGAGTAGGCCCATTTTCCAACATGATTTTGTCGAGACGTTCCACGGCATGAATATCACAAGAACGCAGAAATAGCAAGATCCCCCGTTCATCGACAGCAGGCTCTCGATACTCGTCTTCATTAAAATAAAAAAGAGTCTGAGTAACTGGATGAAACGTTTCTTTGGGGGAAAAGTACGATTTGTGAGTGAAAACGACGTCTTCTATAGCAGAAATTTCATTGTATCCCACTAAATCCGTATCAGAAAACTTCCCCTTGCCCTTTAATAAGATAGGTGCGTACACTTTGTACTTTTTCTTTAAACTATTGAGAAGCTCATTAAACGCTTCAGCAGTAAACTTATATCCCATTTTATAGACCCCGCTTCCATTATCCATTTTGGCTACTTCAGAATAGCATAGTATTCTAATTGTGACTGTGATTGTTATCACATAAGGCTTGAAAACCGCCAGATGCTGAAAGTTAAAGGTATCAGCAATTTGTAAATTCGCTGATACCTTATTCAAAGCATGGAGCGTTACTACCTGAGAATCTAACACATAGTGTGGAACCAGATATTTGTTTGAATTACTATTACGCCATGAACATTTTAAGGTCGGTCTCTACGTTAGTTATACCAGCAATCCCAAAGTTTTCAACCAAGACATTAACCACATTGGGAGATAAGAAAGCCGGAAGCGTCGGTCCTAAGTGAATGTTCTTCACACCCAAGTAGAGAAGGGCCAGTAAGACGATAACGGCCTTTTGCTCATACCAAGAAATATTATAGGAGATTGGAAGTTGGTTGATATCATCCAATCCGAAAACTTCTTTGAGTTTTAGGGCGATCACTGCTAAGGAATAAGAGTCATTACATTGTCCGGCATCGAGAACTCTCGGAATACCACCGATATCCCCTAGGTTAAGTTTATTATATTGATATTTAGCGCACCCTGCCGTGAGGATCACCGTGTCTTTAGGCAGCGCTTTCGCGAAGTCGGCATAATAGCTGCGGTTCTTCATACGACCGTCACAACCCGCCATGACGAAGAAACGCTTAATGGCCCCTGTTTTCACTGCCTCGACTACTTTGTCGGCTAAAGCCATGACTTGATTGTGGGCAAATCCTCCCACGATCTCCCCTTTTTCTATTTCTGTCGGTGCTTTGCATTTTTTAGCATGCTCTATTAAGGCCGTGAAATCCTTTGCTTTACCGTCAGCGCGATCAGCGATGTGCTTAAGTCCTTCAAAGCCAACAACTCCGGTGGTGTAGACGCGATCTTTGTAGGAATCTTTCGGCGGAACAAGACAGTTCGTGGTTAAGAAGATTGGACCATTGAAGGATTCGAATTCTTTGACTTGTTTATGCCAAGCATTTCCATAGTTGCCGACAAAGTTGTCATATTTTTTAAACGCTGGGTAGTAGTGGGCTGGGAGCATTTCACCGTGAGTATAGACATCCACTCCCGAACCTTGCGTTTGGATGAGCAATTCTTCGAGGTCCTTGAGATCATGACCACTGATAAGAATGGCTGGGTTATTTCTGACACCAATGTTTACTTTGGTGAGCTCCGGATTGCCATACGAGGTGGTGTTGGCTTTATCCAAAAGTGCCATGACGTCAACCCCGAATTTTCCTGCTTCTAAGACCAGAGCCACGAGGTCACCAGCGACGAGCGTATCGTCCAATGTAGCTACTAAGGCTTTTTCAATAAACGCGAAGATACCTGCTTCTTTATACTCCAGAGTATAGGCATGCTCGGCATAAGCGGCTATTCCCTTTAGACCATAGGTGAGTAACTCTCTGAGTGAGCGAACATCTTCATTTTCAGTCGCTAAGACGCCAACTAGCGCTGCTTTTGCTTCAAACTCATCGGCGGGTGCCGTCCAAGTCGCTGCATCGTGTAAGTTCGCCGGAATCGTGCCACCCACTCTAAGAATTGCTTGTTTAAGATCTTCGCGTAGGGTGAGGCCAGCTTGAATCCGTTCTACAAAACGATTTTTATCAAAGTTAGCATTGGTAATCGTGCTAAAGAGGCTTTCCATTATGAATTTGTCAACATCATGGCGAACGAGAAAGCGTTGACGCGCTTGAACTGCATAAATTGCAATCCCCTTGAGTGTGTAAATTAGAAGGTCTTGTAAGTTAGCAACATTTTCTGATTTCCCACAAACCCCACTGATCGTGCAACCGGTTCCTTTGGCCGTTTCTTGACATTGATAACAAAACATAAATGACAACTCCATTCATTTTATATTTGACGTCCTTGGGTTTTCCCTGCGCCTTGGTTTCTTTATCCGATGGGCTAATATTATCACTATAAACGCCGCCCTTATGTGATTCCAGTCACGGTTCCGACGTGATTAATTGACAATAAGAAAACGCCGGGACGATTCCGACGCTTGATGGCTTAAAGATATTCTATTTCTAAGATCAATTCGTTTTTGCTTGGGCGCTAGTAAACTATCGTGGTGCTTTTACTTTGGACAATGTTCTATGAATGCGTCATAGGCGTATTAACGTTCTGTAATTTAAAGTAATAAACCCTATTCTACTTTATGATTTCTCTGTGCATCGGCAATAATCTTTAGATTCTTGTCAATGTTGTGGATTTTTTTGATAACCCACATAATAATAATTACAGGAATACTGTAAACTCCAAATAATAATGTCGCTTCAATAGGCATCAGCATTTGTATACCACCACCTTATTAACCTTATTAACCTTATTAAATTCAATTTTACTTCTATAAACTACCTTCCACATTGTTCCTAATATTCCTGCTATGATTAAATTAGATCATCCATACAGGAACATACCAGTTCTTTGCATCGATGGGAAGCAGATCATTTGCCATGCAGACGACTGCGCCGTTCCCGATTTTCATTTTTGTCTGAGAAAGTTCACCGAACTTTTCTGGCTCTGTAACGGGTTCCAACACACCAAAATGCTTAATAGCGTCCTTGCCAGGGGAAGCTGATTTCTTGATTTCGATGGGATAAAGCGCTCCGTTCTCGTAGATTATCAGATCAATTTCCTTCTTATCCTTGTCACGGTAATAATAAATGGGCGGTTCCTTTCCTGCGTTCAGGTAGCTCTTGTAAATCTCCGAAAAAACATAACTCTCGAAGAATGCCCCGGACATAGCCCCTCTTTCCAGAGCTTCGGGATTACCCCATTTCAAGAGATGGGCGCAAAGGCCTGTGTCAAGAAAGTGAAGCATCGGCGTCTTTGTGACCCGCTTTAAGAGGTTGTTGTAATACGGCTGGACAAGTGTGATGATGTGGGATGACATGAGGATGGAAAGCCACTTTTTTGCTGTAGGAGATGATATGCCGCATTCGCTGGCGATTTCGTCATACACAACAGGCCTCGCTGTTCTTGCCGCAACGACAGTCATGAAATTGTAGAACGCCATTTCATCTGCAACCTGTGTCAAATCCTTTATATCACGTTTAAGGTAACTATCGATATAGGAGCGATAATACATTTCAAGGTCCATATTATCATCCGCATAGAGCTTCGGCATGGAGCCTTTAAAGATGCGGGAATACAGACCATTAAGATCATACTTCTTAGCCTTTTCGATGCGTTTCATCAACCTTTCCGAGTCTGTCGTAAATACTTCGGATGGAACTGCATTGATTTCACTAGTCGATAAACCCAATAAGTTGATAATCCCGACGCGTCCTGCAAGGGATTCGCTGACGTTCTGCAACATGACAAATGCCTGTGATCCGGTGATCCAAAAATCCCCGTTACGCTTTGATTTATCAACCGCCATTTTGATATACGGAAATAATTCGGCAGCAGCATATTGGATTTCATCAATCAAAACAGGCGGTGTATATCTTTGCAAAAATAATGCAGGGTCACTCTTTGCTAGGTATCGGATATCCGGATCGTCCAACGTCACAATTTTGCGGTTAGGCTCTGCCAATCTTTCGAGCATCGTCGATTTTCCCACCTGGCGCGGGCCGGTTACAAGCATTACTGGAAATGTTGCTGATGCTTTTCGGACAGTATCTTCTAACGCTCTTCGTATATACACAAACAAACACCTCGTCTAAAGTAAAATACAATTTCATAATAGACGTGTTTACTTATTTTGTCAACTATCTTGGATATTGTTACCAATTAAAAAAAGCATCGGGTCATCCGATGCTCGCGCTCAATTAACTTAGGCACATTCAAGAATATAACCAGTCAGTCTGACTGTCTATTCAATCTCCCCTACAGATTTTCAATAATAATGCCAAAATCTAAAGGACCAAATTCAGTAGAGAATTCAGCAGGCTTAGGCACTAATGAGGCCTTCTTACCGGTAAACGACGGATTTCAACACAAAACGTATCCTAATATTTTCGGTGTAGGTGCTGTTGCCGATTTACCAGTATCGTTTAAGACCCTCGTTCCTGTAAGGATACCCAGAACTGGGTTATCGAGGATAATGAGAAAAGATATTGTAGAAACGTATACTAAACTAATGGCTGAGATACTTGCTATTGCTAAAGATGGAGCAGATTTGCTAATCCAATATGGATGGTTAGAAAAAATTCCTGAAACCGTAACTCGCGAAACGTTAACACACTGAACATTTCGTTAGCCCCTAGACTTATTTTTCTAGGGGATTTTAATATTTGGAGTTAATTTCGACTAGACTATACAAACCTCTGTCGATACGAAAATACAAATAATCCCTCCCATATGTTAAACAGTACCTAGGGTATCTTGTCATTATAATTGAGTTTGCTAGGAGTACCAAAAGAAGTGCTTTAATCGATATAGTTGATGTGTACTATAAATATATATTATGTTCAACTTATAATTATTAACTATTCTGTCGAAACATACGGATTTCGCAATATCATATTAATACAAAATAACCCCCGTCTTTACGTTGTATGAGGGTGAATGGATTGTTATGGCGCATGTGTCGTTCAATGCGAGTTTCACTCCGAATTAAGATTATCAACTTATTAAGTATTACAAAATCCATTTTATTTCGACTTAATAGCTTAATAGTCGGCGAATTTTAAATAGTGATTACTGATTATGACAACAGGTCATAGTTATGTACAAACTTTGAACACAGTGCTAGTCTTTAGCTAAGAATTAGTTATTTGAAAAATTTGAGAACTTCAACAACTACGATAAAGGGGGGTTATAAAAATGGGCTGTGTTTCTGCAAAAAAGATAATCATCAAATTAAATTCTTCACCAACAAGTTTGAAAACTAAAGTTGAGGATATGGTACCGATATTAGCAGTAGAAGTTCTGACGAAACGAAAAATAACAGACTTTTTTAGCGATCGGGATCTTGAAACGATTATGAAAGTTGGTCTGAATGCTATCAGTACAATGATTGCAGGGAAATTTCAAGAGGAATTTAATTACCAAGGAGACTTGGCCTATAAGTCAATCGCGACACAGCAAATAGTGGATTCTGTGCTTGCGATAATAATAGCTAAAAACGAAAGAATCGAGTCGGAACTCCTACTCAGGTCTTTTCGATCAGGCCTTTCCACAGCCATTCAAGAAGGCGAAACGGAGGAAAAAAAATTGGCTCTCTTCGTTCAGGAATTTTGTTTTTACCTTTTGTATTTTCTTATTCTAGAAAGTACGATCGAAGCATTACATGACGTTTATCCCGAAGAGCCTATGCGAAACCTTGACAAGCTGATTAAAGATTCGGCAAGGCGAATTGTAAACACAAATCTAATTGAAGATATACGAAAATTAATTACGGGTCAGATTAATGTATCAAATTTAGTTTCACTATTTAAGGATAACGCCAAAAAGGTCAAAGTTGGTGCGTTCTAAATATGACTAGTTAGGTTCGATAATCTGGCCATTTTTTCAACATCGAAGAGTAGCTGGAGTTTAACATGAGCCTATGTAAAGCAGCAATATTTCAGGAAGGCAAGGGGAGGCATTTTAATGAATAAGTTCAAAGTAGTATTTCATATGTATGAGCAGGTTAAAGTCAGTGTTGTCCTTAA
The DNA here is from genome assembly GCA_031292095.1 of Desulfosporosinus sp. Taxonomy (GTDB): domain Bacteria; phylum Bacillota; class Desulfitobacteriia; order Desulfitobacteriales; family Desulfitobacteriaceae; genus Desulfosporosinus. The sequence goes on from JARLHU010000169.1 coordinate 7,451, forward strand.
TAATATTCGTAATTTAATTTCGGATATTGGTGTGGAAAATCTGGAAATAGAAATGGTGACGAATGGCGATGCAGTGAAGGTATTTGTGAAAAATACGAGTGAATTTGGACCCATGCTTAAAGAATTAGCAGAAAAACAAGTTGTATTCTGCGCATGTGCTAATGCTATGCGCAAGTTTGGGATTCGGAAAAACGAATTGCTTGATTTTGTGACGGTCGATTCTTCTGGCGGCGGTGAAATAGTTAGAAGAAAAGCAGCGGGTTGGTCATATATCTGTCCCTAAATAAGAGAATGTGCGGATTTTTTGCAAATAAATAATTTTTAAAGTTCAAAAATAAGGGGTAGTGTTATCGGGAGGACGAAAAATGTTAAACATAGGCAAATTTATACAAACCCATACCTTATTGACAGGTCTCTTTCCTGTAGGGCGACAAAGAACCGATCTAACCCTTAAACGCTTTGATTTGTGGGTAGAAAACCTAATGAACATTGAGAAAATACTGCGCGAATTTGATCAAGTAGAAATAACCCTTGTACCTGCAGGAGAGTGGTTGTTGGATAACATCTATTTTATCAAGGAGCAAGCTCTGTTTGTGCAACAAAAGTGGCCTAAGAATAATTTTCAAAAGCTTCCCCGAGCGAAGGAAGAGCCTCAAGATGTGCGGATTTTTGGAATGTGTCAAACGTATCTCCGCCAAACAGACGGACATGTCGAGGTTCAAAAAACAGTGGACTATTTTCTGGAACTTCAGACAGTGACCGTGCTCAAGATGAGCGAATTATGGGCTGTGCCTTTATTCCTGCGCATTGCCTTGATTGAGAATTTGAGCACGGTTTTCACGAACCTACTTAAAAAGCAGGAGGCTTACCGACAAGCCGCAGGGCTATTAGAAACCTGGGAACCGCTTCTTCGCTCGCCAAGAGAACTAAAACAGGCTTTAGAATTAACGGATCGGACAATGGGTGAGTTAGACCCTTCTTTTGTTGAATACATTGTCGCTCGGCAGAAGAATTATGCGGAAGACACGAACTTGGTTCAGACTTGGCTGGAACGCAAGGCGGAAACTATGGGGGTGACTCTAAAAAATCTAGTAACTCTGGAACACCTACGTCAAGCACAGAACAATACGACCGTCGGGAATTTAATCACCAGTTTGCGGACCGTAGCACACTTGGTCTGGCAAGATCAGTTTGAATCGTTAAGCCACGTGGAACAAATACTCCGTCAGGACCCATTAGGTGTCTACGGTGCTATGGATTTTGCCAGCCGAGATCATATGCGCCAGGTTGTGGAGGATTCTGCCCGTCGGCTCAAAGTGTCGGAAATTCAAGTAGCTAAAACCGTGCTCTGCCTGGCGTTGGATGCCACTGGATCAGAGCAAAAGGACGCCCGACAGCAGCATGTTGGCTATTATTTGTTAAATTTTCGGGGACTTCAGGAACTTCACCATGCCTTTAAGTCAAGAGTATCCTGGGGGGGCCAGCTCGTCTACAGGTCTAAAGAACACCCGATCGTTCTATATCTAATTTTGCTAAGCGCTTTCCTTGCCACATTTATGCTGGGTTTTATCGGTTGGGAGCAGGGATTTAAACAATTAAAGGTTAGCACACTGATCGTTGTCTGCTTAGCTATAGGCATACCAGCCAGTGAGTGGGCTATTTCCGTCTTGCATTGGCTGATTAATCATACTCTTAAAAGCCAACCTCTGCCCTGTTTAGAGTATGCTTCAGGAATACCCCAAGAGGCCTTGACGATGGTGGTCATTCCGACGATATGGTCAAGTCCTAAGGATGTTGAGAAAATGTGCCACCATTTAGAAGTGCAGTTTTTGGCCAATCGGGACCCTAACCTTCATTTCGCGATACTGGGAGATTTTCGGGATGCGCAGCAAGAAGCAACCCCTCAAGATCAGCAACTTCTGAACGTTGCGCGTCATTTGATAGAACGTTTAAATGTTCAGTACTTGGCAATGGAGGGCTCTACATTTTACCTGTTTCATCGCAAGCGCTTATGGAACCCTAAAGAAGAAGTCTGGATGGGGTGGGAACGCAAACGCGGTAAACTGATGGAGTTTAACTCTTTACTCAGGGGAAATCAGAATACCAGTTACAACGTGATTGTGGGAGATATGCACACCCTCGGGAATGTGCGCTACGTGCTGACCATCGACGCAGATACCGTGCTGCCGCGCGAAAGTGCCAAACGTTTGATTGGTATGATTGCTCACCCTCTCAATGCTCCGGTGCTTAATGAAGAACAGAACAAGGTTGTGGAAGGATTTGGCCTACTACAGCCACGCATAACAGCAAGCCATGAGAGTACAGAAAACTCGCGCTTAGCACATCTTTTTGCGGGCGAGCCAGGAATTGATCCGTACAGCTTTGCCATTTCAGACCCTTATCAAGACTTTTTCGGGCACGGTATTTTTAATGGCAAAGGAATTTACGATGTTGAGGTCTTTGATAAGGTCTTGAGTGGACGAATTCCGGAAAACGCAGTCCTCAGTCATGACCTTTTGGAAGGTGGGTTTTTACGAGCAGGTCTTGTTTCCAATGTGGAACTTGTTGACGATTATCCAGCAACTTATTTATCCTATCTAAAACGACTGCAACGTTGGGTTCGCGGCGATTGGCAACTGTTGCGCTGGCTTTTGCCCTTCGTGCGGAGTCCTGAGGGGAAATGGATGCGATCTAATTTACCCGTCATCACACGGTTTCAGATGTCCGATAACTTACGGCGCAGCCTTCTCGGTCCGGCGCTTTGTACGGTACTATTTTTAGGCTTGACGGTTTTGCCAGGCCGACGTGCAGGGTGGGTTGGAGTGGTTACCTTGACGCTTTTACTGCCGGTTTGGATGCATTTGATCAGTCTCCTTCGACAGAGAGGGATCGTTAAACATAGTTTGCTGGTCATAGCACAAGTCACCATCACGACCCTAATGCTCCCTTTTCAAAGCGTGATTTTACTTGAGGGCATTGTGCGTACGCTTTATCGCCTGTTGATTTCCAGAAAAAACTTGTTGGAATGGGTCACAGCTGCTGATGCGGAGCGAGGTACACCCAAGTCTTTATTGGGTTTTGTCTGCTATTTCTGGCCCGGCTATAGCTTAGTAACGCTTTTTTTGCTGTTGACGGCCATGGATAATCCGAGCAACTTGATCGTTACACTTCCCCTCAGCTTACTCTGGTTGAGCGGACCCTTCTGGGCATATTGGCTTAGTCAGCCCCTAACTAAGAAAAAACCTATTTTCACAAATCAGGACGAGCAAGAATTCCGCTTACTGGCTAGTCAAATTTGGAATTTTTTCGAGGACTTTGTAGGACCGCAAGACAATTGGCTGCCTCCAGATAACTTGCAGGTAGACCCTCCCAATGGTGCAGCCCACCGCACCTCTCCAACCAACATTGGGCTATTGATTGCCTCGACAATCGCCGCACGGGATTTTGGCTTTATAACCACGACGACAATGTTGGTGCGCCTTGAAAAGACAATCACGACGGTGGAGGCGCTCTCTAAATGGCAGGGGCATTTGTATAATTGGTATGACACCTTGGATTTAGCTCCGCTTCAACCGCTCTATGTCTCGGCGGTGGATAGCGGTAATCTGGTGGCTTACTTGCTGACCGCCAAAGAAGGAATCAGTGAATGGCTGGAAAAACCGCTCGTCGATCGCAGTGCCTTACAAGGAATGTTGACACTTCTAGCAGGGGAAAAACAACCCACTCCCTTCCTGATAGAGTGGCGAGCAAGATTGAGTATGTTAGCTGAGCATTCGGAGTTTTCACTTTTCGAGTGGTATCAGGCACTCTCGGATGCTGCGTACCAGACGGAATTGCCTGACAAAGTTATGCTCAAAGTGCATCTTGCCCTAGAGGAACTGAATAGTCTTGTTCCAAGCTTGGCTAAAACACAAGTCGACTTAAAAGCTTGGGAAACGGATGATATTGCTCAACAAGACTGGTGGGATCGAGGAAAACGTCTGATGGAGCGTATCGAGCTCTTGATTACCGAGACTGATTTTAAACCTCTCTATGATAAAAAGGCCAGTCTTTTGGCACTAGGCTTTAATGCATCAACCCAACAACGTGAAACGACTTATTATGATCAGCTGGCGTCTGAAGCACGACAAGCAAGTTTTATGGGTATTGCGCTGGGCCAACTTCCCTTGAGCCACTGGTTCGCTTTGGGACGTACCTTGACAAAGGTGGATGGAACCCTGACCCTGCTTTCTTGGAGTGGGACTATGTTTGAATATTTCATGCCTTCGCTTATTATGAAGAATTTCCACGATACTCTTTTGGATAGTACCTATCTGGGGGTAATCGCTAAGCAAATTGCTTATGCAAAAATTCAAAAATTACCATGGGGAATCTCGGAATCGAGCTATAGCGCCTATGATTTCGAAATGAATTATCTATATCAGGCCTTTGGAGTTCCGGGTTTAGGGTTTAAACGGGGTCTGGAACAAGATCAGGTCGTTGCACCGTATGCAACCGTGCTAGCGGCCATGTTCGATCCTCAGGCCGTGATAAAGAACCTGCACCGCTTAGAAATGTTAGGAGCCCGTGGTCAGTATGGTTTCTTTGAGGCGATTGACTTTACCAAACGGCGACTGCCAATCGGTCAAAGTCACACGGTCATTAAAAGTTTTATGGCTCACCACCAGGGTATGAGCTTACTAGCCTTGGCTAATCTGCTCCTCGACGAATGCAATATTCGCCGTTTTCATACGGATGCTCGCGTACAAGCCACTGAATTGATTTTGCAGGAGCGGATTCCTAAATCAGTCCTCGTGATGACTCCGGATTTTACGCCTTTAAAGGTATCCCCTCGCCAAGAAGAGCTGGAAGTTTTGCATACTTTCACCAGTTCCGACATGCCCTTGCCTGAGGCTAGGATTCTTTCCAATGGGCGGTACGTGGTCATGTTAACAAACCACGGTGGTGGATATAGCAAGTTAGGCAATTTATTCCTGACGCGCTGGCGAGAGGACTCGATTACCGATGCTTGGGGAACGTTTATCTATATTCGCGATCAAACAGAGGACACGCTTTGGTCGGCAACTTTTCAACCCTGCCAAGTAACATCCTCTCAAGAAAAAATGGATTATTCACCTGGGAAAGTCACTTATTCACGTACGGATGGTGCTATACACACGGTGACCGAAGTTAGCGTCTCTCCAGAACGTGATGCGGAGATTCGTCGGATTACCTTGACTAATTCCGGAAAATCGACACACTTTATAGAGCTGACGAGCTATTTGGAGGTGGTTCTTTCACCCCAGAATGCCGACGAAGCTCACCTAGCATTTAATAAACTCTTCGTGCAGACGGAATTTGCCAAAACTCCAGAGTGTTTGCTGGCTCACCGTACATCGGGTACTTCGGAAGAAACGTGTCCTTGGTTAATCCATGCCCTAAATATTGACGGCAAAACAGTAGGTGCTCTGGAGTATGAAACCGATCGCAGACGTTTCTTAGGGCGGGGCTGTTCGACAGACAATCCCCACGCAGTCGAGGAAAAGAGGCGTCTGCCTGGAACAGTAGGGACCGTGATTGACCCTATATTTTCGTTGCGGCGTCAGGTTGAGGTTCCCTCTGGTGAGCAAGTTACTTTAACGTATGTGATGGGGGCAGCCGACTCTCGTCAGGAAGCCTTAGAACTGGTAACGTATCTCACGATGGAGCACCAAGTGGAGAGAACGTTCCAATTGGCCTGGACACGCAGCCAGATCGAGTTGCGCTATTTGGACATTTCCGTGAATCTAGTGAACCTTTTTCAACGCATGATTTCTCAAATATCATATTTTAATCCTGTACGCTCTCGGCGGGAACAAAGTATTCTCCGCAACAGCAAAGGACAGTCGAGTCTATGGAAGTACGGCATTTCCGGGGATAATCCGATTGTCTTAGTCCGGGTAGAGGATGTCATCGAACTTGAAGTTGTGCATACGATTTTGCTAGCTCACGAGTATTGGCGGCTTATAGGATTGAGTATTGATTTAGTGTTACTCAACGGTTGCCCGGGTGGTTACAACCAAGTCTTACAAGAGACGTTGCGCGATTTACTGGACCAAAGCTCACAGCGTGATATTCTGGATAAACCAGGTGGGATCTTCTTACGCCAAGCCAATCAGATGCCGGAAGCAGACAAGATTCTGTTGGAAACGGTAGCGCGGATTTCCCTGCGAGGCGGTCAGGGTTTGTATTCCCAATTGAGGCCTAACCAGGAAAAGCCACCAGCTTATCCAGTTGAGGTTGAAATTAAGAGCGCCTTGTTAACCGAATCCTCATATCCCTTAAATCCTGACCTTTCTTTAGTCTTTTTCAACGGTCTGGGAGGGTTCGCGACCCAGGATAAGACTTACAAAATAGTTCTTAACGGTCAAACTATGCTCCCGGCTCCATGGATTAATGTCCTTGCTAATCCTAACTTTGGATGTCTTATTTCCGAAATGGGAGGAGGTTACACTTGGGCAGAAAATAGTCAGGAAAATAAATTAACGCCTTGGCTCAACGATCCAGTCTCCGACAGTCCCGGAGAAGTTTGTTACTTGCGCGATGAGGAAAGCTATGAGTACTGGTCTTTAACTCCCGCCCCGATTCGAGAGGAAGAAACGTACGTGGTGAGTCATGGTTACGGGTATACTCAATTTGAACACAACAGCCACGGTATTGGGCAAAAATCAACAGTATTTGTTGCCCAATCTGACCCTGTGAAGATCCTACAAGTCGAACTTAAAAATACGACCACTCGCCAACGGCGCCTTTCCTTGACCTATTATGCGGAATGGGTTTTAGGGGTTCTGCGAGAAACTAATGCGCCGTACATTATTACAGAATGGGATGATTCGTCCAAGGCCCTGTTGGCTACTAATGCCTACCAAGAAACGTTCCGAGGTCGGATAGCCTTCCTTAAGGTACACACTTTAGGGAGCGTGATCGAGCAGAGTTGGACAGGGGATCGCACTGAGTTTTTAGGCCAAAACGGTCGGCTTAAACGGCCAGCTGCTCTGGGGCGCGTCTGCTTGTCCAACTCTGCAGGGTTAACCTATAACTCCTGCGGGGCAATACAGGTTAAGCTGGATCTTTTGCCTCACGAGGAAAGAACGGTTTACATTTTGCTGGGTGAAGCGATCTCTCACGAAGACGTGCAAGTTTTATTAAACAAATTTGGGCAGGAAGACAGGATAGCCGCTGAATATAGCGGAGTCCTAAAATTCTGGGAAAATCTTTTAGGACAGGTCCAAGTGCACACGCCTGATCAGGGAATGAACCTCATGCTTAACGGCTGGCTATTGTATCAAACCTTAGGTTGTAGACTGTGGGCTAGGACAGCCTTCTATCAGGCGGGCGGAGCCTTTGGATTCCGTGACCAGCTACAAGACTCGCTGGCTTTACTGCATACTCGGCCAGACCTGACCAGAGCTCAGATTTTGCTCCACGCAGCTCATCAATACCCAGAAGGGGACGTCCAACATTGGTGGCACGAGGAAACAAAACAAGGAATTCGCACCCGTTTCTCCGATGACTTGCTTTGGTTGCCTTATGCGGTAGCCCGGTATATCGAACATACTGGAGATGAGCAAATTTTAGAAGAAGAGGTTCTTTTCTTAGAAGACTTACCCTTAGGCGAGGAGGAGACAGAACGATATTCTGAGACTAAAAGTGCCGAAACAGGGGGCATTCTCTTTGAACACTGTCGCTTGGCACTAAATCATGCGCTAAAGTTTGGTTCTCATGGACTACCATTGATGGGAGGTGGCGACTGGAATGACAGTATGAATAAGGTTGGTCGCGAAGGAAAAGGAGAAAGCGTCTGGCTAGGTTGGTTCATCTGTCGGATTTTACAGGATTACATCGAAATTTGCGCCAAGAGACGGGCGAATGAATTGGCGGATTATTACCGTAAGGAAATGGTTGACCTAACTCAAGCCCTCGATGAGCATGGTTGGGATGGTCAATGGTATCGCCGGGCGTATTTCGACAATGGACAACCTCTAGGCTCGATCCTCAACAGCGAGTGTCGGATTGATGCGATCGTGCAATCCTGGTCGGTTCTTTCAGGTGCGGCACCCGAAAATAAAGCGCACTCTGCCATGCAGGCCTTTGAGCGGGAACTTGTGGACAGAGAACATGGTTTGGCACGCCTGCTTGCTCCTCCCTTTCAGAACACGGTGCCGAGTCCAGGCTACATTCAGAGTTATCCACCGGGTGTGCGTGAAAATGGAGGACAATATACCCATGGTGTGATATGGAGTATTCTTGCTTGGGCTAAGCTGGGAGAGGGAGATAAAGCCTGGGAACTCTTCCAAATGCTGAATCCGGTCAACCATACCAGGACGCCCATGGAAGTTATGCAGTATAAAGTAGAACCTTACGTTATGGCAGCGGATATCTTCACCGAGACCCATAACATAGGCCGAGGTGGTTGGACGTGGTATACCGGGTCCGCCGGGTGGATGTACCAAGCCGGTTTAGAGGGCATCCTGGGCATCAAGCGGCGAGGAGAACGCCTTTATCTTAAACCGTGCATTCCCAAAGAGTGGCCGGAGTATGAAGTGACGTATCGCTGGGGAGAAACGACCTATCAGATCAAGGTACTTAATCCCCTCGGGAAATGCACAGGGGGGACAGCATTAGAACTTGATGGGCATTCCGTGGCAGAGTGGAACGGAGAAGCTTTCTTTATCCTCAAAGATGACGGCGGAATTCATCAAGTGATGCTTACCTTGTGACCATGAACTATTGTTCATGTATGATATATTCTGCTTGTCTTGTATGGTAGCATTAAAAAAACATTGTGATCGAATGCTGGGAGGATCTACGCTAACATCGCAGAGCAAATGTTAGCGTAGAAAAGGGCTAAAATAATTTTTGAATTTTTGTATTAAATGGAGAGTGAGAAATGCGTAGAATTCGTAAAGCAGTGATCCCTGCGGCTGGATTAGGAACCCGTTTTTTACCAGCAACTAAGGCTCAACCTAAAGAGATGTTGCCCATTGTGGATAAACCAACCATTCAATACATTGTAGAAGAGGCTATTCAATCCGGAATTGAAGACATTATTATCGTTACGGGACGCAATAAGCGGGCTATCGAAGACCACTTTGACCGCTCGATGGAACTAGAGGCGTTCTTGGAGAAAAACGCGAAAGAGGAACTTTTGGATTTAGTTCAGGATGTCGCTCGGATGGCGGACATTTATTATGTGCGGCAAAAAGAAGCGTTAGGATTGGGGCATGCGATCTATAGTGCCCGCAAATTTATCGGAAATGAACCGTTTGCGGTCCTTTTAGGGGATGATGTCATCTATTCTGAAGTGCCTGCTTTGCTCCAAATGATGAATCATTTCGAGCGCTATGGAGCAAGTATGGTTGGGGTTCAGGAAGTTCCGCTCGAGGATACGTCTAAATACGGGATCGTGGATGGTGAAAAATTTGCCGATCGGCTCTATCGAGCAAAGGGTATGATAGAGAAACCTTGTTCTGAGGATGCCCCGGAAACTCGCTTAGCCATAATGGGACGATATATCTTAAATCCGGAGATTTTTGATATTTTAGCTGTCCTTCCCCCAGGGAAAGGCGGGGAGATTCAACTCACGGATGGGATTAGAGAACTTGGGCGATTTCAGGAAATCCTCGCTTATGAATTTGAAGGTCGGCGATACGACGTCGGAGACAAGCTGGGTTTTGTGGAAGCGACAATAGATTATGCGTTGCGTCGGGGAGATCTTTCGGAGGAACTCATGAATTATTTGCGTGATCTGGTTCAGAAAGCTGACTTAGGGAGTGGTCATTCAACAGAATTAAAGGAATTAATAATCGATTCAACAGGGGTATCAATTCTTTAGATACTGCGACCAGGAACCGGTCAGGATGTTTTCGCAGGTCCAGCTATGAAGTGATGGATTATGGCGACAGCTAGCTTAAGTCGGACGATGGTTATCCAGATTTTGTTGTGCCCCTGGATTGTGATAAGTATAGCTCCTTAATACAAGAAAAATGCCATGAGAATGGCATTTTTTTCTGTTATCATCCTAAAATAGAGAAAAAAATATAATGTAATCTAGATAATACTACTATTTAAATCTGTTCTTATTACCCTTGAAAATATGATTTCAGGATGCTGTTAAGCTGCATTCAATAAAAAGAAGGAGATCTATTTGTCATTTCATATAACTAAGGAGGGAAGTTCAATGAAAGAAAATTACTTGAAACAGTTGGGAATGCTCGGTCAGTCCATCTGGCTGGACTACATCCGACGTGATCTGATTGCCGGCGGCGAGCTTCGGCGACTGATCGAAGAAGATGGATTACGGGGGATGACCTCGAATCCAGCCATCTTTGAGAAGGCGATTGCAGGCAGCCATGAGTATGATGAAGACATTCGGACCATGTCTCTGGCTGGAAAAGACTGCAAGGCAATTTATGAAGCTCTCAGTCAGCGTGATGTGCAGAGCGCTGCCGATGAGTTCCGGCCTGTGTACGACGAGACTGACGGAAAAGATGGATATGTCAGCCTGGAGGTCAATCCTCACTTGGCGCACGATACCAACGGCACGATTGCCGAAGCCCGCCGTTTATGGGTTGCATTGAATCGCCCTAACGTCCTGATCAAAGTCCCGGCTACGACTGAAGGACTGCAAGCCATCCAACAACTTATCAGCGAGGGAATCAACGTCAATGTGACGTTGCTCTTTGGATTGTCCCGCTATCGGCAGGCAACGGAAGCTTACATCACTGGCATTGAAGCGCGCCTGGCCCAAGGAAAGTCTGTGAAGCATGTGACCTCGGTGGCCAGTTTTTTTGTGAGCCGCATTGATGCGCTGGTGGACCCGCTGCTGGAAAAAATTATTGCACAGGAGGGCGATGAGGTACAGTTTGCGAAGCAGGTGCACGGGCAAGTTGCCATCGCCAGCGCCAAGGTAGCCTATCAAATCTACAAGGAAATCTTCAATAGTAATCGGTTTAAGAAACTGGCTGATCAGGGCGCCCGTTCACAACGGCTGCTCTGGGCTAGCACTGGTACTAAGAATCAGGACTACAGTGACGTAAAATACGTTGAGGCGCTCATCGGAGCGGACACGGTGGACACGGCCCCAGTCGAAACCTTAGACGCCTACCGCGACCACGGCGAACCGAAGGCTCGCCTCGAACAAGATGTCGAGGAAGCCGATCGTGTTTTGCAGCGGTTGTCGACGCTCGGCATCAACATTGACAAGGTGACCCAGCAACTCGAGGAAGAAGGCGTCGAGAAATTCAACCATCCGTTCGACAAGTTGATGGAGGCCTTGGCTAAGAGGTGTCATGGAATTTGAGAAGAGAGTCCCTTGCAGGAAAGTCCTCTGTAAGCAGCACAGATTTTGTGGCAACGATAAGCTGGGTTCAACAGCTAATGAATGGGGGAAAGTAACATAATGGAAAAAACAGCCCCGATCACGACGTTGTTTCTGGATATCGGCCGCGTTTTGCTCACCGACGGGTGGGATCGGCATGCTCGCAAACGGGCGGCGACGAACTTTAAGCTGGAGTTGGTCGAGGCCGAGATGGAGAATCGGCATCACCTGACCTTCGAAACCTACGAGGCCGGAAAGCTCACGCTGGAAGAATATTTAGATCAGGTGGTGTTCTATGAGGAGCGACCGTTTTCTCCGGCTCAGTTTCGGCACTTCATGTTCGCGCAATCAAAATCTTACCCCGAGATGATCGAACTGGTCTGCAAACTTAAGGCAAAGTATAGATTGAAGATCGTCGTGGTCAGCAACGAAGGACGTGAACTGAATGAGTATCGGATTCGAGAGTTTAAGTTGGACGGGTTTGTGGATTCTTTTATTTCCTCCTGCTTCGTCCACGTCCGCAAGCCCGACGCAGACATCTTTCGGCTGGCACTGGATATCGCCCAGGTGCCAGCCCAGCACGTAGTCTATATTGAAAACACCCCAATGTTCGTCCAGATTGCGAAAGGTTTGGGGATTCGAAGCATTCTTCACACGGATTACAAGTCCACGTGTGCGAAACTAGTTTCGTTTGGATTGGAGGGTGATGATTAATGGCACTCATCGAGCATTAAGTTCGCACTATACCAGGTTGGCGAACCGCTGAAGCGAAACCTTTTATAGTTACCGCGTTCTCGACTTTGACTGAAAAGGAGAAATGAACCATGAAGACAAAAACTCTTTCCCCAGAACTACTCCATAAGATGGATGCCTACTGGCGCGCTACCAACTATCTATCGGCAGGTCAGATTTATCTTTATGACAACCCGCTGCTGAAGCAACCACTGAAACTGTCGCACGTAAAACCGCTGGTGGTCGGACACTGGGGTACGACGCCGGGCCAGAACTTCATCTATGTACATTTGAACCGGGTCATCAAGAAGTATGACTTGGATATGTTCTACATAGCCGGCCCTGGTCATGGTGGACAAGCACTGGTAAGCAATACTTACCTCGAAGGTACCTACAGTGAGATTTATCCGAACATCAGCCAGGATGAAGCGGGGCTGAAAAAGCTGTTTACACAGTTCTCGTTTCCTGGCGGGATTTCCAGCCATGTTGCGCCGACAACGCCGGGGTCGATTCACGAAGGGGGCGAGCTGGGGTACTCGCTCAGCCATGCCTTCGGGGCCGCGTTTGACAATCCTGATCTGATCGTCGCCTGTGTCGTAGGCGATGGTGAAGCGGAAACTGGCCCCTTGGCGACTGCTTGGCATTCCAATAAGTTTCTCAACCCGATTGACGATGGAGCCGTGCTGCCGATCCTGCACCTCAATGGCTACAAGATCAATAATCCGACAGTCCTGGCCCGCATCGAGCATGAGGAATTGGAACAATTCCTCATAGGCTGCGGCTGGACGCCCTACTTTGTGGAAGGCGACGAGCCGGAAAAGATGCATCAACTCATGGCCACCATTTTGGACCAAACCATCGAAGAGATCCGGCAAATTCAAAGCAATGCGCGGAACAAGAACGAAACCATTAGGCCACGCTGGCCAATGATCGTCCTCAAGTCCCCTAAGGGCTGGACAGGACCAAAAGTTGTCGATGGTCTGCAAGTCGAGGGCACATTCCGAGCGCACCAAGTGCCTCTGCTAGTGGATTCGGAGCATCCCGATCATCTCAAACAGCTTGAAAGCTGGATGAAGAGCTACAGGGCAGAGGAGCTCTTCGATGAGAGCGGACGTCTCATACAGGAATTGGCCGAACTCGCGCCTAAAGGCGAGCGGCGGATGGGTGCCAATCCCCACGCCAACGGCGGAATTCTGCTGCGCGATCTGCGCATGCCGGATTTCCGCGTTCACGCGGTAGAGGTGCCTTCGCCTGGTGTTGTTGAGGCACAAGACGCGCTCGTATTGGCTAGATTTTTGCGTGACGTGGTCAAGCTGAATCAAGATCAGCGCAACTTCCGAATCTTCGGTCCCGATGAGACGGTCTCGAACCTCCTAGGCGCGGTCTTTGAGGTCACCAATCGTCAGTGGGACGCCCGAACAGTAAAAAATGACGAATTTCTGGCGCCCGTTGGACGCGTGCTGGACTCGATGCTCAGCGAGCACCAGTGTGAGGGTTGGCTTGAAGGATATCTACTCACCGGACGGCACGGAATGTTCAACAGCTATGAGGCCTTCATCCGCATCATCGATTCGATGTTCAGCCAGCACGCCAAGTGGCTGAAGGTCACAGCGCAATTGCCGTGGCGGCGGAATATCGCCTCCTTGAACTACCTGTTAACCTCTCATGTCTGGCAGCAGGATCACAACGGCTTCACGCACCAGGACCCAGGTTTTCTCGACCACGTCATTAACAAGAAAGCCGATATTGTACGCGTTTACCTTCCGCCCGATGCCAACTGCCTGTTGTCGGTTTTCGATCACTGTCTGCGCAGCCGTCACTATGTGAACGTGGTGGTTGCGGGTAAACACCCACTGCCCCAATGGCTCACCATGAAAGAGGCGGTCGTGCATTGCACGGAAGGAATTGGTATCTGGCAATGGGCCAGCAACGATCAGGGCGCCGAGCCGGACGTGGTAATGGCCTGTTGCGGAGACACACCTACCCTGGAGATTCTGGCTGCCGTTTCCATCCTGCGCAAATATCTGCCAGATCTGAAACTCCGAGTGATCAATGTCGTCGATCTGATGAGACTACAGCCTAGCACGGAGCATCCACATGGGCTGAGCGAAATTGATTACGACTCGCTCTTCACGAAAGACAAGCCCATTATCTTTGGCTTTCATGGATACCCCGGGTTGGTACACCGGCTGACCTATCACCGGACCAACCGCAACCTGCATGTCCGAGGCTACAAGGAAGAGGGTACGATCACGACGGCCTTTGATATGAGGGTACAGAACGACCTGGACCGATTCCATCTGGTGCAAGACGTGGTTGATCGGCTTCCGCACTTGGGCTCCAAGGGGGCTTATCTGAAGCAGATGGTGCAGGATAAGCTCGTCGAGCACAAGCAGTACATAGACAAGCACGGTCAGGACATGCCGGAAATCCGGAACTGGAAATGGAGTCCAGACGGAATGCCGATAGAGAAAATGCTGAGCGTAGAGGAGAAATGATGCGCATTGGCATAGCTTCAGACCATGGTGGATTTGTGTTGAAAGTGCAACTGACTGCTGCCCTCAAGACCGCCGGTTATGAGGTAACGGACTTCGGTGCCCATGAACTGGTTAAAGGGGATGACTATCCGGATTTTGTGGTGCCCTTGGCCAGAGCAGTGGTGAGGGGTGGAGTCATCACCCGGGGTCTTGCTATATGTGGCAGCGGGGTAGGGGCTTGCGTTGCGGCCAACAAGGTGTCCGGCGTGCGGGCAGCATTGATCACGGATTCCTTCTCCGCGCATCAAGGAGTGGAGGACGACGACATGAACGTTATGTGTCTGGGCGGCCGGGTCACAGGATATGCTCTAGCCTGGGATTTGGTTCAGATGTTCCTGAGCGCCCATTTCAAGGGGGCCGAACGGTTCAGTCGCCGTCTTGCGAAAGTGGCGGCATTGGAAAGAGAGGAAAAGTCTTAATAGGATAAAATACTTTTGTATCAATCGTAAAGAATGGCTCCTTAATATAAGAAAAATGCCATGAGAATGGCATTTTTCTTTGTTATTATCTTTAAGGAGAGGGAAATAATCTAAGAACATTTATTTAAATGTTATCCTAGAATTATTGACTCATAAAGAAAGGTTGTGCGCGTATGTCAGTCGAAAATTCAGTTGTATCTATTTTCAACACCCACCTCGAGGCTGAGGAGGCAATCAAAGAACTTCAGAGATCAGGATTCAATTTGAAAAAATTATCCGTCGTAGGCAAGGACTATCAGACTGATGAGCAAGTGGTAGGCTATTATAATACGGGTGACAGAGTCAAATACTGGGGAAAATTGGGCGCATTCTGGGGAGGCTTATGGGGATTACTATTCGGCTCCGCATTCTTTTTCGTTCCTGGGATCGGTCCCCTCGTTGTAGGTGGGCCGTTGGTAGTGTGGATTGTTGGCGCACTTGAAAGTGCTGCTATTGTGGGAGGAATGAATGCCTTTGGAGCGGCTTTATACAGCATTGGGATTCCAAAAGACAGTATCCTCAAATACGAAACGTCAGTTAAGTCGGATAAGTTCATGCTGATCGCACATGGGACACGTGAAGAAGTGGAAACCGCGAAAAAGATTCTAGACACTACAAATTGCGTTGAGTCCTCGTTGCACTGCGCATAGAATAGAGCTTTAGTTTGAATGCCCCTTATCCCGAATACTGGGATAAGGGGCATTCAAACTAAACAGTTTGGAACGAAGGTCTAGGCGCTATAAGATGAACATTATGGGTGCCCTTACGAAAATTTGTAAGTCCAAAATGATTCACTCACAAGCATGTGGCTAAACGGGTTCTTCGACGAGTCTTTGAATTCCCCTTTTTCGATCCGTGAGAGAATCACTTGTGATTGAGACCTGTGTGCTCTGATCGCTGCCAGCTTCACTTCAGACACGGCTGTAATGTCGTTGACGATGTCCGGCGGGCCGAGCGTAGCCTGACAGTCCCGAGCAAAACCATGGCCGTAAACTGTCGGTCGATCCTGAACGGAAAGACGAGCAATGGCACGGAGCGTCACGTCACCGAGAGCATTGTGGTCCGGATGCACCGCAAAGCCGGGATAGTGGGTAAGGACTAAGGAAGGTCGGACCTCGCGCAGGATTCGCTCAATGCGATCGATCAGGAGTTCTGGGTCTTCAAATTCGATCGTCTTATCGCGTAACCCAAGTTTAATTACGTGTTGAATGCCAATAGCCTGACAAGCTTTCTCCAACTCAGCTTCTCGAATAGCGGGTAACGACTCGCGGGTCGCAAAGAATGGTTTTCCCATGTTGCGTCCCATTTGGCCCAGAGTAGCGCAAATATAAGTGACCGGAATACCCGATTTAGTGAATTGTGCTATGGTTCCGCCACAGCCAAACGTTTCGTCGTCTGGATGGGGGAAAACTACGAGAACATGTTGTTCCAAGAATTATTCCTCCCACATTAGTGAAAATTTGCCTTACAGTTTAAACGGGGACAAACTGAGCTCTAGTGCCACAGCTAACCGTCCCTCTTGATCATGACCAGCAAGCAGGAGCAGACCTTCTTGCTCCATCTCAAAATCGGTCAGTCCTTCAGCGTAAACCCAGCCGAGTTCCATCTTGAGTCCGACGCGGTACGGGCCCTCACCTGTAATAGTCCCTCGTCCAAAGCAGATGCGACCATTGCGGATATACGCACCCACTGTCATAGCGCTCTCTTGGTTATGGACTGCATAGGCTCCATTGGTCGTCTCTAGGTGGAGGTACACTTCGCGGTTGAGAAAACTGTTCAGCGCAAGTTGAACAATCGGCTTATCAATTGGATTCATGAACTATCCACCACCTCAACATAATACTTTTTTCCTCATTATATACTATTTTTCCGTTATTAACAGCGGCGGTCTAACTCACAAAGTATGATCTGCATTTATAATGAAGTACAGTCGCTCAGAAATGTACCCTGATGATCATCATTATGTCTCGGGCGCGGTGGGGAGAACAATGGAAATTCTGGTACCGATATCCTGCCTGCTTAAAACCTCCATGTGCCCGCCGTGTCGTTCAGTGATCCACTTCGCAATAGATAAGCCCAGCCCCGTGCCACCTGTGGCTCTGGCGCGGGATTCGTCAGCGCGGAAGAAACGGTCAAAAATCTGAGGAATCGCAGCGGGAGAGATTCCGATGCCTTCGTCTTGTACGGTCAACCGGGCAAAGTTTTGGGCCTTGGTAACAGAAATGGTGATCCGCTTACCTGCGGGCGTGTATTTCATGGCATTGTCAATCAGGATCCGCGTCGCTTGTTTGACGAGGCTTTTATCCGCGTTAATGAAAACAGGCCTAACCTGTGAAGCGTATTCGTGCCCAGCATCAATCATCTGAGTTTCTTGCAGCACTTCTACGGACAGGGCAGACAATTCAAAACGTTCGATTTGCAGTGCCATGGTGTTGTTGTCGCCCCGTGCCAGAAACAAAAGCTGTTCCACCAAGCCTTTCATATTAGCCGTTTCATCTTTGATGGCATCAATGGATTCCTGCAGTGTCTTTTCATCATTTTTCCCCCAGCGATCCAGCAGATTGGCATACCCCTGAATGACTGAAATCGGTGTTCTTAGCTCATGAGACGCATCCGACACAAAGCGCACTTGGGAACGGTAGGATTCGTTGATTCGATCTAACATCCCATTAATGGCAGAGGCGAGGGTTTTTAGTTCACTTTGCGTATCCCCCAGCGAAATTCTCGTATCGAGCCTTGTGGCATTGATGTCGTCCAATTTACCTGCCAGAACTTCCAGTTGCACCGGTGTAAAGACGCCGTCGGTGCTCAAGTTATGTGCCGTTTCAGCCAATTCTGCAATGGGTCGGAGGGTTTTGCGGATCATTCTTGCGCCGGAGAAAAAACTGCGCAACAGCATTAAGAGCTCCAAAATCAATACTATTACCAACATCACGACAAATATCTGTAGGGTCCCTTGAAGTCGGATGGAAATAAGATAAGAACGACTGCTATCATTGATTGTTACATTGTAGGTTACACCCTCTAATCGTTCCCAAAGGGTCAAGCTTATTGAATCCGGCAGGTCGATACTTCTGATACCGGACGCGGTCTGCTTGGAAAGATAGGTCTGGAGGGGTCTGGGTATTTGGATCCCTTTCGGTTCCCCTGTGGGCAACGAAACACTGCATCCGGTGAGCTCAAGCCAGTTTTCTGCATTCGGAGAAGGAAGCCCCGTTTGGTTCACTATTCCGACCGCCGCGGTCACGGTCTGTTCGGCACGTACGATCAGTCCTGCTCCGGACACCAGGCACAAAATGAGATCCAGGGTCAAAAAAAGCCCGAGCATACGGAAAAAAAGTTTGAGGTTGAGCTTCAAGACAAGGGAAAATCGTATTTTATGGCCTATACGGTTAGGGGGATTGTTTAACGGCTCACTTTTCATCCTTAATCACATATCCCACTCCCCTTACGGTGTGAATTAGTTTAATATCGAATACCTCGTCAATTTTGCCTCGCAAAAAACGCACGTAAACATCGACGGCGTTGGTTTCTCCCGTAAAATCAAACCCCCAGACATTTTCAAGCAGTGTTTCCCGGGAAATAACTACTCCCTTATTTTTAAGCAGATAGTGGAGAAGGTCAAATTCACGTTTTGTCAGGTCAATGGCCTTGCCCATCATGGTCACCGTATGACGACTCAGGTCCAACAGCAGACCAGAGGCAGACAACAACGCCACATCTTCTTGTGTGTTTTTTCTGAGAGCAGTGCGAATCCGGGCGAGAAGTTCTTCAATGGCGAAGGGTTTGGTGATATAATCGCTCGCACCGCTGTCGAGTCCGGAAACCTTATCCACCACGCTGTCCCGAGCCGTCAGCATGATGATGGGGACGGAAGAGGTCCGACGAATTCTGCGCAACACTTCCATGCCGCTTAACTGAGGTAACATAATATCCAGCAAAACGAGGTCAAACTCGCCAGTTTCGGCGAGTTCAAGCCCTGTTCTGCCATCAAAGGCTTTGGTTGTAGTATAGCCTTCATAGCCAAGCTCAAGCTCGACAAATCGGGCAATCTTTTCCTCATCCTCAATAATCAGTATTTTTGAACTCATTCCAAGTCCCACCGCCCTAATTTTAGTCATTCATAGACTTCTTAAGGTTTTCGGCTGCGTCTGCAGCGCTATTCATCGCGTCATTGATCGTCTTCCCCAAAAAATCTGGTCCCTTAAAGCGATATCGCAAACCAAAGAATAGGCCTATAATGAGCAGTGGAATGGTAACCCCAAACGCGAAAATTAACAACAAGACTAGAGCGATGACAGGAACAGAGGCTTTGCTTTGCTCGCCCTTGAGCACTTCAAAGTAATTTGTAGTGCTCTTGCGGAGGATTTTAAAGCAGAATTTCACCAATTTTTTCATTAAAGAAGAAAAGGTTTCTCCACCGTTACAGTTTTTATTTTCTTTTTCCCAACAACTTTTGTTGAAGACCACCTCGCTTGCATCCACGGTTTTTTCGCTGCTATAATAACCGCCTCCGTTCGGTGCGTTTACCTTTCCCTGTTTCTCCAAATCGATAATGGCTTCCAGCAAATCCCCATTTGACGCATCGAGGGCGGCCTTCGCCTCATCGTAGCTTACATTAGCCATGGCACGGAGTTTCTCCACTTGTTCTAAGGTTGTCATAAATATTCCTCCTCGTTTTTGTTAGGATTCCACGTTGCTTAAAAACCTGAATCATAGTTTTTGTGACGCAATTGAGTATGTATGAATTCTAACCCAAAAAACTTCAAGGATTATTTGACTTAAATTAAAATTTGATTAAAAAGGTGTTCATTTTACCGACTCTTCAAATATTTGCTTCAGTATCTCAGCTTCCTGTTCGGAAAGTGTTCATTCACCAAGGTTGGCGGTTAGACTTATAGGAAAGTCTATTTAAATAGACTTGTCTTGTCAATAGATCGAGGGGTGTAGTATCATTATTCTGGCAGAATTACATGATTATCGGAATTATTAACTCATTGATGATACAATTCAAGAAATGGATGATGAGTCGGTCAGAATTGACAGATTTACTGCATTTAATCCCGAACAGACGGAAAGGCTAAATGTGGAAATATAAAGAGCAAGGGGGCAATGTACATGTCACTAGGGTATGCTAAAAGATCGGCTAACAGAGAAAAACGAAGAGAGTTCAGAGAGCAACTAACCCCTGAAAACGAGGTATTAAAAGACCGAAAATTAATAAGAGAAGAAGTTAATAATAGACTTGTCTCTGGATTACAAACGACACCTCTAACGTATGACGCCCTTTTTAATGTTGAGAAGGCAAGTTTAAACAAGGACTTTGATGTATTGAGCCTGCTTTTTAAGAGAATGTTTTTTTATCGGTTGAATGAGAAACTCTCAGGATTAACCTGCGACCATACTCTTCGCTTGAGCAACCAAATTCTCACTCAGATGCAGTTCAACCGAGGAAAAATTAACGAAATAATTGAGATATTTAAGAAAAATGGCGGGTTTTGTGATTGTGAGATTATCTACAAGGTCGAGAGTCAATTAATTGGCAAATAGCCCTCGGATTCCAATGAAGGGAAATAAGATAATAATGAATGTTCAACAGTTTTTTACCTGGATAAAAGAGAAGGGTTTTGACTTGACAGAGGCACAACGGAAAGCAGTTGTGCATGATATGGGACCACTCTTGCTGCTGGCAGTGCCCGGGGCAGGAAAGACAACGGTTCTAATTTTACGTTTGGCATACCTCGTATTGGTTATAAATGTCAATCCGGACAGAATACTTTGTTTAACGTTCGGGCGGGCGGCAGCTAAAGAAATGAGTGATCGCTTTACTCAGAATTTCGGAGAGAATATCGGAACTATTCACTTTTCCACGATACACAGTTACGCTTATGAAGTTGTTCGGGCGGCTTTTCGCCAGAAGGGGCGTGACTATCAGATTATTGAAGAGCTGACTGGAGCTGAAAGTAAGAGTGGGGTGCTTCGTAGTTTATTTAAGCAAATCAATACCTCAACTCTTACGGAGGACACGTTAGAAGAACTGCAAAATGCTATTTGTTTTGTAAAAAATTCTCTGATTAGTCCTGAAAAGCTGGAAACCGCAGCCGTAAAAAATTTTGTTACTATTTATAATGACTATGAGAAATACAAGCGGATGCATCAACCCCAACTGATTGACTTTGATGATATGCTTTCGATCGCTTATACGGCATTAGTAGAAAATCCGCGACTTCTTGCGATTTATCAGAAGAGATTTGATTATATATTAACAGATGAAAGCCAAGATACTTCTTTACTACAACATAAGATAATTGAATTAATTTCTAAACCAAAGCGGAACCTCTTCGTAGTGGGAGATGATGACCAGAGCATCTTTGGGTTTAGGGCAGCTGAGCCTAAATATCTATTAGAATTCCCTCAAGTCTATGATCAGGCTGAAATTTTGCGGATGGAGCAGAATTTTCGCTCCACGCCTGAAATCGTCAGTATGAGCAGGGAGTTTATTCGTAGTAATAAAATGCGCTACGATAAAGAAATGATTACGAAAAACGTTCCTGGTGAAACTGTCCAGATAGAGATATTTAAAGGGAATAAGGAACAAAATGAGTTTATTCTGGGAGAACTAATCAATAAAGGAGTTGCCAAAAGCGCTGTTCTCTATCGCAATAACCTTTCTGTCATTACTCTGGTTGATGAACTTGATCGGGGCGGGGTTCCATTCTATATACGGGATTCCAATAAGGAACGATTTTTTAGTCATTGGGTCGTAAAAGATATTTTGAATTTTCTGCGCTTTTCTTATAGTGATCAAAGTGTCGCGGTGCTTGATACGATTAAGAGTAAGTTTGAGACCTATATTAGTAAAGCGCAGATAGAATACCTAAAGGGTATTAAGATTGATCGTTCGATTTTTGAGATATTATCCGAGCAGCAGGAGGGGAAATCAAGGCAAAGTGGGTATCTTACTCTGAAAGAGCAATTTAAAAGTTTGAATAAACTCTCACCAAGCAAGGCCGTTGGTTATATCCGTAATGAGCTGGGATACGATAAAGTAATTGAGAGGATTTGCAAAAATCTGGGTTTTTCTAAAGAACACTTAAACTCTCTGCTTAGTATCTTAGAAACAATAGCTGCCAGGGAATCGACTCTACCTGACTTTGCCAAGCGATTAAGTTATCTCGAAGAAAAAATAAAGACCTCATACAAAAATAAGGGAACGAAAGCGGTAACTCTTTCGACGATTCATTCTGCAAAAGGGCTTGAATGGGAAAGAGTGTACTTAATCGATCTGATTCAGGGGATTATTCCGGATTTAGAAGCTGTAAAAAATGCAGCAAATAAGAAAATGGAGGCTATCGAAGAGGAAAGACGCCTATTTTACGTGGCAATGACTAGGGCACAAAAACATTTAACTCTTTGTACGATGAAACAGTATTTGAAGCAGACAGCAAAGAGATCTCAATTTGTGCAGGAAGTACAAGCCTTGCTTGAAGTAGAATTGCAGAGGAAACGGGTAGAGGAAGCGCGAATTGCTAGGGAAGAACGAGAAGAGTTACTGAGGCTTTCCCAGGCAGAGCGAGAAGAGTTATTAAGGCTCGCCCAGGTAGAACAAGAAAAGTCAGAAAGGATTGCCAAGGAAGAACAGGAGAAACGTAGGGCAGGAGATTTTGAGTTTCACCTAGCAAAGAGAGAGGGTTTCTTTAATGGGCTAACCGAAAAAGAAGAAGGTTTCTTTTTAGAGCTTTGTGAAAAACACGGTTATACTGAAGATTCCTTCCCAGGCATTTTCGACGTGGAAGTTGAACACTCTTCGTTAATCCAAACTCCGGCTAAGGTTTGGCAACTATGGATCTACGATAGGTGTATTTACAAAAAGAAGGATACAGAGCTTCTCTATATTACAGCTATTTATGATAGAAGTGTCAGAAGGATTTACGATTTTATTAAGTTGCAAGACGAAGGTGTTTTTCGGACGAGTAATGACTCTACTTATAAATTTGCATTCTACGAATATATAGAGATATTACTGAATTTGGGGATTGTCAGTAGGGTGGAAGTAAGACATTATAAAATACTCGTCAATGAAATCCCTATCTACAAAGATAGAAAAGAGAATGTGTTAATTAAAATTTGCTTGGATAATCAAGATTATGCTTGTGAGAGTGTTAAAAATTTCATAGCATTATCTCACCTTCCTTGAAATCAAAAAACCATTGCGGGCATTTTCTAAGCGGGATAGTAGTGTTAATTCCCGCATTTAATCTGATGAGGGACATAAATATAAAATATTTCTCTAAAAAATATAGTTTTTTCTGATATAATATCTAAAATAATCAAAAGGGGGAGATCGTTTGAAAAATAGTTTGAAAATTCTAGTTGTTTTATTCTCATTAATATTAGTCTTTGCACAACCTGCCTCAGCTCTGGAGACTCCACAAGCAAACACAATTGAGACTTCGGCAACGGGCGTAGTAACCGTAGAACCAGACGTTGTACAACTTAGTTTAACCGTACGAACAGAAGAGAGTAGTGGGGCGTTAGCAGAGGAAAAAAATGCAATTGCAGTTAATAAGGCCATAGATTTGCTCAGCAAAGAAGGTCTTGATAAAGACGAAATTAAAACTACTAATTACTCGACCTATTCCTATCTCAAGACAGATCCAAACAAAAATGCTGACACTGAAATCAAGGTATATTCAACAAGCAGTGGTCTGGAGGTCACTATGAAGGAGTTAAACAAGGTTGGGGAAATCCTTGATCAACTAGCCAATATAACCGAGGTTAATGTAAATTCAGTCAACTATTCTATTCAAAATCCTGAGAAGTACAAAGAACAGGTCATTGATTCGGCTATCGCGGGTGCGAAGCAGAACATTCTTTATAGTGCCAAGGCATTAGGCGTAGAACTAGATAAATTAGCTTACCTCAGAATAGATTTTAGTCCAAATTTAGGTATTCAACCATACATTAGGGGGGCAGTTGCGCCAACTAGTTCAGCGATACCCCAACCACAAAATCCAGACAAAATTACCATTTCTGCTACGGCGGATATGTCCTATTCGGTCAAATAATAACAATCATATTCGAACTTAGGTGACCCATGCAGAGAGAAGGGAATGGTTTAAACTAAGCCATTCTCTTCTCTAATTAATTGTCTAGTTGAGCTGACTTATTAAACTTATACAGATCGGGGGGGAGTTAAATCATCAGGGTATTGTGAACGCAAAAAATCTGCTGGCAAAAATTGATAGGTGATGAAATCTCTGGTCACGAAGGAGAGAAGGATGATTTGTTCAAGTCAATAAAAAACTACGACCCATATAATGAGCAAGAAAAAAAAGATAAAGAAGTCATTATATATTGTACTGAAGTATTTGAGGATGTTCTAACGAGGAAAAATGAGGTCGCACATATTACTAGCTCGGCCTTTGTAGTCAATAAAACAAAAGATAAAGTGCTCATGATTCATCATAATATCTATAATTCTTGGTCTTGGATCGGAGGACATGCCGATGGAGAAGAAGACCTCTTGGCGGTTGCATTGCAAGAATTAAAAGAGGAAACTGGAGTCAAGAATATTTACCCTGTTTCCTCAGATATTTTCTCCTTGGAGGTACTGACCGTGTTAGGGCATACAAAGAGAGGAAACTACATTTCCCCTCATTTGCATTTATCCGTTGCTTATTTAATTGAAGCGGATGAAAACGACACACTTATGGTTAAAGAAGATGAAAATAGTGGAGTTAAATGGATTCCCATTGATGAAATCACGGTCTATAGTACTGAACCTCATATGCATAAGGTCTATGAGAAGTTAATAGCCAAAGTGAACTCGTTCAAATTAAGGACAGCGTCAATTTCCCCTCTCTCGTAGGGAAGATGAATTGATAACTTTGTCGATGAATACCTTCACCAACTCTGGGTCGAACTGTACCCCGGCATTCTTCTGAAGTTCGGCTATAGCCACTTCGTCAGGTAAAGCATCCCGATAGCTTCTGGCGCTTGTCATGGCATCATAGGCATCTGCAATGGCAATAATCCTGGGTTGAAGAGGCAGTTCCTCACCCTTTATACCCTTCGGATAGCCTAAACCATCCCAACGTTCATGATGAGCCAATACGTATTCCGCCATTTCGGCCATCCCATTGACCGTACTTAGAATACGATAACCGATTTCCGGATGACGTTTAATTTCTTCCCATTCATCATTTGTTAGCTTTCCCGGTTTATTCAGTATTTCTTCGTCGATGGCGATCTTGCCTATATCATGAAGTAAGCCGACGCTTTTTAGTTCCTGAACTTCTCCTTCCAGCAAACCAAGAGCCTCCCCCATACTTTGGCAGAGTGCGGAAACTCGATAAGAGTGCTGTTCTTCTCGTTTGTTCTTTTCGTGAAGGGTTTTGATAATCGTCTGTATGGTTTTCCCACGCATACTTGGGCCTTCAAAGAGTTTTCTTTTGTACATATAATCTTCGGCTTTTTTTAAGAGGTCATGGATATCTTCTGTTTCAGAACGTTTTATGGCATAGCCAAAAGAAATAGATAATTCGATTGAACCAACTTTTTCTTGTACAGCAAGGGCATTGATTCGTTCGAGAATTTGCTCTGTTTCAGCAGCCTCCGTGTTAGGCAACAAGATGCTGAATTCGTCTCCGCCAAGTCGGGCAATAATATCATCTGCGCGGCAACCTTTGCGAAGTACTTCGGCAACGCTTTTTAGGAGTTTGTCTCCGATAGCATGACCAAAAGAATCATTAATCAGTTTAAGACCATTGACATCGGCCATCACAAGAGTCAAGGGATAATTCCTGACGACATCGATTCGTTTTAACTCCTCTTCAAAAAAGCGTCGGTTATAGAGGCCGGTCAGTTGATCATGGAAACTTAAATGAATGATTTTCTCTTCTGCACGCTTGCGCTCCGTGACATCCTGAATAGTACCTATCAAACGAACCGCATTGTCTCGGTGATCAAACTCAACTTTTCCAAGTTCATGTACCCAGCGTTCTTCTCTATCATGAATACGGATGATTTTATATTCAAAATCGAAGCGATCCTGTGACCTTGTCACCTGCGAAAAATAATTGAAAAGTTTGGACCTCCATTTCGGATGAACAATCTCCAGCCAACCTCTCTGCGTGCGCGGATAAGTTGCATCGATCCCAAGAATCTCAAGCAGCTCTGGTGAACACTGCCATTCTCTCGTTTTGAGAGATTTAAGATAGCTTCCCAATCGTGCTACTTTTTGTGATTCATTCAACAAGGTGTTTTGTTGTTCCAATACAGCATTGAGTTCGTCTAACTGACTCGTTCGCATTTTAATTTTATCTTCAAGTTCCTCATTCAATTCCCTGATGTCTTCTTCAACCTTCTCACGCTTGACAATCTCTTCCTCAAGCATCGCATTGCTTTCTTCAAGCTCACTATTTAGATCCTCCAGTTGGGCTGTTCTATTAATGACTCTGCTTTCGAGTTCTGCATTTAACTCTCTGATTTCTGCTTCAACTTGTTGCCTTGCTTTGAGGGCATCCCATAGCTCGTTGGTTTTTTGTTTGACCATTCGTTGAAGCGTTCTATTCCAGATAAACAATAATAATGCCGCCAGAAAAACTGCCACACCAATGATAACAATTACTCTGATTAAGGGATTTTCATAGAAGGGCGCACTCGTCAAACCAAACCACTTTTTATCAATGGCCTGATATTCACTATCGGAGATCTTCGCAAATCCATCATTAATTGTAGGCAGAAACCCCGAATGCCCTTTTTTAATGGCTCTAAAAAATTGGGCGGTGTACAATGACGAACTCGAATATTTAAAATTATCTTGAATTCCCATTTTATACAGATAGTATAGGGCCGGGGGTTTTCCCATCGTAAATATCACGGCCTTGTGATCCCTAGCAGCTTGGACAACAGCTTCGGCTGTATCATATTCTTGAATATTGGTTATGCCATGTTCTTTGAGAACATTGATAGAGTTATCCCCTTTTTTCACAGCTACAGTAAACCCTTTTAAAGAATTAACATCCGTAATTCCAGATATATTCTTCTGAAAAAATATAGGTATATCAATCGATGCATAGGGCTTTGAAAAATCATAGATCTTGGCTCTGTCAGCATTATAGGAGATCGTATCAATAACGTCGAACTCGCCGTGTAACATACTCTCATAGGCTTTAATCCAGGTCATCCCGGTGATAGTCACTTTTATACCTGTTTTTTGTTCAAAAAGTTTCCACTGGTCAACCGTGATTCCCTGCAAATTACCCTGACTATCACGAAAAGAGTAAGGGGGATAGTTGTCATCCATGACCACGCTGATCGTTTCAATCTTAGGTGGGGCAGCCTGGACATGAATCGGGTGATATAGCAAAAATGCCAAAACAAGGATCCAAAAGAAATAATACTTGCAACTCGTATTTTTAATGAAACATACCCTCCCTTGCTACCAAAGCAACTCTTCCCATTTTATCGGCTCGGGGCGATTCAAGCAAGGTAATTAACCAAGTCTAATTAACCAAGTCTAATTAGTGTCCCTGTCTGCCAAAAAACGACGTGAACCATTCTTTTCATTAGTATTCTTTGCAATTTATTTAAATCCTGCAATCTTTTTTAAAATGATATCCTGCTGTGATTCATCAGAAGGAGGTCACAAAAATTCCTTTGATAGGTAGGATGATCGGATATTTATAGAGAACTTGTACATATATAAAGATATAATTGATCGTAGGAAGCAAGTTGCTCTAGAAGATCGAAAAGCTGATCAAGCAATCTAAGCTCAAAAGTCTGTCAGTTATTTTTTTACGTTGAATAATTGAACCCAGAAAAGAGGTGTCCTCTTGGGAGCGGAATTAGAGGATTCGCGGGACGGATTCAAAATGTGGCCCTCTTTCAACCACTCTTTGATTTACAGAGAAGCCACAAGTATCCTGAGAGGGAAGGACTGAAAAGCATGAAGGAAGTAACTGCTGCAATTATCATCAAGGAGAACAGAGTCCTGATCGCCGAACGGGCACCTGGTGAAAATTTAGCGGGCAAATGGGAGTTCCCCGGTGGTAAAATCGAACTTGGTGAGACTCTCCAGGAATGCCTGAAACGAGAAATCCGCGAAGAACTGGAGGTTGAGATCAACGTTTTGGAGCTCTTCGGTGAAAGCATCTATGTGTATCAGAACGGAACTATTAAGTTGATGGCTTTTCGGTGCCAGTGGATTTCCGGAGACTTTAGCTTGAACGTGCACAGCCGTATCAAATGGGTTACTAGCCAGGAGTTGGATTTATATGACTTTGCGCCGGCTGATATTCCACTGGTGGACAAGCTGAAGACAGTTATGAGTTGATAATTAAGGAGGAAGTCAATATGCGAAAAATCGTCCCGCATTTATGGTATGACAAAGAAGCCAAGGAAGCTGCCCTATTTTATCTGACAATGTTTGAGGATTCACGGGTTATACACGTGAACACTATTAGCGGCACCCCATCTGGTGATAGCGAAATTGTGAGTTTCGAATTGGCTGGTCAGTCCTTCATGGCGATCAGCGCTGGCCCTTACTTCAAATTTAACCCCGCGATCTCTTTGATGGTCGCTTGTGATTCTGTCGAGGAAGTGGACGCCTTATGGAAATCTTTAGCTGAGGGTGGCAGTGTCTTAATGGCACTCGGTGAATACCCCTTCAGCAAGTGGTACGGATGGATTCAGGATCGTTACGGCCTGTCCTGGCAATTGATGCTTGTCGAGGGTGGTATGACTTCCCAAAAGATCACGCCGAATCTTCTGTTTTCTGGTGATGCCTGCGGCAGAACAGAAGAGGCGGTTAAGTACTACACCAATATATTTCCTAACTCTGATATTCATTTCTTCAGCAAGTATGGAGAGGGTGAAGCCAAGTCATCGAAGGCGATTTTCAATTATGTGGCTTTCAAGTTACTCGGCATGGAGTTCTCTGCGATGGACAACGGCTATGACGTTGAATTCGGTTTCAATGAGGCCTTTTCACTGATGGTGCAGTGCGAAGATCAGGCAGAGATTGATGACTACTGGGAGAAACTTTCTGCGGTACCTGAGGCCGAGCAGTGCGGTTGGCTGAAAGACCGCTTCGGATTGTCATGGCAGATCGTGCCAGCTAACATGAACGAGATGATGACCAAGGGCTCAAAGGAAGAAGTTCAAAGAGTCACAGATGCTTTCCTCAAAATGAAGAAGTTCGATATCGAAGCTTTGAAGCGTGCTTACAACGGAGATGTTTAGGGTAGATTTGGAGCTGCTAAGTGTTTCAAGATAATAAAACAACACACCTGTTCAGCAGGTGTGTTATTTTATTACCTTTTTTTCGTAATTCCCCCAAGGACAATCAAAATTAATAATATAAAGAGAATAGTTTTGAGATTTAAACTCGAAAAGGAATGGTTTAGTCCATATTTGATGAGACTATATACAATTGCTTTGGAATTTGGTTTGATTTTATGCTTATTTCAGAAGACAAATTAACCCTATATCTATCTTACAAGGAAGGAATTATAATGATCGAATTAAATATGAATTGGATGATGGGATTGGGCATGAATGAGAGTGCGGCTAGATACCTGTCAACTGGAATTCTACTGATTTTTATTGCGTTGCTCAGTATATTTGCCTATTTCAGTTCAAAAAAAGTAGTCCTAAGATCTCTTTCCCATTTTATAGATAATACTCAATGTGAATGGGACAATGTCTTGTTAGAGCGAAGAGTATTTCATAGGCTATCTCACATTGTTCCGGCAATTATTATTTATTCTTTTGCAACAGCGCTTTCAGAGCAGATGTCGATTATTAGAAAATTTTCATTAGCTTATATTTTTATAGTTGGTATTTTGGTTGTCGATGCCCTCTTAAATTCTATGGATGATATTTACAGGACCTATGAGGTATCTAAGAATAAACCAATCAAGGGATATCTTCAGGTAGCGAAGATTTTTGTCTATATCATAGGTGGAATTGTCATCATCGCCACTATAATAGAACAAAATCCGTTATTGTTGCTAAGTGGTATCGGAGCATTAACTGCAGTTTTTCTCTTAGTATTTAAAGATTCGTTGCTGGGTTTAGTTGCAGGTATTCTGTTGTCTACAAATGATATGATCCGTTTGGGTGACTGGATTGAAATGCCCAAATATGGGACTAACGGCAATGTAATAGATATATCACTGAATACAGTTAAAATCAAGAATTTTGACAAGACTATCACTACCATACCCACATATGCTCTAGTATCGGATTCTTTTAAGAACTGGCGTGGCATGAAACAGTCAGGCGGCAGAAGAATCAGACGTTCTGTATATATTGACATCACTAGTATTGTTTTTTGCACAGATGAAATGTTAGATGAGTTTGAGAAGATTCATTATCTATCTGACTATATCAGGGATCAGAAAGTTAAAATAGCGTTATATAACCAGGAAAATAAGGTCGACACTTCACATGCGATTAATGTCAGGCGTCTTACAAACATTGGTACCTTTAGGGCCTACATACAGATTTATCTGAGAAATCATGCCAAGATACATAAAGAGATGGTACAGATGGTGAAACAATTGCCACCGGGGGAACACGGGTTACCCCTGGAAATTTATGCTTTTACCAATGATACAGCATGGGCCAATTATGAAAGCATACAATCAGATATTTTCGATCATATATTAGCGGTAGTTCCAGAGTTTGGGCTTAGAGTCTTCCAGAAGCCTACTGGCTATGATATCAGACTATCCTTAGATGATCAGAAAAATTAATCTGATTATGGTATAGTATGTCCGGCACACAGAGTTCACGGCGAAATGTCTCGACAATGAGTAAAAACTTAGGTAAAGCAAAACAGGAGGTAACACTAGAGAAAGTCCTCTCTAGTGTTACCTCCTGATGTTTAAGTGTCGGGTAAAAACAAAATGGGAAAAGTGTCAGGTTAACTCATGAATGAACAAGCCACTTCTAAGCTTGGGTTCAAACCAAGTAGATTTAGGTGGCATTAATCTATCTGCATCCGATACCTCAAACAACTCATTGATCGAAGTTGGATACATTGCAAAAGCAACCTTCATATCACAATTAACTCGTTTTTCGAGTTCTTTAAGCCCTCTTATGCCACCAACAAAGTCGATTCTTTTATCCGTCCTTATGTCTTTAATATTTAGAACGGAAGTTAAGATATGATTCTGAAGTAACGAAACATCGAGCCCCTCAACAGGATCCTCGGAACGGAGCTCATCCTTAACGGTCAACTTATACCATAATCCTTCTAAATACATGCCAAAGGTAGCGCTCTTTACAGGTTGATAAGGTTCTGACCCCATTTCTTCAACCAAACATGCTTTAGCTATTTCACTTAGAAATTCTTCTTTACTCAAGCCATTTAAATCTTTTACCACACGGTTGTAGTCTAAAATCATCAATTGGTCATGTGGGAAAAGTACAGAAAGGAAGAAGTTGAATTCTTCATCTCCAGTGTACTCTGGATTGGCAGTTCTACGTTTTAAGCCAACCTTCACTGCTGAAGCTGTTCGATGATGCCCATCTGCGATATAGATACTTTCTAGATTATTAAATCCTGTGGATATTGTTTCTATGTCCCTTTCCTGATCTAGTTTCCACACCACATGTCTCACTCCATCAGGAGCCACAAAATCATATAAGGGAGTTGTCTTCTTGATGACCTCCACAACGTCATTAATGGTTTTTTGAGAACGATAGGCTAAAAATATAGGACCTGTTTGAGCATTACAAACATCGACATGAGTTGTGCGATCGATCTCTTTGTCTTCTCTCGTTTTCTCATGTTTTTTGATGACATTATTTAGGTAGTCGTCGATCGCTGCACAACCAACTAGACCCGTCTGCGAGCGGCCATCCATAATCAGTTCATAGACGTAGTAACAGTCATTACCTTCCTTAATTAACAGGCTTTCATTCATCATAACCTGGAGGATATCTCTTGCTTTCTCATAGACCTTCGCATCATAAGGACTGAAGTCTTTAGTAAAATGTGTCTCAGCTCTATCAACTTTTAAAAACGATAGAGGTTCCTTTAATACTTCTTCTAAAGCTTCTTCACGATTATACACATCATAGGGGAGTGCAGCCACTCGACTCGCTACATCTTCTCTAGGTCTCAACGCTTTAAAAGGTTTAATAGTAGCCAAAAATTCCTTCCCCCAAGCAATTTAGTTATTTCCGAGGGCGAACCGCCCTTGAATCCGTAAACTTCAAAGGCGGGTGTGATGCCTAGTTAATAATTCTAACTTTTAAAACTCCGTTAATTTCCCTGAGTATCTTAGCAATTTCTGGGGTGGAAGGGGAGTCAATATCGAGTATTGTATAGGCGTACTGCCCTTTACTTTTATTAATCATGTCAGGGATATTAATGTTTTCTTTAGCAAACGTTGCTGTAAATTGGCTGAGCATATTGGGAATGTTTCTATGATTAATGGCAATCCGCTCGGCATTAGTACAGACACCCATTTCACAGTCTGGGTAGTTCACAGAGTGTTTTATATTCCCATTTTCAAGGTAATCCATGACTTGCTGAACAGCCATCACGGCACAGTTATCTTCTGATTCACTCGTCGACGCACCTAAGTGCGGAATAGCAATGACTTGTTCCATAGTGGTTATTTTCGGATTGGGGAAATCCGTGACGTATTTAGCCACTTTTCCAGACTTCAATGCTTCAATCATGTCATCTTCATTCACTAGAGTATCTCTGGAAAAGTTTAAGATATTAACTCCATCCTTCATGATCTCAAAAGTTTGAGCGTTGAACATTCCTTTTGTTTGCTCGGTTGAAGGCACATGAACCGTAATGAAATCACATTCTCTGAAAATCTCATCTACAGATTTGCTATGTTTAATATATTTTGAGAGCTTCCAAGCAGTATCAACAGAAATAAATGGATCATATCCGTAGACTTCCATATCTAACTTATTAGCTGCATTCGCAACTAAAACACCAACAGCCCCAAGTCCTATGACTCCAAGTTTTTTGCCCATGATTTCTGATCCAACAAACTTTGATTTCTTTTTCTCAACAAGTTTGGCAAGATCCGGATCTTCCTTAACAGAACTTACCCAGTTAATTCCATCTACTAGGTTGCGAGAAATCATCACTAAGGCAGCCATGACCATTTCTTTGACGCCATTCGCATTGGCCCCCGGAGTATTAAAGACTACAATGCCACTTTCAGCACATTTATCAAGGGGAATATTATTCACTCCAGCTCCGGCCCGTGCGATAGCCTCTAAAGAACTGGGCAATTCCAAATCGTGTACACTTGTACTTCTTACGAGAAGTGCAGTTGCATCCTTGTAGTTATCTACTTTTTCATACTTATCGGTCAGTAAATCTATTCCCACATTTGCGATAGGATTTAAACAGTTTATTTTAAACATTGTTACGTCCACTCCTTATTTAATTTACTTAATGTTTGTTTCGAAATTCTTGAAAAATTTACTAATTATATTCTCCTTCGAACCGCTTGGCATTGTAGATCTTGGCTCACCTCCTTAGATGCTTTTTAGTATTGAGTCAACTAGCAAAATACACAAAACCTCCCATCCCAATAAAGGGACGAGAGGTTATTCCCGCGTTGCCACCCATGTTGCCGAATTCTCTAGAATTCAGCCAACTCGTATCCGCTTTATCGGGCGGAACCCGTCGCAATTCATCATTGGCCACTCCAGGATGGAATCCTTATGCATGTTAGACTGACTTCCACCAACCGTCAGCTCTCTAGACAACATGAGATTAGGACTTCCCTTCATTGTGTTAAAGCTCTATGTAACTATTGACGTTGATATTAATCTATTTGAAGCAAGATGTCAATACCATGAAGTAATAATCGTTCTCAAAATTTTAAATCCAACCTACCCTTATAGGTGAGTCACTCGTTGTTTAATAAGGTTTGAAATACCCTGAGCCTACATAAACATAGTTTAAACGTTGTTTTTTGAAAGGTTAGCACCTTCCGTGGTAAAACTAATTGGTTTTGATATAATGAGACAAGGGAAAATTGCACTAAAACAGGTTCGCATAGTTTTTTGAATAGGGGGTTTTTAAGTTAAATTTATTACGTAATCGGTTAGTTCAGGCAATTTTAGGATCAGCGTTATTTTTGCAAATCGGAATCTGGGTACGTAATTTTGCTGTATTACTCTTTGTCATGGAACGAACCAATGGTAACGCCCTTGCGATTTCCATGATTTCCGTAGCAGAATTTGCACCAATGTTTATTTTCTCTTTTATTGGTGGAACCTTTGCTGACCGCTGGCGTCCGAAACGTACGATGATCTGGTGTGATGTCCTAAGTGCGGTGTCGGTCTTTGCTGTTTTGATCACCTTAGTTTTTGGCACCTGGAAAGCTGTGTTTTTTACGACGATTATTTCCGCTATTTTATCTCAGTTCTCTCAGCCCTCGGGAATGAAGTTGATTAAGGAACATCTGCCTGCGGAGCAAATGCAAGCGGTCATGTCGATTTACCAGACAATCTATACAGTTTTTATGATCCTTGGACCGCTCCTGGGAACCTTCGTTTATCAGAAGTTTGGGATTATGGTCTCAATTGCAGTGATGGGCTTAGCGTTTTTACTCTCAGCGGGAAGCTTAACGTTTCTGCCTTCGGACCGTGTGAACGTCATCCCTAAGCAGGGAACAACTCTTCGCCAGGAAATGGCGGCAGGTGTCCGTTATGTACTGGGGAAGAAAATCTTGACACTGTTGGGGTTGTGTTTTTTGGCAGCGGGTTTAGGTGGGGGTCTAGTTCAACCTTTAGGAATATTTCTGGTAACAGAACGGCTTGGTTTGCCGAAAGAAAGTTTGCAATGGCTAATGACCTTTAGTGGAGTGGGGATGTTTTTAGGCGGGGTCATTGTCATGACCTCTGCTAAGGCTATTTCTCCTCAAAAACTTTTGGCCTTCGGAATGTTTATCTCAGCAATCGGTATTGCGGTATGTGGGTTATCGACGACTCCTTGGTTAACCTATCTCGTGTATTTGATGATGGGTCTAGTTATGCCTTGCATAATGATCGGCATTAACCTAATGATCTTGCAAAATTCGGATAGTCAGTTCATAGGGCGAGTGAATGGAATTCTTATGCCCATGTATACGGGAGCCATGGTTGTGACGATGAGTGTGTCAGGACTGCTGAAAGAAACATTTTCCTTGGTTGCCATGTATGAAGCTGCAGGAGTGCTATACATGATCGGGTTGGTGTTTTTGCTACCCTTATTGCACCTGCCGAAAACCATATCTGAACCCTGACGAGCTATTAGAAGAAGGGGAGTCTTGTTGGGAGCTACTCAAAAGGTTAACATAGTTCTGTCAAAGATCAGCTCGCCCAAAACAGAGATATTGTTCTTGTTGAATTACATAATAATCTAAAGTGCGACGATCCTGCAGGATATTGTAAATTGATTTCCTAAATTAGGCACGCGCAGTCGGCAGGACCGGCTGCTTTTTGCTTTGAGCTCATTAAGCAGGCAGTTAATTTCTCGTGAGATAGGGTGCTTTTTATGCTATAATGGCAATGAAAAAATTCATATGTCGGATTTAAGGAGATTTTTATGCCAGCCATAACCAACCCTGTGATCGTCCAAAGTGATCGTTCGGTTCTCTTAGAAGTGCAGAATCCTCTCTATGAAGAAGCTCGTGATACCTTAGCAATCTTTGCAGAATTGGAAAAAAGCCCTGAGTACATGCATACTTACCGCATCACCCCATTATCCTTATGGAATGCCGCCTCCAGTGGGATTGCTGTTTCTGACGTCTTAACTGGGTTAGAGCGCTACAGCAAATTTCCTCTACCCGAAGGGGTGTGCACAGAAATACAGCAACTCATGGGCCGATACGGTTTAGTCAAGCTAATTCGAGACGGCGAGAAGCTCTGTCTGGTAGCGGAGGATTCGGTGATCTTGTTGGAAATTATTCGTCACAAAGAAGTCAAACTATTGCTGGCCTTTGGTGAAAGGGAAATAAACTGCGATTCCCCAAACCTGTCTGTAAAGCAAGTCGAGATAAACCCAGAAGCACGTGGTCAAATAAAACAGCTGCTCATGAAACTCTTTTACCCAGTTGAAGACTTAGCGGGTTATAGCGAGGGTACCCCTTTGCCGATCGCTTGGCGTGCCGAAAAACCTGAGGGTGATCCATTTGCTCTGCGTTCGTATCAGCAAGAGGCCGTCGCAACGTTTCATCAGCAAGGGTCGGTACGCGGGGGCAGTGGTGTTTTAGTCTTGCCCTGCGGAGCGGGTAAGACGGTGATCGGTATGGGTGTGATGGCAGAACTGCAGTGCGAGACGCTGATTCTGACAACCAATAATAGTGCCGTCAAACAGTGGCTGCGCGAATTGGCGGATAAGACCACCTTAGAGTCAACCCAGATGGGGGAGTATACCGGTGAGAAAAAAGAGATCTGCCCGGTCACAGTTGCCACTTACCAGATTCTCACTCATCGCTCGCCCACAACAGGCGAGTTCAGTCATTTTCACCTATTTAATGAAAAGAACTGGGGTCTCATTATTTATGATGAAGTGCATCTTTTACCTGCGCCTGTTTTTCGCGCCACCGCCGACTTGCAGGCCAAACGTCGCTTGGGGTTGACGGCGACCTTAATCCGAGAAGACGGCAAGGAAGAAGAGGTCTTTAGCCTAATCGGACCTAAGAAGGTGGATGTTCCTTGGCGACTCTTGGAAACTCAAGGCTGGATTGCCACCGCCGTGTGCACAGAGTGGCGAATCTCAATGAGTCAATCTCGCCGTATGGACTACGCTTTAGCGGAAGAAAAAGAGAAATTCAGATTGGCAGCAGAAAACCCACGCAAGCTGGAGCGGGTGCTTGAGCTGATGGAGCAGCACCGGGAGGATCTGGTGTTGGTGATTGGACAGTATGTGCGTCAACTAGAAATGCTGGCTCGTGAGCTAAATGCCCCTATTATCACAGGAAAAACCCCGCAACGAGAACGGGATCGCCTCTATGAAGAGTTTCGCAGCGGCCGTCTGCGTTGTTTAGTCGTTTCTAAAGTGGCCAACTTTGCTATTGATCTGCCGGATGCCAATGTGGCCATTCAGGTCTCTGGAACGTTTGGTTCTCGCCAGGAAGAAGCGCAAAGGCTGGGTCGAATCTTACGTCCCAAGCAGGGCGACGGTAAGGCCTATTTCTATAGCTTAGTATCCAAAGACACCAAGGAACAGGAGTTTGCTATGCACCGTCAACTTTTCCTTACGGAACAAGGGTACGCTTATAAGATCATGATCGAGGAGGATTTGGAGAAATGAATGAACCAACTCCCAAGTTTCGACCGGTTTTTGGCTCGAAATCACTAGAAAGAGTTCCTCCTGCCGCAACCGCGACCAATCAAACTCCAACCACTAAAGATCCACTCAAAACGGGTTCTGCCCAGAAGAAGCTTAAACCCACGGCTTGGCCTGATTATTTTGCCAAGTTGGACCCGACCGGACGAATTCTCCTAGGGTATATAGTTTATCTTCAACCTGAGGATTTGGGGATGTATGACTTTTACAATCATAAATCAGAAAGTCTTAGCTTATTGGATAAGGATCTTCCCGATCTCAACTATGCCGAGGTTGAAAGCTTGCTTACCCGTTGGAAAAAGGTCGGCCTCTTAGAGGCGGGACGTTCGTCTTTTTCGTACCGTCTTAAAGAAGGGGTATCCGAAGCATACTGGCAGTGGTTGAGAAAGCAGGCATCACCACAGAGTTTCGACTTCGAACCAGAAAAGATCTACTCCTCACACTTATCAGGCACCTTGGATAACCTTCTGAATTTGCTGGGAATGATCGATCGCGGAGAAGTTGTGGTGACTCGCACCCGTGAGATTAATAAGCATTCTATGAAGCGCATCTGGGCTGCCTTGACTGAGCCCGTTGGGCCACCAGGACTTTTCAATCAGGAAAGCTATTTATATTGGCTTTTTAGCGTTGTTCAGATGCTTAAACTGATAGGTTCAAAAGGGGATCACTTGGTTTTGACAACGACCGGTAAGGCCTTACCTAAAAAAATTCAAGTAGAGGACTTACTTTGTAGAATCTATCCACATCACATTCGCTCCATTCCACTTAAAGGATTTTTTTTGATATTGCCTATCTTGGATCGCTGTACGGAGTGGAAAAGCTGGGCTCAGATGGTGAGATGTTTAATTCCTGCCGACGATGTGGGAAACCTTGTCAGACGAGAGCGAGTAATCAGTATACTTGATCCCCTTCGATTTATCGGGCTACTGGATTGGGGCGAGTTTCAAAGCGATATTTTGGTGCGGGTCACTCCACTGGGTCAATTGCTGTTTCCTAAGTTATTGCGGGGCCAGGATCTTACTAAGGTTGCTCCACAAATTAAAACTTTGACTGACCTTGCCTACCCGATGGAGGGGCCAGATACGGCTTATGTCCAACCAAATTTTGAAGTTTTAGTCCCTCACTCGGCGTCTTGGGCGGTACGCTGGGAGCTAGGTCAATTCGCTGTGCTTGAGCAGCAGGACCAGATGCTGAAATACCGTTTGGACAAGACGTACCTCTTGAGTGCTCTCAAACGCGGTATCCCAGCAGGCGATGTACTAACCCTGCTCACTAGGCTAAGTCCATATCCATTGCCGGAGAATCTCGTGATCACAATCCAACAATGGATTGAATCCTTTGGTCAAGTTACGTTTCTGAAACTTAGTCTATTAGAATGCGCCACACCGGAACAGGCGGCTTCTATAGCTTCAGCCCGTAAATACAAGGAGTACGTCATCGGATTATACAGCCCCACGGCGGTGATTATACGCGAACCGGAAAAACTGCGCAAGCTCTTGGAGAAGCAAGGCATTTATCCCTTACCCGGAATTTTGGATGGAGAGGGAGTCGCGGAACGCAAGGGGTCTTCTGGGGAAAATTGATCATTCAGAGTAATGAATGCCAATTGGAGTCATAGAAGTTCTCCTAGCCAATGGCGGCAAGTTGCGGATTATTACGACCTCCTATCTGGGAGCCACGGATTTTAAAGCGGTCGAGCAGCTCAGTCAACTGACCAATACAGAGATACATATCTCCTCTTGGGTTGGCAGACTTCCAGGGTCACTATGGTTCGGCACCGATCAGTATTGTGTGGAAGATGAAGGAGTCGTTGCCGGGGTTTGTGATGAAGAAGACTGTGAAGGTTTGATAGGGTAGTTTATTGAAGAAAAAGTATGAGCTCTTGCGACAAGATATTATCCGGGTGCAGCGGGGCGGTTTGTTTGTGACGCTGGATCAGTCGCAGAAAGCCAGTGTGACCTATCGCAACCCGAAAAATGGGGAAACCTTTGACCTCTTATACCAATCCCGTACATTGTTTGGGGAGAAGGAGAGCGAAGTTTCTTGGCTCGGCAAAATTGAGCGTTGGGAAGTGGTTCCTCGTGGACAGATCAAAGAACGACCGGCGCGGCGTGGAAGAGAGGGCGAGTTGTACGTGCGTTTACGATTAAAGAGTGGACAAGGTTGCCTCGATTGGTGAAGCCTGGTGGCAATTTTGTTTATAGCCATTTGTTTACGACCAAATACATCTTGGACCGGGCGGAGGAATTAGCGGAACTGCGATTGAGTACGGAGAAGGAGTTAAGTGACTGAAGGGAGAAGCGGAGGTTGGGCAAGGTCAAGGTGGAGTTGGATCACGAGTATGTGGATAAGGCGGGGAAGGTGTTGGGGGTTAGAGTGGAGAGGTGAGAAAACTGGATATCTCATACATACCTCCAATTATAATTCACTCTTGTCTTGTGTTCGGGGCATAGAGAAAGCCTCGCGTTCTGTTGTGGAACGTGAGGCTGAAAAGTATCGATAGTAGTGTCAATAGTTTTGACAGAATCCGAAGAATGGTCACTTTAAACTGACTTGAATGAGAGCTGTTGCTTCATCTAAATGAGAGACTTTGAAAATCCGACTTGTGATTCGACTAAGCGTATCCAAATCAGCGATCGTGCGAACGGTCTCCTGAAGGGCTTGAGATTCTATGCCAAAGTTAGCTTCGAGGTATTGGCATATGGTTTCAGCCTTCCCTTCGGCTTTGCCTTCAGCTCTTCCTTTAATCTCTGCTGATTTAATTCTAGTTAGCTGGTCACGTAGCTCGGCTTCTCTGGCATCATACAACATTCTTGACTTTTCATCCTTACTGATGATCTGTAATAGGTCATAGGCCTTCTTTATGTCCTTATTCTTTTCTGCTAACATTTCAATCACCCCTTTAGATTTTGCATCTAAGAATTCCATCCATTCCACTACGTGATCATTCTCGTCTCTTTGGATTTCCAAATCGGCTAACTTTACGATCTCCAGGAAATGTACTTCTAAGATGTCCGTCAATCGGTAGCCAGTTTCGTCCTCCGTCAAATGATAACTGGAGTGCAGTTTTTTGAGTGGAGTACATTTGAAATCAACGATGTTTATGGTTATACATTTTTGTAGCAAATCATAGGTGTCTCCTGGCTTTATTTGACTTATATACATCTTAGACCAGTAAAACATGGTCCTTTCGGGCATGAATTCTGTGGGTAATATTTGAATTTCGATGTCGGTCTGTTTCCCTTGTTTCGTCTTTACCCGAACATCTAAGATTCCTTTTTTATCCTCTGAGAACACCCTTAGAAGCTCACTATTAATGATTTCTATACCTTCAAAGTCTTCCGCCGGCACACCTAGTACAGCACTGAGGAATGCTATTAGCAGGTCTTTATTCTTTTCATCTCCGAAGATTAGCTTGAAAACAAAGTCTATTTTTGGTGACATTAGGAAGCCATCGTCCATGGGTATCTGTTTCCTTTTGCTCTTCTTGCTCCCAGCCATAGTAACTTCATCCTCCCTCTAGTCCTCGTAGTATCATTTTAGCAAATCGACCGTAGTTTAACCACCCCCTAGCGGACAACCATTATCTGAGCTAAACATAACGATCCTATAGCTATATTATACAATATAGTATATATTGATTCCATAAATAACCAAGAAGGCTTGAAACCTGAACGAGCTGATGACTGTCGGATGATGAGGAAATATTTCAGACATTGGAGGAGATCGCTATGCAAATTCCAGTGTTAAATCAAGCAGGAAATAGTCAGGGGGGTTATGAAGAAAAAGACTATATTTAATTTTTGAAACAAGCACTGATTGAGAGGCTAATCAGATGGTGACAAAGATTTTACATGAGGTCGAATATAACAATGGAAAATTTCCACGAGAAATCTTACTGAGAGCTATAGCTCGAAGCGACGAGATTATACCAGAGCTAATGGAGATTTTAGAGTACACTTGTAGAAATGCCAAAACTCTCGCCAAAGAAGGTAAGTATTTTGCGCATATATACGCCTTGTATTTGTTGGCGCAATTCAGAGAGCGGCGAGCATTTCCTTTGCTTATCAACCTTCTTAACAAACCATCGAAACTTGTGGATTCCTTACTGAGAGATATAGTCACTGAAGGTCTGCCAAACATATTGGCTTCTATTTATGATGGAGATGTGAGTGAATTACACAAGATCATTGAGAATGAAGAAATCAATGGATATATTCGGGGTTCCGCATTACTGGCTTTAGTTGTGCTTGTTGCTCAGAGAAGGATAGCTCGTGAGGAAGTGGTTGAATATTTCAAAGAATTATTTAACGGTGGATTAGCACGTGAGTATTCACATGCTTGGAATGTTCTCGTGGCGTGTAGTAATTCTCTTTATCCTGAAGAACTCGTCAGAGATATTGAGCTAGCTTATGATGAAGAGCTAGTAGATCTCGGATATATAGAATTTGAAGAGGTAAAAGATCAGCTTGCGCATAACAGGGATATTGTTCTTGCTAAATTACCTAATAATCGGAATTATCGGCTCATTAATGATATCATTCAAGAATTAGAAAACTGGGCATGTTTTCACAAAAAGGAAAATAACAAAAGGCCAGCGACAAGTGACATTTTAGAGCTCTATGGTCAATTAAAAAT
Organism: Desulfosporosinus sp.; assembly: GCA_031292095.1. GTDB lineage: Bacteria > Bacillota > Desulfitobacteriia > Desulfitobacteriales > Desulfitobacteriaceae > Desulfosporosinus. Next base: position 49,487 of record JARLHU010000169.1, read on the forward strand.
GTTTTAAGAGATCCATAAAGTGAAGTACTTAGCCCCCTACCTAACGTGTCTATATCTATGGTAAGTATCCTAGTTTATGGTATATTATAGATGGGATAAGCTATCCTTGTATCGCAGTTATATTACTATAGCGTGGAATCAATTATAAACTCCTTGAATTGCCCAAATCCCCGCATTATTTGAGCCAGTGATTACAGAAGTAGTGGTATGTGAATTCATAGCAAATTGTCGAAGAGGTATGAGAGGAACCATATACTCCGAGGAAGAAATAGATCTGTTCTTCGCGGGTTTTGCCCCGCTCTTAAACTTTGAAAACATCGAAAGAATTCAGATAGGGCGGCAACTTTGGATAGACGTAACTAAATTGAAGCAACCAATTGGGCATTTCCTTTATCACCTTTAGATGAGAAGGCAGCTATAAGGGAAGCAGAACTGAGACTGCGAGCAGCATTAAAACAAGGAAAAGAAGAAGGCAGAAGAGAGAATAAACTGGAAGTTGCCAAAAATTTATTGAACAGGGGAATGGATATTAAAACAAAGTGATATCTTAATAAGCCACACTTATGTGTGGCTTATTTTGCATTATGTAGGATAAAACATCTTCATGCAGGAAAAGAGTACTGTTGGTAGAACTCTTACACATAGCAAAAAAATTAGAGGTGGCAAAATGGGTAAGGCGGAGATTCAGTACAAATTGATTAAGACCCTAGCGTTTTAACCGTGGATTTATACAGATAAAATGTTGGCTGGCGAGTTAGGCCGCAGCAGGATGGGGATATTAAAGGAGGATTTTTAATGGGACATTTGGTTAACGACAAAGACCAGGTTTACCGAATATTAGCCGAACGCTTAAACAGGAATCCGGTGGGGGCACCAATAAATGATACATTGATGACCATTCTTCATCGTCTTTATACTGAGTCAGAGGCC
>JARLHU010000170.1 GCA_031292095.1 Desulfosporosinus sp.
CACGGGCACCCCAGCGGCCACGAGCACTCCAGCGGCCACGGGCACCCCAGCGGCCACGGGCACCCAAGCAGTCCCCGGCGCTCCAGCGGTCCCCGGCGCTCCAGCGGCCACGAGCACTCCAGCGGCCACGGGCACTCCAGAGGCCACGAGCATCCCAGCGGTCCCAAGTGCCCATCAGTAAAGATGACTAATCAGGGTCTATTATGGGATTAAGGGTGGTCACCGATCTAGCGGAGTGTTCTCTAGTAATATATAGAAATACTTCATAAGGAACAATAAAATAAAACAAAAGGGGGAGCCGTTTAGCTCCCCCTTTTTGTTAGTTCTAACTGGAATGGATTAACCTCTTGTAAATCAGTGGGAATATTTCTTCAAGAAGTTCATCTCAACGACATAGAGTTGCAAAATATTACTTTGAGCAATTCCCATACCTACTTTGGCAAGGGCTAAAATAATAATTTTCAACTTTTACTTAACTATATCAATTCCAAGGCATTGCAACTATTTGAATCTTATTATATCAAATAGTGAGTCCGTATGCTAGAAGTTTTTTATGCACTCCGTGTGAAAATGGGATCCTAGATAAGTTGCCTTTGAAATAACTTTCCTTCTCTTGGTCTCCCTGATAAAGGTGTGACTTCTATAATGTTATTCATAATGAGCTATGAATGTTCCACTATCCACTATCTAAATGAAAAAAAGCCCGCAAAAGCGGACTGTAGTAGTATAGAAAGGCAGGTTTACTAATCTTTAAGTTGTTCAACTTCTATATTTGCTTCCTGGTAAAATGTATCATTAAGTTGTCCTAATCCGCTGGCCTGTTGAGTTGTCACGAATTCATGAGTTTGAATTTGAGAAGTCTGATTTTTCAACTCTTAAAAGCCTGTTTCATCTGGGAATATTCCTCTTTGAGTTGTCCCAATTCACTGGCTAAAACTTCTCTATTAGCCTCATCTTTATTGCTCAAAAGAAAACGCCTCCTTAAATATTTAATCTCTAAAATAGTATTTCCTGAATTGCAGGAAATATGTTCTCAATAATATTTGCAGATGACAGAAGTCGGTTCTGGCTTTTCAGAGAAGAATGGTTGTATTGAAGTTGAGAAAACGAACGAAATGTAAAGTTCTTGTTAAAGTTGTAGGAATTAAAAGAAATAGATGAGGGTTTTGAATCATTTAAGAAAATGAGGAAGGAAAACTTAAACACAACGTCGAAAACACTTACTTCATAGAATATCATAGAATATCATAGAAATTAGCATTATTTGGATTACCGAGGAGTGGTTTCATGTCAGAGATGCCATGTTCAATTCAAGACTGGGAGCAGGCAATAAAACAGATCAAATCGGTTGTGGCTGCTCGAATTAATGTCGATCATCAAGGGGAAATCGAAGAAGTGCATATTCTGGCAGGATCTGGACGGGCTCCTAAACAGATCGTCCGGGATGTTGAGTCCATACTGATCGCTCAATTCAATTTGCAGATTGACCATAAGAAAATAAGTGTTGCTCAAGTTGAAAATGAGGCGGAAGAGGGAACCTTCACGATCATGGAATCAACCCGGCCCCAATTAGTCGGAGTGACGCTTGGAACGGTTAATGGAATGGCTGAAGTTAAGGTCGAATTATTAACAGGTGATAAGCATACTCAAGGTGGCGCACAGGGACCCTCCTCGTCGCACAATAAGATGCGACTGTTCGTGGAGGCTACATTGAAAGCTCTTGCCCCTCTAATTTTAGATAAATTCCTCTTCGTTACTGAAGATGTGAGAATTACACAATTAGCCAAGCAACAAATTGTTTTGGTTTCCATAACCTTAATTGCCTCTGCGGGTGAACAATCCCTCACCGGGTGTGCTTTGGTCAGAAACGATGATCGGGAAGCTGTGGTTAAGGCAACCCTTGATGCTGTCAATCGAAAACTGCGTTTTCCGATAAAACGTTAAACAGCCAATTTTGGCCGACTCACATTACAATTTAATTTGAAGTGATCCTGTTAAATTTCCCTACATAGCGAAGCGGAAAAAACAGCGGAACGGAATAAGAGCGAAGCGGTTAAACTGTCCCTTTGATAAAAAAATCAAGGAGGTTTACCGCAATGACAAAATTATTTAAAGCCATTACTGTTCTCGTCACTCTCGTTCTCGCCGGTGGCGCAAACTTCAAAATGTAATGTAAGTAGTCGGCCAATATTTATAAGAGGTGGCTAATGGGAAAATTACCAAGGAAATTTAAACTTTTTCTTACACTTGTAACTGCCTGTGCCACAATAGTTTTAGTATGGAATATCTTTCATACTGATTGGAATACTGCACAGCTGATTAATCTTTTAGTCTTTGGTATTCTTTCTATCGCGAGTGAATCCTTACCCGTCGCCCTACCTAAAGGGGGCTATGTTACGGTTGGTTACGCCGTTTTTCTTTCTGCCCTAATCTCATTTCCTCTAGGAGTGACGCTGACGTCAGTGGCCTTGGCTAGCTTGATTATTTTTGGCAAGTCCGCTTCAAATGAGCATATTTATAAACGCGTGTTTAATGCGTCGCAATATATATTGTCTTTAGCCGCAGCGTATGAGGTTATGGATTTATTCAACCTTACTGCCGTCGGATTTTATCCGAAATCCATTCTAATATATTTGATAGCAGCGGCTGTTTATATGGTTATGAATATGACATTTGTTGCTTTTGGAATAGGACTAGTTTCCAATAAAGCGCCTTGGTCAATATGGGTCGTTAATTTTCGTTGGGCGCTACCTAATTTCATGGCACTGGTTCCTCTCGGATTCTTATTGGCTTTGCTCTTTAAAAATTGGGGTTCACTGGGAATCCTTTTGCTCTTTGTTCCCTTATTAATGTCTCGCCATTCATTCCAACTCTACATCGATATGCGCGAAAATTACCTTAACACAGTTGAAGCCTTGGTTCAAGCACTTGAGGCTAAAGACACATATACCAGTGGACACTCAGAAAGAGTTGGAAAACTCGCAGTTGTTTTGGGTGAAGCAATGGAGATGAGTGATGAAAAGATTCAGTTCCTCAAATACGCCGCTGTGTTACATGACGTAGGGAAGATTGGGGTAAGTGAAATAATCCTAAATAAAGAAGGAAAACTGCTGGAACCTGAGTGGGATGCTATTCGCAGTCATCCAATTATTGGGCAAACAATTATTAAAGGCATTAAATTTTTGTTTGATATAGGTCATGTGGTTCGCCATCACCACGAGCGTTATGATGGAAGGGGATATCCGGATGGAATTCGAGGAGAAATAATCCCCTTGGAATCTCGAATCATTGCTATAGCGGATACTTATGATGCAATCACTTCGGATCGCAGTTATCGTAAAGGCAGTACACATGACCAGGCCATTCAGGAGCTTCAAAGAGTAGCTGGATCACAATTGGATCCGAAGATAGTAGAAATTTTCTGCAAAGTGGTTACAATTGAATTGGCACAAACAATCTGTGCTGACCGAGTAAAAATCACTTAAGGCATATGAAAGCAAATAACAAGTCAAAGATGCCTTGGATATTTGATTGAATGTGCCTACATTTGAGGTCGATTAAAGAGGTGGAATATGCTCATAGAAACGTTGATCCTAGCTTTATTCATAAGCCTTATAAGTGGAGGGAAATTAAGTCGACTGGGTGAGCTTGTCCTGCGGGAATTTTGGTTGGTCCCTTTGGCTTTAGTGATACAGAGTGTTGTCTATTGGGCGGGTGTTCGAGGAATTAGGGTAGGCCCGAGTTGGCTTAGCCCCGTGCTCGATACCATGTCTTATCTTTTATTGATATTATTTATTTTGCGTAATAGTTCATTGGCTGGAATACGTTGGATCACCTTGGGAATTCTACTTAATGCCCTCGTTATTGCTTCGAACGGAGGAGTAATGCCAGTCGACCCCTCATTTCTTTCGGAAGCTAGTCGCAAGGCGCTGTTAGCAGGTCAGGGAACTCATGGGTTGATGACAGCGACCACATATTTGAGATTCCTAGCGGATCGATTCTACCTAAATGTTCTCGGCCTGGATAAACAAGTGTTTAGTGTAGGAGATAGTTTAATTGATATTGGCATTTTTCTCCTGGTTTTCAAGACGATGAAGAGGAAACAATATAGTACAACAGAGAACTCCAAATGCATTTAATCCAAGCCCTTTGCCTTTCCTTTCTCGATTAGACTTCTACTCAGAGTTTTTTAATAGATCCCGTACCACTTCCCCGGCTATAAGTAGTCCGACTACAGGCGGAACAAAGGAAATGCTCCCGGGGATTTGGCGGCTTTTCGCACAGTGAATATCCCCGCACGGACTGCAGTTAGTCTGATCGTCTTCCGTGGAGAGCGGAGTGCAGGGGAGATCTGGGGTAGACACAACCTTAACCCCTTGGAAGATTCCTTCTTTGCGCAACAGCTTGCGCATTGCTTTAGCGAGCGGGTCCCCGCTGGTCTTGGAGATATCTGTTACGCGATAGTTCTCCGCGCTCAGGCGGTTTCCGGCCCCCATGCTCGAAATCAAAGGGATTTTACGAATCAAACATTCTTTAACTAAATTGACTTTACTAGCAACAGTATCAATGGCATCGACGACATAGTCTAATTTTCGCCCAAGCAGGCGTTCAGCATTAGCGGCTGAATAGAACTCCCTAATTGTTTCGACCTTTGTCGCTGGGTTGATCTCCAATATTCGACGTTTCATGACCTCGACTTTAGTTTCGCCCACGGTGGAGTGGAGGGCATGTAATTGGCGGTTAATATTGGTTAAGCTAATATCATCATAGTCAACCAAAATTAAATGACCTATAGCAGCGCGGGCCAGAGCTTCCACGGTGAAGGAACCGACCCCTCCAATTCCAAAAATTATGACCGTGCTCTGGCGAAGCTTTTCCAAACCACTGCAACCGATAAGAAGTTCAGTTCTTGAAAATATGTGTTCCATCGTGTCCTCCCGTAACCATCGTAGGGGCACGATGCGTCGTGCTCCTGCTTTATCATAACCCTTGCTCAGCAAAATAGTAATAGACATTTGTACTACCACAAGGACACGATGCACCGTACCCCAACTGAATGTCGAAAATTGACAATAAATTACTCGAGGTACTTTGGTTAGATATGGTATAATGACTTATCAGTTATTAAAAGGTTGTGAGTAATTATGGATACTGAAATGAAAGAGATGTTTGGGATGATCCTTGTGAAATTAGACTCATTGGATTTAATAGTGAAGACGTTAGATCAAAAAGTAACAAAAAACTCTCTTGAAATTGAATCAATTCAGTCAAATATTAAAATAATTGCAGAAGTACAGAAAGCTCATATGGATCAAAATGAACGAGATCATGAAAAAATATTCACACTTATAGATCAGGAGATCGGTTTACATACTATTATCTTGAAAAATCTATCGTCTGATGTTCGCAGGATAGAAGAAGATCAACAAACGCTTGAAAGAGAAGTTTTAGATATAAAAAGAAAAATCGGATAAAAACTACTCCAGTGGATGGTTTTTTCAGGACTGCCTTTGGGTAGTCTTTTTTCTACGTATCAGACCCCCATGCCACTGTGCGGCACCACTGATGAATGAAATGAATTCTTATTTCAGGGCAGAAAGTATAAGTTTTCAGGGTGGGCCCCTATGCTTGCGAAGTTGCACTTATAGAAGCATGAAAGAGAAATATTTTCGTTATATGATTAGTAGGGGCACGATGCATCGTGCCCCTACTAATATGATATCCGTGAATAATAAAAGGACCGGGGCGTAGCCGAGGTTATTCTTAACTTGCTATATTTTCTTGCGTCGCGTGTAGCTGGTATGTAACAATTCATGTGCCTTTTCTCCATAAGGTTCACCAATAAAATCCTTATACAGAGCGATAACAGCTGGATTTTCATGCGATTTACGTAGGGGTTTAGAGCGGTCTTCTTGATAAATGGCGTTGGCACGGGCTTTAAGGATTTCAATATTGCCATGGTGATAGGGTTGTCCACCGCCGCCGATGCATCCCCCAGGACAAGCCATAATTTCAATCACATCATAATGCGCTTCCCCAGTTTGTATTTTTTCGAGAATATAACGGGCATGTCCCAGGCCGTGCGTAACCGCAACCCGGAAATCACGCCCGCCGATCGAGATGACCGCTTCCTTAATTCCATCCATGCCGCGCAGAGCTTCAAACTCTACTTTCTCCAGCGTCTCGCCGGTTAGCACCTCATAGGCAGTGCGCAGGGCAGCTTCAAGGACTCCGCCAGTCGTTCCGAAAATCACAGAAGCACCGGTAGATTCCCCTAAAGGGTGATCAAACTCTTCGTCCTGGAGGTGAGTAAAGTGAATACCTGCTTCCCGGATCATGCGCGAGAGTTCTCGAGTGGTGATAACGATGTCCACATCCCTGATTTCCTTGCCTTGTCCCAGTTCAGGGCGGGCTGCTTCGTATTTTTTGGCTATGCAAGGCATAACGGAGACAACAGTAATGTCCTTAGGATCAATCCCATTGGCCTTAGCGTAATAGCTTTTAATCAAGACTCCCAGCATTTCGTGAGGAGATTTGCAGGTCGAAGGGATGTCCAACAAATCCGGAAATTGATGTTCAAAGAATTTGACCCAAGCTGGACAGCAACTAGTCAGCATTGGTAATCGTCCACCGTTTTTCAGGCGGTGAACCAGCTCGGAGGCCTCTTCCATAATCGTCACATCCGCTGCAAAATCTGTATCAAAGACGCGGTCGAAGCCCAGTCGTCGTAAGGCTGCGGCCATTTTGCCGGTGACAATTGTACCCGGTTCTAGGCCGAATCCCTCCCCAAGGGCGACCCGCACGGCCGGTGCCGTTTGCACGACAACAAAGCGTTTGGGATCACTGAGGGCTTTCCAAACCTTGTCAACTTGATCCAGTTCCATCAAAGCACCGGTGGGGCAGACCGCGACACATTGACCACAGAACGTGCAAGAGGTTTCGTGAAGGGGAAGATCAAAGGCCGTTTTAACCACCGTCTCAAAACCGCGCCCGACAGCAGAGTATACGCCCACGGTTTGGACTTCGTTACACATGGTTTCACAACGGCGGCAGCGAATACATTTGTTAGGATCTCGGATAATGGCTAAACTGGATTTATCAATTTCAAACTCAGATTCTTCCCCTTCATAGGAGATATTGCGCACTCCCAAATCGGCTGCCAGAGCTTGAAGGTCACAGTCAAGATTTTTAGGACAGGTTAAACAAGATTTAGGATGATCAGACAGTAGGAGTTCCACCATTGTCCGTCTGCCCTGGATGGCACGAGGGGTATCTGTTTTAACGATCATGCCAGGAGTTGCGGGGGTTGAACAGGCTGGGGCTAGATTATGTCGACCCTCGACTTCTACTACGCAGACTCGACAGGAGGCAATATGATTATTCATGTGCATTTCATGAAGGTTGAGGTAGCATAAGGTTGGAATGTCGATGTTTACGGTTCGAGCTGCGTCTAAGATGGACATTCCTTCCGGAACGGTAAGGGGTATATCGTTAATAGTAAACTGTATATCCATACGGAGTCCTCCTTTAGGGGTACCTTAATGGTGGATGATGGCGCCTGTGACGCGGCATTGCTCCATACATGCTCCGCATTTTAAGCACCGTTCTTCATCAATGACATGGCGTTCCTTGGCAGTACCAGTGATACAATTCGCTGGGCAATGCTTTGCGCAAAGGGTACATCCTTTGCATTTATCTGTGATCTGATATTTCAGTAAACTCTTGCAAACTTTAGCCGGACAGGTTTTGTCTACCACATGGGCGAGATATTCGTCACGGAAATACTTTATTGTAGAAAGGATAGGGTTGGGGGCAGTTTGCCCGAGCCCACAAAGGGACGTGTCCTTGATGATCTTGCCTAGCTTCTCTAATTTATCGATATCATCTTCGGTTCCTTTGCCTTCAGTAATTTTTGTCAGAATCTCATGTAGGCGTTTAGTGCCGACTCGGCAAGCGGTGCAACGACCACAGGACTCGTCGACTGTGAATTCGAGGAAGAACTTAGCGACATTAACCATACAATCGTCTTCATCTAGGATGATGAGTCCACCAGAACCCATCATCGAGCCGATGCCGACTAAAGATTCATAATCAATGGGCGTATCTAGAAACTGAGTAGGAATACAGCCGCCAGAAGGTCCTCCGGTTTGGGCAGCTTTAAACGTTTTATCGTGCTTGATTCCCCCACCCATATTAAAGATAATTTGCCGGAGAGTTGTCCCCATAGGGACTTCCACAAGTCCAACATTTCTGACCTTGCCAGCTAAGGCAAAAACCTTCGTTCCTTTGCTTTTTTCTGTGCCGATTCCAGCAAACCAATCCGCGCCCTTTAAAATAATGGGGGGGACATTCGCCAACGTTTCTACATTATTGACACAGGTGGGTTTACCCCAGAGTCCCTTTTGGGCCGGAAACGGAGGTTTGACAGAAGGTTCCCCTCTGGCCCCTTCGATGGAATGAATCAGCGCTGTCTCTTCCCCGCAGACGAAGGCCCCTGCACCAAATTTAAGCTCAATGTCAAAGCAAAAATCGCTGCCCAAAATCTCTTTCCCTAGTAATCCATAGTCTTGTGCTTGCCTAATGGCGATTTGTAAACGGTGAATAGCAGCCGGATATTCCGCTCGGACATAGATAAATCCATAACTAGCCCCAATCGCCGAGCCGGCGATGAGCATGCCTTCTAAAACACTATGAGGGTCTCCTTCCAAGATGGAGCGGTCCATAAAGGCACCCGGATCCCCTTCGTCGGCATTGCAAACGATATACCGTTGTTTAGCTTCGCTCTTGCGCGTGTATTCCCACTTCAAACCGGTGGGAAACCCGCCGCCGCCTCGTCCTCGGAGACCGCTTTTCTTAATTTCGTCAATTACTGAGGTTGGATTCATGGTCAGGATCTTAGCTAAGGCCTGATAACCGTCTGCGGCAATATATTCAAGAATCTCTTCAGGGGCAATTAAGCCGACATTGCGGAGAGCAATTTTAAGTTGGCCTTCATAAAAGGGGAGGTTAGAAGGGAAACTCTTTTCGTTATTCGGATCTTTAAAGAGAAGGCGTTCTACCTGGTTTCCTTGAATGAAGTGCTCTTCAACAATGGTTGGCACGTCGTCAGCGGAAACCTCACAATAGGTTGTATTGTCGGGGTAAATCTTGATGAACGGACCTTTTTCACAAAAACCAAAACAACCAGGTTGGACGATTTTAAACTGTTGTGCTAAACCACGCTTAGTCAGTTCCTCATTAAGGAGTTCGGCAAGTTTAGGGCTGCCTGAGGAATCGCAACCTGGTCCCCCACAGATCAAAACATGCCTTTCTAGGCCTAAGGCATTTTTAGTTGTGACAGGGTTAGCTGCACGTCGTGTTTCAAGAAGAATACCGTTTTGCGCTTTTAAGGCATTCAGTGCCTCAATGTTATTGAGTTTCATATATATGTATTCCCTTCCTTTTAGTCGAGGTTCGATGCTCGAAACTCGAAACTCGAAACTCGGAGTCCGAAGTCCAGGTTCCAGTCTAAGTGCTAAATATCGCGCATCGCGTAGGTTCGAGGTCCGAAGTGGGTATTTTAAGTATCGCGCATCGCCCATCGCGTTTCGCACCTCGTGCCTCGCAAAGATTCAATTATCGAGCATCGCGCTTCGTGCCTCGTGCATCGTTTCTGGACGGTACTCATCCAGGATTCGTCTAATCTCCTCTGGATCGTGTAACCGTCCATAGACCTTTCCATCAATCATCATGACTGGAGCAAGGCCGCACGCTCCAATACAGCGCAACGAATCTAAGGAAAAGTGATTATCCTTCGTGGTTTGTCCTGTCTTAATCGCTAGCTGTTTTTCTACTTCTGCTTGTAGCTTCTCAGCGCCGCGCACAAAACAGGCGGTGCCCATGCAGACGTTGATAACGTGTTTTCCTCGGGGTTTCATGGTGAAAAAAGAGTAGAAACTTACAACCCCATAAACCTTGGCAGAAGGAATGTCAAGTTTTTGGGCAATATGCCACTGTAGTTGATCGGGAAGGTAGCCGAAAAGTTCTTGGGCGTGATGTAGGATTCCGATAAGGTTTTCTTTTTTGTAGGAGAGGTTATCAATATAGTTATCTAACTGGCGATAGGGAGCATCAAGCGACGCATTGTCACACATGGGAAGCCTCCTTCACTTAAAACATATAGTTACTATTCCCATTGTTTAATAATTTAGGTATACCATAGTAGATAATTCGGGAAATTAATATTTATTGACATGAACTATTTACAGTAAATATAATAGGGGTTTAGAGTTGGCTAGCAAGGTGTGATCGAGAATATTGTTAATTCAGACTGTTAGGGAGATAATGATATAGATAGGAGTTTTATTGAATGCAAAAGAAACTAATGGGCCCAATGGCAATCTTGTTAATTATTCAATTTTTAGTCATGGTAGGGTTTGGCATCGTCATTCCAATTTTACCCTTTTTCGTTGGTAAGTTAGGAGGCGGTGCGCTTTCCTTAGGAATCTTTATGTCTGTCTATTCCTTTATGCAGTTCATTTTCGCTCCTATCTGGGGCCGACTATCCGATCGCATTGGCCGGCGGCCAGTTCTTCTGATTGGACTTGGTGGATATGGTGTGACGTTCTTAATGTTCGGGATGATTAACAACCTCTATTTATTGATTGGATTGCGTGCTTTGGCGGGCATGGTTTCCTCGGCGACGCTACCGACAGCTATGGCCTATTTATCCGACATTACAGAAAGAGCCGATCGTTCCAAGAGGATGGGGATGCTTGGCGCCACGATGGGACTTGGTATGGTCTTTGGTCCAGCCCTAGGTGGCTGGCTCGGTCATTATAGTTTCTCTTTACCGTTCTTCGTTGCGGGGGGGCTAGCCCTACTACTACTACCGTTCACCTGGGCATTTTTGCCGGAATCTTTGCAGCGCCCGATCTCAGATGTTCCTGGACGGCGGAGGCCCAGGCTTACCCTAGAGGTCATGAAAGACCCCTTGTTTGCCCTTTTCGCTTTTAATTTTGTCATAAGTTTCTCGATGTCTATGTTTGAAAGTACCTTTGTTTTATTTTCAGCAGCCAAAGTTGGTTTTGGCACAGAACAAATTGGGATGACGTTTGCGATTCTCGGAATCTTCGCCGTAATTGTTCAGGGCGGGCTGATCGGCCCACTGGTTAAGAAGTTCGGAGAGGCTAGGCTCCTGAATTCAGGAGCAATAATCTCTTCATGTGGGCTCATTTTGATCATTTTAGCGGGGAATGCCGTATTACTAGTAATGTCGACTGTCGTCTTTATGGTAGGAAATTCCTTGATGACGCCAACCAGCTCAAGTCTCGTTACCAAACAGAAGTCTAGCGGACAAGGATCTTCCCTGGGATTCTTTCAGTCATTTGCCAGCCTCGGCAGGGTTTTTGGTCCGATCACCGGCGGGGCCCTTTTCGAAATAGGTATAGGCCTACCGTATATCACAGGAGCAACTTTTTTGGTGTTTATTGTTATACTCGCTGGCAGGAAACTAGACGCAAGGACAAAAGCTTCACTGGTGTAGGTAAGAAAAATAGACTAGAATAGGGAATGGAATGTTTGATGTAGGTGGAAAAAATTATGACGAAAAGAAAGAATAATACCCGGACTGCTAATCTAACCCTAGGGGGGATTACCCTTGGATTTTTGTTTAGTTATCCGTTTCATGCTGGTTTTGTCGGCGGGCTCATATCGAGTGGATGTAGCGCGGGAATGATTGGGGGGCTTGCCGATTGGTTTGCTGTGACGGCGCTTTTTCGACGTCCGTTGGGAATTCGACCGGGCAAAGTAATTCGCACTGAGATAATTCCGCAGAACAGAGCACGGATTTTCACGGCCTTGGCAGATATGGTACAGGATGAATTACTTTCGCAAGACGTCCTGCGGCGCAAATTATCCGCTTGGGACTTTTCAGGCGTGCTGCTTCGGATTTTAGGCAAGCAAGAGGTTAAGCTTGCTGTGGAACCTTTACTGGCGGATCTTGCCGAGGATTTCGTTAGACATATGGAGCAAGGAGAGTTCACGCGAAGTATTCAGGGCTTACTCCAAGAAAACATAGGTAGTATGAATCTCGCGCAAGCTCTGGCGGAGGTTGTTGAATTTTCATTAGACCATGGAAATATCGATCAATTTTTAAGGGTCATTTGTTGGGCCCTCAATGAATATATGGAGCAACCTGAGGTCAAGGTTGCCCTAATGAATATGATGGAAGCGGCTCTAAAAAGGTATGGTGAAGACAATCCCACGCGTAAAATGGTTGTCAAGTTCCTTCCCGCGCCCTCTGCCCTCGCGCATGGTCTTCAAGAAAAGGTCAAAACAGCGTTGCAGGATGGTACAGTTGAGCGATGGCTTAAGGATTCCCTGCTCCGCTTTGTGTTGGACATGAAGACGAATTCTTCGCTTCAAGAAAGTCTTAATCGGTTTTTTGTTAACATCCCGTCTTTCATGGGGACAAGCACGGAAAAAGTGCCATCCTTGGTGATTGAACACTTTTTACAGGATCTGGTGAATCATTGGGAGGAGAGTCTTGGCAGGTTAGAACGCAATCGTTCCTTCAGGTTGAAGGTGGATGAAAGGGTCAAACTTACCCTCGAAAAACAGATTGGCTTGCACCACAAGGCTATTGGTCGTATGGTTCATGAAGGTTTGGACCCTCTGACAGATGACAAGCTTGTTGAATTGATTGAGGACAAAGCCGGCAATGATCTGCAAATGATCCGAATTAATGGATCAGTGGTAGGGAGTCTGGTCGGAATGTTGATCTACGTGCTTGGGGTGGTGCTAAAATGAATTATCACAGAAAGGCCAATCTTACCCTAACCGCAGTGTTCCTCTTTTTCTTGGGTTCTGCGTTGCTAGAACATTTCAACCCAGTTAACTTTGGAATCAGGCTAATGGTTTTCGTCTCGGAAGCGGCCTTAGTGGGTGGAATTGCCGATTGGTTTGCGGTAACGGCGATTTTCAAAAAGCCACTGGGTTGGGGCTATCACACTGCCTTAATTCCTCGGAACCGCGATAAGGTGATTGAAGCCGTGGCTTCGATTGTGCAAACAGAATTACTGAACATGAATTTAATTCGCAAGAAGATTGAGAGGATTCCATTTATTGAGGGACTCCTTCTAAGCGTGGAGAAAGCAGGCGGGTCAATTTACCTAACGGGCCTGATTTTGACCTACCTGCAGCGTTATGCAGAAAAACAGGACCCAGTTCAACTGGCTGAGAAACTAGCCGCGGTGATCCGTTCCACCGCGCAGACTTGGAACTTGGCGCCTAAAGTTCAGGACTTAAGCGAGTGGGCATTAAAACAGGGCTATATTGATCTAGGACTGGATCGCTTAGCCGAAGGGCTCTGGGATAAAGCTGCAGATGGGGAAACACGTCAGAGCATTCTCCGTTATCTTGAGGAAATTAAAGAAGAAAAAGTTAGCAATGGAGGGTCAATCTTTCGCACCTTGATGGGATTTGTGGAAATGTCAGATGGGTTGAACCTCGATGAAGCCGCCGACGCATTGCAAGTGGAGCTACTTCTTACTTTACGTAAATTTAGAGACCCGCTAGATCCAATGCGTAGCAGTCTGAAGGATATCCTTCTCAATAGGGTAGAAGATTTAGAGTCCGATACCCAGTTCAGCGCTCAAATTGAGCAATGGAAGGAAGACGTATTGTCGGATGTTTTATTGAACAGATTTTTGGAAACTGTGCTTGGAGAATCGCTTCGAGTCGCCTTAGCTCCTTCAACCCCCACGGACCCGAATGCCTTGTATCGTGCGATTCACCCTATCGTAGAGAAATATTGGGTTAGCGTTCAACATAATTCAGAACTTAAGGAGAAGATCAATTCCTTCCTTGTCGATACCTTCTGCCAGGTGATTCAAAATGAACATGATCTTATCGGTGGCATGGTCAGAGAGACCCTTGCTACGTACACGGAGCAGGATCTCAATCAATTTATTGAGGAGAAAGCAGGTAATGACCTCCAATGGATCCGGATTAATGGCTCAATGATCGGTGGTGTCGTGGGGCTGGTCTTGTTTTTGTGCTTGGATTTTGTCTATGACCCTTACATCCTGCCGACGTTGATGAACATCCTGACGCACATTTCCCATTAAGTAACCTGTTCTGTTTTCCCACGGCCTGAATATCTAGCTTAGTAAGTCGGCTTCGACAAACGCTTAGGAAGGGGGAAAGGGGCATGGTCCAATTTACAGATCACGAACTGGAAATTATCGAGGTAGCTCTGGTGCGGTATATGAAAACGTTAGAAGGCGGAGTTTTCGCCGAGCGTGAACGTGGACGGATCCAAGTAATTTTAGAGAAAATTGACTTGTTCCCTGAGGGAAGAGAAACACCAGAGACACCGAAATCACTATAAACACAAGCAATCACTATCAACACCACAATCGCTTTTGGACTAGAGCTCCCCTAGTACTATCAGAAAGTATAAACTTCCGTTATATACTTTCTAAGCATAAGAGCAACTAGGCTGCCGTTGGCCATGACTCGGACAGGACGTCCGAGGTTAGAGCGCTGCCATGGATGGCAAAGCGCCGTGATGGCCGAGTGTCCCTGTAGCCAAGACTGAAACACGATGTTTCAGATTAGAGCGCCGCCAAGGATGGCAAGGCGCCGTGATGGCGAGAAGGGACCGCCTTCGCCAGCCTAGTTTTCTTTATGCCCTTCGGCGAATATTCGACGAGTATACAGGATTCATTAAAGAAAAATGTTGCAAGAAGGTTCGCAAACGTGCTAGAATATCAAACATAAGGTGTGCACAGCCGATAACCCTTGGTTGGAAAAAACGAAAGCAAAGCAATGGCGCTTTGAAAATACTCGCAAGAGTCTTTTCAAAGCGCCATTTTATTTTGCAGAGGAGGAATGGATATGGATACGGGAGATACAAGTTTTGTTTTGATTTCGACAGCCCTAGTTTTTCTGATGACCCCCGGTTTAGCGCTCTTCTACGGTGGTATGGTGCGTAAAAAGAACGTTCTTAGTACCCTCATGCATAGTTGGATCGTGCTAGGTATTATGTCTTTACAGTGGATTTTGGTGGGATATACTTTGGCCTTTGGGCCAGACTTTCACGGTATAATCGGAAGTTTAGATTGGTTGGGTTTGAGTGGAGTTGGGGTAGCTCCTAATCCGGACTACGCAGCGACCATTCCAGCTATTGTTTTCATGGCCTTTCAAATGATGTTTGCAGTTATCACCCCTGCTTTAATAAGCGGTTCGATTGCAGAACGGATGCGCTTCCCGGCCTTTGTTCTCTTCGTACTATTGTGGGCAACCTTTGTTTATGATCCATTGGCCCATTGGATCTGGGGTGTCGGAGGTTTCTTAAGGAATCTTGGCGCGTTGGACTTCGCAGGAGGAAATGTGGTTCACATTAGTTCAGGATACTCTGCCTTGATCGCGGCCATACTTCTCGGAAAACGTAAAGGGCTCGGCAAAGAATCAATGGCGCCGCATCACATTCCAATGACCATTTTGGGAGCGGGACTACTCTGGTTCGGTTGGTTTGGCTTTAATGCCGGCAGTGCCCTAGGAGCAAATGGTTTAGCAGCTATGGCCTTTGTGAATACAAACACTGCCGCAGCAGCAGCGGCTGTCGCTTGGGCAGTAGTGGAACGCCTCCATAGAGGAAAATCCACCGTCCTCGGTACAGCCAGCGGCGCGGTTGCCGGTCTAGTAGCCATAACTCCAGGTGCTGGATTTGTAACTCCCCTCTCCGCTATATTCATCGGCTTAATCGGCGGTATGATCTGTTACTTCACGATCAGTGTGATGAAAGCAAAATTTGGGTATGATGACGCTCTGGACGCCTTTGGCTGTCATGGAATTGGCGGGACATGGGGAGCTTTGGCGACAGGGATATTTGCCACCAAAGTCATCAATCCGGCTGGCAACAATGGGTTGTTCTATGGGAACGCTTCACTCTTATGGATTCAGGCTGAGAGTGTCGTGATTACGATAGTGTTCGCGGTGGTTGCAACGTTCATCATTTTGAAAGTAATCAGCTTGGTGACGAAACTTCGTGTCAGTGAGGAACAGGAATCAAACGGGTTGGATTTATCCTTACATGGAGAAGAAGCTTATCCGGATTTTATTTAATCAGAGAGTCCTACAATAGTTAAATCTCGTTTGGAGGGTTGAGCATGAAGAAAATTGAAGCGATCATCCGTCCCGGAAAGTTAGATAACGTGAAAGATGCGTTAGGCACTCATGGGGTTAACGGTTTGACTGTGACCCAGGTCATTGGTTGTGGCAAACAGAAGGGGAACAAGCAGGTTTATCGGGGTGTGGAATATAACGTACATCTTATTCCTAAAGTGAAGATCGAAATTGTAGTGATGGATCAATTTGTAGAAGAAGTCATCAAAGTAATTACGCAAATAGCACGAACCGGGGAGATCGGAGATGGAAAGATTTTTATATCCGCTATTGAAAATGCCTATACGATAAGAACGGGAGCTATTGGAGAGGACGCATTGTAAAGGCCTTTAGCGCTGGAATATCATAGGACTATAGTGGTGGTTGCAAAAATCCGTTATCCTTTAGTAAGTGGATAACGGATTTTCTTTATGGGCTATCACAGCGCAGAGAATGAATGAAATAGTTTGCAATGGGAGCTCCATGAGAGTACAATATTACCATATATTGCATAGTACTCATTACTGTTGCTGATTAGGCGAATTTTTAGTATGTAAGGCATATGAAAGAAAATAACAAGTCAAAGATGCCTTGGATATTTTGCGTCAGACAAGGAGGGATGTTCACCTCATAGTGGGGCAATTAGGTGAACATACCGACGCAGTATGACATATAGAAAACTTGGCTGGCGCCAAGCTAGCGAAGGCGGCCGCCTAGTTGCACTTATGCTTCCAGAAAGTATATAAACGTCAGTTTATACTTTCTGACTAGTACAAAATAGACAGGCATACTGACTGGGTATTTTCTTGAATGTGCCTAAAGTGGAAACAGGAACATCCACTTATAGAAGTGGTGTCTCGGAAGTAATGAAAAAATTTGACCTTAACTGACCATTGTACTAAAATAAGGCATATG
>JARLHU010000171.1 GCA_031292095.1 Desulfosporosinus sp.
CATATGCCTTAAAAAAAGCCCTCGTTCCTTGCTTTGCGCAAGGGACGAGAACTTCTCGTGGTGCCACCCTAATTGACGGAATTTCTCCGCCCACTTTCCAGTCGTTAACGAGACCAGTCGTGCAAAAATACTCCCATTTAGGGTGTTCTACCGGGTGTCTCTCGAGCTAGTTCCAGTCTTGCTAGCCCTCCCTGAAGAGAGGATGACGCGGAATTTTCCTAAAAGGGATCGCGAGTACTTCATACATTATCAATGTTTATCCGTAATACTATCAAATATAATTATCATTTGTCAATAAATTCGGCTTAATCCAAGCCTCTCCTTAACCTCTTCCCAGTCGGAAAACTCCCCGGCTTTCATAGCCTCCTTTGCTTCAGCGACGGCTTGTTCTTCCTCTTCAGTCACAGGCTCATCATCGTAGATTGGATTAGCGAGGGCTTCTTCCCATGTCTGCCCCTGTCGTTGCTGTTCTACCAAAGATTCTAATAAAAGGATTACAGTTTCTAACTTCTCAATAGGTATTCTGTTTGCCAGACGATTAATCTCCTTACGAAGTTGTTCTTCTGACACTCTAACCACACCCTCCCTACCTTCTTATCTTAGTAACATTATACTACAATATCAACGTTGCTTTACTTACATAAATAAGGATTACTCCGTTTTTCCTCCCCAATGCTGGTCTCTTCACCATGCCCCGGAAAAACCCTGGTATCTTCCGGAAGGATCAGGAGTTTTTCCTTCACGCCTTGCAGAAGTTGGTCTAACGATCCTCCCGGAAAATCTGTACGACCGATTGACCCAGCAAATAACGTGTCTCCGCTAAACAAACCTTCAGCGCTTAAAAAACAAACGCACCCTGGAGAGTGCCCCGGCGTTGAAATTACTTTTAAGAGTTGTTTCCCAATGCTAAGCTCTTGACCATCCTGAAGCAGAAAATCCGCGCTTTGCAGAACGATATTCGACCCTACAAAACTGGAAAGATTCTTCTTAGCATCGGTGAGCATCTCTGCATCCCCTGCGTGTATCCCCACTAAGACGTCCCCTAAAAGCGCTCTGAGTTCATCCACAGCACCTATATGATCCACATGCCCGTGGGTAAGCAGAATATAGTCTACCTTAAGACCCTTCTCTGAAACCCAGCGGTAAATTTTTTTTCCATCAGCCCCGGGATCAATAATAACTGCTTTCTTACTTTCCATACAGGCGTATAGGTAACAATTTGCCCCCAGGGCACCTAGAGCTCGTCCCTCAATCATTCGTATCCCTCCTAAAATTTCTTTTCACTATCTAAAAGTAACGTCACCGGTCCATCGTTAATCAATTCCACATCCATCTGAGCTTGAAAAACTCCCGTTTCCACCTTCAAGCCGTGGTTACGGATTCCTGCCACGACTCGTTCATACAAGGCCTTGGCCTGCTCCGGCGGCGCGGCCGTCTTAAAGCTGGGACGTTTTCCGCTCCGACAATCACCATAGAGGGTGAACTGAGAAACCATGAGGATTTCTCCACCCACATCCTGTACAGAACGGTTCATTTTTCCCTCTTCGTCTTCAAAGATGCGTAGTCCCACGAGCTTATCAACCATCCAGGTTAAATCGTCCTCTCTGTCCTCCTGACCTACGGCTAGGAGGATCAAGAGTCCGGCAGAAATTTTTCCGACGTTTTCGCCATTCACGCTGACCGATGCGCGTTTAACGCGCTGAACCACACTGCGCATTACTTTCCTCCTGAATGAACTCGTTTAACCTCCGTGATGTCTTTGACCTTGCGGATCTTATGCATCACCGTTTTGAGCTGTTCAAGGTTGCGTATCTCGATACGCAACTGAATATCAGCAAGATTGTCCTTCACCACCCGAGCATTAATCCCTAAAATATGAGTACGTGTATCTAAGACCGTGTTCATGATCTCAGTAACCAGACGCGGCTTGTCCATGCCATAGATTTGAATATCGACCGGATAAGTGGCGTCTATTTGTTCAGCCCACATGACCTCCACGACCCGATCCCCCTCTTCCTGAAAATGACTGAGGATATTGCTACAGTCGCCGCGATGAATGGACACCCCTCGGCCTCTGGTAATATAACCGACAATCTCATCTCCTGGAAGCGGGTTACAACACTGCGCAAACCGGACTAACACGTTATCAACACCTTTAACCCGGACCCCGTGGGAGGCTTTACCGTAAACATTTTGGGTTAGGGCTTTTCCCTCGTTTTGTTGAAGAGCCGCAAGTTGCAACTTTTCTTTTTCCTCTTTCGAGAGATCCTCGCGCAAGCGCATGAGAACTTTATTGGAGGTTAGGACACCGTCCCCAATGGCGGCATACAAATCCTCGATCGCAAGAAAGTTTTGGCTCTTGCCGAACGCATAAAGGCTCTCTGATTTCAAGAAACTTCCAGGGTCTAGACCGAGCTTACGGACCTCCCGCTCCAAACTTTCACGTCCTCGGGCGATGTTATCCTCTCGCTGCTCTTTCTTAAACCACGCCCTAATCCGGTTCTTTGCTTGCGAGGTTTTAACAATAGCCAACCAATCTCGGCTGGGTCCGCCTCCTTGCTTCGACGTTAGAATTTCAAGAATATCACCGTTGGTCAGTTTTGTCTCGAGTGGAACGATCCGCCCGTTAATTTTAGCACCAGTGCAACGATGCCCTACATCCGTATGTACGCGGTAAGCAAAATCAATGGGACAGGAACCTGCAGGTAGTTCGACCACATCCCCTTTGGGAGTAAACACAAAGACGGTATCAGCAAATAAATCAATCTTAAGGGATTCCATAAATTCGCCGGCATCCCGAGAATCATGTTGCCACTCCAACAACTGTCGCAACCAGGAAAGTTTTTGATCAAAATTTACACTCGCTGTTTTGTTACCGTTGTCTTTATGGCAAGGTTCTTTAGAGCCTTCTTTATGGCAGGCTTCCTTAGGACCACCTTCTTTGTACTTCCAATGAGCAGCAATGCCGTATTCTGACGTTCTGTGCATTTCACAGGTCCGAATCTGAATCTCGAAGGGTTCTCCATGAACTCCGATCAGTGTCGTGTGTAGAGACTGATACATATTAGGTTTCGGCATGGCGATATAGTCTTTAAAACGCCCCGGTATTGGCTTCCATAAAGTGTGAATAATTCCTAGTGCTCCATAACAATCATTGACCGATTCAACAACCACTCGAATGGCCATTAGATCATAAATTTCACTCAGTTCTTTGTGCTGAGTGGTCATTTTATGGTAAATACTGTAGAAATGTTTGGGGCGACCAGCGATGTCCGCATAAATTTCCACTTCATCCAATCTGTCTCGCATTTGCACTATAACTTCGTTGATATAGGCTTCGCGTTCCCGCCGTTTCAGGGCAATTCCTTCCACTAAATCGTAGTATTCCTGAGGTTTAAGGTAGCGAAACGAAAGATCTTCCAGCTCCCATTTAATTCGGAAAATCCCCAGACGATTGGCCAACGGCGCAAATATTTCAAGGGTTTCCTGAGCAATTTCCTTTTGTTTTTCTACTGAATGATATTTCAACGTACGCATATTGTGGAGGCGATCAGCAAGTTTTATGAGAATTACTCGGATATCCTTGGCCATAGCCAGGAACATCTTCCGCAAATTCTCCACTTGTTGCTCCATCTTACTCTTGTACTCAATCCGTCCGAGCTTGGTCACACCATCGACAAGCAGAGCGATTTCCGAACCAAATTCCTTCTCTATATCCAAAATTGTATACGTTGTATCTTCTACAACATCATGAAGCAGGGAGGCAGCAATAGTTGCCTCATCCATTTCTAGTTCAACCAAAATCTGCGCGACTTCCAGAGGATGCAGAATATAGTCTTCCCCAGAGTTGCGAAGTTGCCCCCGATGTGCCTCTTCAGCAAATTGATAGGCCTTTTCCACTATGGCTAATTTTGCCTGTGGAAAGGTTTTCTGCAGTTTTACCATTAACTCCGCGAAGGACATTGGCGAACTCCTCTCATAGTGCAATCTAACAATTGATAGCTGATCAATATTGAACCAAAGAAAAAACCGGATAATCTTTCAGCTTTTCTCTTCCGTGTAAAGTCGTCAATTCAATTAAAAAACCCATCCCAAGCATCTCAGCACCGGTCTTTCTCATGAGATTAGCGGTCGCTAGCATCGTTCCTCCAGTGGCTAGCAGGTCATCAATAACAACAACCCGTTCACCGGGGTTAATGCCGTCAGCATGAACTTCTAATGTATCAAAACCATATTCTAAAGCGTAGGTTTCACTGATCGTTAGAGCAGGTAGCTTACCTTGTTTTCGAACCGGAACAAAACCGATTCCTAAGACATAGGCAACCGGAGCCCCTAGTAAAAAGCCCCGCGCTTCCGGACCGACGATCACATCAGGCTTCCACTGCTTAATTTTCTCGGCAAGGGCATCGATGGCCGCACGATACATCTCGCCGTTTTTGAGCAAAGTCGTTATATCCTTGTACGAAATCCCTTCCTTGGGAAAATCCGAAATCACGCGAATATGATCTTTAAAGTTCATGATCGTGCCGCCCTCCTATACTATACGTCTTTCCAATCTAATCCATTTTTATCCAACACTGTCTCTAATAGTTCGCGCTGAAACGTTTTCGCTCTGTCCAGCCACTTCTTAGCATTCCGATAGCGTAACGAGGAATCCAGATCCAACTTACTTTGCGCTGGTACCCACTCTAACGAGATCTCATTTGTACTCGTTCCCCCAAGGCAACGGATAAGCCCCAACTCTTCAAAAATTTTAAGGGCTATTTGCCCATTACGTGTAATTTTAGGATCAGACCCCCAACGAAAAGGGTTCCCCTCTTTAGCTTGGCTCAACAGAGCTCTGTAGATCCCGATAAGTTCTTCTCGCGCTACGAACCCGCATCGCTGACGAATCCTTTCTTCATGGATGGTTTGAAATCCTGCAAGGGCAATACGAGTTATGCCTATTTGTCGCAGTTTTTCGACCCCTTCTCTCCAATCCTCTTCCGTAAGTGGGAGGCCGTGAATTAAACCCAAGCCCTCCTCATCTTCCTGAATGAGATTCAGCTTCAATGTTGCTGGCTTTGTCAGGGGATTTTCTGCTTGGGTATGTACCTCAAGAAATTCGTTCCAAGTCTGAAGCCCTGGCAGGCCTCCGACGGTCGCATCCCAAACCCATATGCGTCCTTTATTACTAGGCAAAGGCCACTCTGCACGCTGTAAATTACGCCAGTCTAGCCACTCCATCTCCGCTTCATCTTGTGTCGCCGCGATTTCCTGGTAAACATGACTACTGACTTCTTTTACTGCTAGAGGGCGTTCTCGCCAATCCGCTTCAACTTGGATATCCTTAATCATTAATTGGACGTCTTCTGGCCCACGAAACGTATTCCAGTCTAAACTGAAAGCAACATCTAATCTTGTCCCACAGTTCAACTCCTGCAAACGTTCTCCTTGGCGAAAAGCAATTCCTTCCTGTTCTCCCTGAGATCCGAAACGAAATTTAAGATGACTCCGTTCTTTACCAACCGTATTGATAGAGTGAACCGGAATCCCTTTACTGGCTAAAATAGGCCCGGGGTTTCCAAAACCAAACGGAGCCATTTGTTCAAGTTCGTGCAACAAAGGTCCTGTAATCGCGTCCAGAGAAACATGACGGTCAATTTTTAACTCTTCTTGAAAAAGAGTTTCCTCAAAAGCCGAGGCTTGTTTATTCAGACCTGCTCTAAATCGTTCAATATCATCTGACCGAAGGGAAAATCCGGCTGCAGCCCTATGCCCTCCAAATTTAGTTAATAAATGAGCTTGCGTGCTCAACTGTTCCAGCACTGGATAGCCGGAAATCCCACGGGCTGAGCCTTTGGCCTCTTCCCCTTCTTCGACAATCATAAAAACAGGACGATAATAACGTTCCACTAAACGAGATGCCACAATCCCAATCACCCCATGGTGCCATCGGTTTGATGAAAGAACAATCACTCTCGGCAGGGGTTCCCTCTCCACCAAAGCAACTGCTTCAGCCAGAATTACTTGCTCTATTTCCTGGCGCGACTGGTTTTCCTGGGTTAAGAGATGAGCAAGCTCGTTCGCTCGCTCAAGGTCCTCCGTCAGGAGAAGTTCTAGGCCTACTCGGGCACTGTCCATACGTCCTACTGCATTAATCCGCGGCGCGACCACAAAGCCGATTTGACCTGCTTTGAGAGGTTTATGCCTTAACCCGCACTCCTCGAGCAGAGCACCGAGTCCAGTATGAAGGGTCTCTTTCATCTGAAGAAGCCCATAATGGACGAAAATTCGGTTTTCACCAACTAGAGGAACTAAATCTGCAATCGTCCCTAACGCTACCAAATCCAAGAACTTGATTTCAGAGTGTATGCCCACTTCATGATTCCCTAACGCTTGCAATAAAGCCTGAGCTAATTTAAACGCCACGCCGACCCCCGCTAAATCTCGAAATGGATACCCTGAATTTGCAAGCTTGGGATTTAATATGGCAAAGGCCTCAGGTAAGATCTCTGGAGCTTCATGGTGATCTGTTATAATCACATCGATCCCAAGCGTTCGGGCGAGAACTACTTCTGGGACTGCGGTAACCCCGCAATCAACTGTAATGAGGACACTCACACCCGCCTTAGCGGCACGTTCAATGGCCTCGGAATGTAATCCATAACCTTCGTCTTGACGGTGAGGTATATAGGTTACAGCTTGAAAACCTAGATCACTTAAAACTTTGTATAACAAAGTGGTACTTGTTACACCATCAACATCGTAATCTCCATAGACAAGTACCTTCTCTTTTTGTTTCAAGGCCAAAGACAACCGCTCAACAACCCGTCGCATATCATGAAAACAAAACGGTGAGAATAGATTCAAGAGTGTTGGACGCAAAAACTCGATCGCCTCTTCAGGCTGGCGAAAACCCCTTTGAGCCAAAATATCCGCGACGACCGGAGAAATTCCCAGGGACTCACGGAGTATTTCTGATGTTCGTCCCAAAGCTTGTGGCATTGACCATGTTCGTTTCACGTTATACACCCCCTTACTCGATGTGCGAGGCACGAGGCTCGAAGCACGACAAAAGAAATCGAACCTCGCACTTCGAGCCTCGTGCCTCGAACCTCGAACCTCGATTATCTGGCCTCTGGCTTCTGGACTCTGGCTTCTGGACTCTGACATCCAACTTCTGTCTTAAGTTGGCAACTCTGACAGGAGGGAGCGAGCCCTTGCTCAACTGGACATTCTTCATCCCTACCACTGCAGGGTTCTGCGTGAATCAGAACATGTGTACTCTGCAATTCCTCATTGATTTCCTTCTCAATTATGTCACATAATTCATGAACGTCAATAACTGAAGTGAATTTCGCAACGACCAGATGTAAATCGACATGCCTCTCCGCTCCAGCCTTCCGGGTCCGAAGTTTATGGAATTCGACAAAATCCTCCGTATGAGATCGGAGGATTTTGCCAATAATTTCACGTTCTTCATCAGGCAAACTGACATCAACCAAAGGGGCGAACGCTTCCTTCGTCAAATCAAAGGAGGCCTTTATGATCATTAAGGCCACACCGAACGCGATGATTGGATCTAAAATGGCCCAACCCGTCACCTGAATCAATAGCAGACCACTAAAAACACCGGCCGACGTATAAACATCTGTCCGCAGATGCAACGCATCCGCTTCGAGCGCCACAGAATCAGTTTGTTTCGCTATACGCATTAGTCGAGTGGACACAATGAAGTTCATGATCGCGGAAACTCCCATAATGGCCATGCCTAATCCCAGATTTCCAACCTGTCCTTCTACGCCGTTCATTATCTTATACATCTTCTGAATTGCTTCAACAATAATCATTACAGCTGCGGCAAATATCAAAACGGCTTCGATTGTGCCAGAAACATTTTCAATTTTTCCATGTCCATAAGCATGGCGTGAATCCGCCGGTTTTCCTGACTCCCTCACTGCAAAGAGGGCGATAAAGGCCGCCACCATGTCAATCCCAGAGTGAATCCCCTCGGACATAATACTAACAGAACCAGTCGCTAACCCGATTACGACTTTGGATAACGTTAAAAAGGTATTTGAGATCACAGATAATGAAGCAACCTGTATCTTTTCGTTCACTCTTTAACCCCCCTCTCCCTTCAGGCACTTTCTCGTATACATAAAAATAGGACTCCTTCTAAAAAGGAAGTCCCGCGGATTCCTCCGCTGCCTCAATGCTATGAAGCCCAGCTGTTGCCTGACAATGATAGTTTATGTATAAGATACCAAATATTGCTCCTAAATGCAAGATCTTTTATCACAGGGATTAGAGTGTCAAAATGTTTCCGTAGATAATCCATCCCAGACCTAAAATCAAACGCACTATCGTTGGAGCAAAGCTCCAGAGAACCTGACTTTTTTTATTTTTAGGTATAATGCCGGTTCCGACCACTAAAGCTGTAAGGATTATCGCCATAACAGGCGTGATAAATGCACCAAAGAGAACCAAGCTAATCAGTCCTCCAACAAGACCGGTTACAATCTGACTTTTGTTGGCAATTCGACCGACTATAAGTAGGAGCAACATTCCTACCAATCCTCCAAGTATAAGTGGTATTTCCCAGCGCCAAAAATATGCTCGATCATGACTGATAAAGTTAATTCCACTTAAAACAACGGTCGCCGCAGCTGTTCCCCAAATCCCTCCAAAGAAAATCATACCTGAGGATAGAAGAAGCGCCCCTTCAAGTAATACCAGTCGAACGAATTCCAAGTAACTTTCCTCCCCACCCCACCCAGTACTTTTCTGCTAGTATAGCCTAATACTTCCAATCTAATCCGTATGAATATTTCTCGAACGCACCACAAAACACAAAGAGGATCCCGAGAGATCCTCTTTGATGTTAACCTATAAGATTTAGAAGGTGACTATCTAAAATACAATTCCCATTGCGATGAGCAAAAGAATAATCACGACAACAATTGCGATTCCTGCGCCTACTCCAGTTCCTGCTCCACCAAACATAGCTTTGACCTCCCTTTATGCTTTTTCTTCACAACTTAACACATAACTCCTAAAGCAATTAAGATCAGAATCGCGATGGCAATAATACCCACGCCGATGCCACGCCCTACGCCGACAGGTGCACAACAACCTGCACCAAAACCTCCAGCATGCCCTACTCCATATCCGTACATTTTATACCCTCCTTTATATCTTTAATTATAAGAATTGAAAGAACTTCAATTAGAATACTATTCCCATTGCGATTAACAGAAGGATAATCACAACAACTACTGCGATTCCCGGTAAAAAGTTTGGTCTACATCCACATCCATCAACGCCGTCGACAGCACCTACGCCAAATGCCATAATAAAAACCTCCCATTCCAGATTATTGTAATTTATTGGGCTCACTGTAAGATATGCAACTAACGGCAAATATGTTATTATTTTACATTAAAACTCTCCGGATCAACCGGAGAGCATTACTTGATAAACATGACTAATAGTTCGGATTTTGTAGGCGCCGCGAAAATTCGTTTATCCCCATATTGGCGAAACAATAGACACGATGCACGTGCCAGGCATCCTCCTTGTCATCTGCCCAACCCCGTTCTGTGGTAACAGCTAACAAATACCCAGTGTTTTTGACAGCCAGTATAACCTCGTTATTGAAGTCCCCGTAGGGATAGGCTAAGTAATTCACGGAATGCCCCAGCCCCTTTTCTAAGACATCCTTTGAATTTTTGAGTTCACTTAACACTGTTGCCGCATCCTTTTTTGACAAATAGGGATGATCTACAGTGTGCCCTTCGATTTGCCATCCATTGTTAGCCAGTTCTGTGAGCTGAGGCCAAGACAAAAAGTGTTCTCCATTTATATAGCTTGAAACCATGAAGATCGTTGCGGTAAAGCCATATTTTTTCAGAATTGGAAATGCTGACGTATAATTATCTACGTAACCGTCATCAAAGGTGATCACAAAGGGTTTATCTGGAAGGGTTCCCTCCTGATATTCAGCCTGGTAAAACTGATCTAGGGTAATACTATGATACCCATTGTCTTGTAAGTATGCCATTTGAGCATCAAATTGGTCCGGAGGCATTCTTAATTCGTTCCCAGCTTCTCGAGCCACCGAATGGTAGTACAAGATGGGTACTGCTGGCCTTTCTGACCCGTTTGATGTATTGGACTTGTTGTTTTCCGATTCAGGAAGTATTTCAATAGATTTATTTTTTGAGGAGGCTTGGGTTGAGAACCCGAGGGATGCTATCGTCAATGCTGAAGAGTTAGTCGACATTTTTAGTGAGGGTTTGTCTCCTGCTAAACTATGAATTTCGCCTACAAAGATTAGAAATAGAAAACCGCACAGTAAGGCCCCAATTCCAATAATTTTCTTTGACATCGTTAACTGCTCCTCAAAATATGGATTTTATATGCTAAATCAAATCTACATTATTTAATTCAACTTAATCTTGCCCGATATAAGTTATTTCATTCTAATTATAGCTCACTTTCCAGCTCCATAAAATACCCTTTTCATTATAAATCAGAAGGACCGAAACTACGCCTCTGTCCTTCTGAAACAAGAAATCACTCTTATTACGAATGCCCGCCTTACTGTAGGGGCACATGAATTGCCACTACCGTAATAATTTGAAAAGAGACCTCGAGCATATCTCGAGATCTCTTTAATAATACGAATGTTCAGTTGGACTTATACTCGAGCTGCCTTGCCGCCTTTACCTCGTGGATTCTTCATGTGCTTTTTAATTTCCACGAGGATTTGGCTGGCGTTAAAGATCGAGGAATAGGCTCCACTAAATACCCCAATCAACATAGCCAATGAGAAAACCTTTGTTGACACCCCACCCAAAATAAATACCGATAACAAAGCAATCAGTACCGTAACAACCGTATTGACGGATCGGCGCATAGTTTGCCAAACGGACTTATCCACCATGTCCTCATAACTATCTCCCCGCTTCATCTTGACCTCGTTCTCACGAATTCGGTCAAAGATAACCACGGTATCGTTGATCGAGTACCCGAAGATTGTCAAAACTGCCGCCACAAACGACGAGTCAATTTGCCATTGAAACAGTGAGAAAATGCCGACTACCACTAAGACATCGTGTAATAAAGCAATAATGCCAGAGATAGCAAAGACAAACTGAAACCTAAATGAAATGTAAGCAATCATCAAGCCCATAGCAATGAGTAAGGACCAAAAGGCATTGCGGGTGAGTTCTTGTCCCATCGCTGGGCCTACTTCATCCTCTTGCAGAGTTTTTGTGTCATACTCTCCAACTTTAGTTTGTAAGGCGGTCATTAATTTATTTCGTTGATCTTGTTGAAGTGCATCGGTTCGGATCAAGACGGACGCATTGCCATTGGACAATTGCACCTGACCATCAAGCCCCACCGATTTCAGCGTATCCGTAACTGCGGTCTGCGTCACTGGTTTATTGAAAGTCATTTCAATCATAGTACCGCCTTTGAAATCAATCCCTAAATTAAGGCCATGCATAAATAAGGAAATAATTCCTGGCACAATAACCAATAGCGAAAGAGCGAACCACCAATACCGTTTCTTAACAATATTGAAGTAAAGCGGATGTATTTTTTGGACTTCATCGTAAGTCGCCGGATGCCCTTTTTCCATTATACAGCCCTCCTAACGCCAAACCATGATGTCTTCATTTTTGGGCTGATTCCCACAACTAAACGTAACACAAGCCGTGTAAACGTAATCGCGGTAAATAAACTAGCAATGATCCCAACGCCCAAGGTTAAAGCAAATCCTCTGATTGAACCGCTACCAAAATAGTAAAGAGTCATCGCAGCAATAAACGTCGTAACGTGGGCATCTATAACTGTTACAAAGGCCCGGCTAAACCCAGATTCTACCCCGGCGCGCAGCGATTTCCCGGCACGAACTTCCTCTTTTACTCGTTCATAGATAATGATATTAAAGTCCACAGCCATCCCAATGGAGAGGATAAAACCAGCGATACCCGGCAGTGTTAGTACCACTCGGAACATCCAAAAAACCCAAAGGACAATTAAGCCGTACACAATCAGCGAGAAATCGGCCACAACTCCAGGTAAATGATAGAACACCAGCATAAAGAGAAATATAAAAATTAGACCATAAAGTCCAGCTTGAATACTTTTGTGTAAGGAGTCAATCCCCAACGAGGCTCCCACTTGATGTTTCTCGGCAATGCTCATGCTCACAGGCAAGGAACCGGAACGCATAAGGACGGCACTATTGGCGGCGTCTTCCAAGGTTGAATACCCCGTAATCTCCGCTTGACCGTTGAGAATAGGTGTGTTTACCTGCGGATTAGTCAAAACTTTATCATCCAGATAGACACCAATCCTTTGACCCACATATTTAGTCGTTAAATCAGCGAATTTTTTGGTCCCGTCGGCTGAGAAGGTTAAATTAACGACAAACCCACCTGCATTGTTGGAGTCCTGCCCTCCCTTAGCATCGGTTAATTCATCCCCTTGTAAGACGATATTTCCTTGGGGGTCTCTAAACGTTAACTTTGCCGTAGTTTTCAAGATATCCACGGCTTTATCGGGATCGGAAATACCAGCTAAATCAATTACCAGCCGTTTCTTATCATAGTCTGTTTGAACTATAGGTTCGGATACCCCCAGATCATTGACCCGCTTAGAGATAATCGCTTTCGCTTTGTCCATATCATCGTTAGTAATCGGTGCACCGTTTTTATTAGGATCGGCTTGTAACACCAAGTGCACTCCGCCACGCAGGTCAAGTCCCAATGGAATACCCTTCACGGGATCCACGAGGGGTTTAATCGATAGTGCTACAGCTCCAGCCACAAGTAACACAAGCGCTACCAGTTTGATGATGTTTCCCCGTCTCATCTGCTTTCCTCCCTTTTAAAATAATGGGACTTGCCCATGCCAATCCTCATTATAAAACTTTCAGGATTGTAATGTCAATCCGGTCCTCCCTTGAGCTTGAGAGCCTTTTAGAGCAATTTAACGTCGTTAATCTTCAGTTCAAATTTAGTGTGCAAGAATTCAGCTGCCTTACGGCATAAAAGCATCCGTGCCAGAAAGATTTCGAAGTACTCCATAACCGGGCAAATCTCAGTGTCAATCGTGAGTTCCAACGCGATGCGTTCTTTAAGATAGACTCGAAGAAAGGAGCGTTTGACCGCATAATTGACACGGTCATGAATATCAAACGTCGCCAGATCTGAATTACGGACTCGCGAACGATGAACGTCAGATTTATCTGCAAGGATTAAAGCGGCAGAAATGTTATTGACCGGATTCCCATCAAGCTCGTCATGGTTGCCGATTGCACCAATGACGCTGGCAATATCTTCTGGAGGCATACCTTGCCGTTCTAAAATTCCGGCAGCGAGAATCGCTCCTGTCTGGGCATGCGAAACTCGATTAACGGCGTTCCCGATGTCATGCAGGTATCCTGCAATGGCTGCCAGTTCACATTCTCTTGCGGGATAGGCCATCTTCTCTAAGATATTTGAAGCAATATGGGCCACCAGATCCACATGCCTAAGCCCATGTTCTGTATAACCGATAGCCGCGAGATGACGGTTTCCTGCATCAATCAGGGCTTGAACATACGGATCT
Source organism: Desulfosporosinus sp. (assembly GCA_031292095.1). GTDB lineage: Bacteria > Bacillota > Desulfitobacteriia > Desulfitobacteriales > Desulfitobacteriaceae > Desulfosporosinus. Next base: position 13,609 of record JARLHU010000171.1, read on the forward strand.
GCTTTAATAGCTTCTAGGGTGATCGTTTGCAAAATAAACCCCTCCTGCAATTCGTAACCGATAGCAATTCACCCATTTTTTGCCTTTCCATGGATATAACCATAAAAGCAAGTGGTCCGTACCACTTGCTTTTATGCAAAATCTTTCTCACATATCCAGTAAGGGTTAATTTTAGGATCGGCTAGTCATGAGGCAAGCTTTAGCCTGTCCCGTTTAGACCTAAACTTCCGTTTCTTCTTTACTGAGTTTTATGCCTTTATCGTTCTTATTATCCTTATCAGCGGCGATGTCACGATTTTCCACGCTCAATATTCCGGTTTTTGACACTTCGACCTCTACTTTATCTGCAATTTGCACCATAACGGATTTGTCCTTCACTTTTGTGATTTTACCGTAGATTCCCCCAGCTGTGATCACGAGATCCTTGACACGAATACTACTGAGCAACGCCTGCCGTTGTTTTGCCTGTTTCTGTTGCGGTCGAATCATGAGAAAATACATAATACCGAAAAAGACTACAAAGTATAGAACTAAAGACATAGTTGATTGAGATAACATATTAAAAATTCCTCCTTTTTCTGATTTCACATTATTCCCCATACTAGTGCGAAAATCCTTCTCTATTATAGCATATTGAACCTACTCAGTGAAATTACTCCATCTTCTGTTTACTTGAACCTATCTAAGGACTAACCTAGCTTACTTATTTACTAAGTAAGCCGTCATCTGACCTCTGGCATCTGACCTCCGACCTCTGTCAAACGTATCCGTATTCTTCAAAACACTTTTTACGATACTCGGGCAAACGGTCGTCTCTGATCGCTTCCCGGATTTCTCGCATTAAGTTTTGGAGATAACGCAAGTTGTGAATGGTCATTAAGCGAAGACCTAAAATCTCATCAGCCTTGATCAAATGTCGTATATAAGCCCGCGAATAATTGCGGCACGTATAGCAATCGCAACTTGGATCAATCGGACCGAAATCATGAGCTGATCCAGCATTACGAATAATCACCTTGCCATAACGGGTCATTGCCGTCCCATTACGAGCAATCCGCGTCGGAAGCACGCAATCGAACATGTCAATTCCCCTCATAACCCCTTCAATCAAGGCGTCCGGTGAACCAACTCCCATAAGATAACGGGGTTTTTCTCTTGGAAGTAGAGATACCGTATAATCTAGGACCTCATACATAATTTCCTTCGGTTCCCCAACACTTAAGCCTCCGATAGCATAACCAGGTAAATCCAGCTCCGTAATCTCAGCTGCGCTTTGCCTGCGAAGATCCTCATACATCCCGCCCTGCACAATTCCAAACAAGGATTGGGTGTCGGTCGTAGTCAAAGTCTCCTTACACCGCTTAAGCCAACGCGTGGTCCGTTCTAAAGAATCTTTAGCGTACTCATGAGTGCAAGGATACGGTGCACACTCATCAAAAGCCATCACAATATCAGATCCCAGAGCCATCTGGACCTGAGTTGCAATTTCCGGGCTAAGAAATTGACGTGAGCCGTCAATATGAGATCGGAATTCTACACCCTCCTCCTTAATCTTGCGCAGATCTCCCAAACTAAAGACTTGGAAACCACCACTGTCTGTTAAAATTGCTCCGTCCCAATTCATAAAACGATGAAGTCCACCCGCTTCCCGAATTAACTCATGCCCTGGACGCAAGAAGAGATGATAGGTGTTACTCAAGATAATCCCGGCCCCGATCTCTTTGATCTCCTCCGGGGTGATTGTTTTTACTGTCCCTTGCGTCCCAACTGGCATGAACACTGGCGTATCAATTACGCCATGCGGAGTATGGAGTTTCCCCAAGCGTGCTCTTGTTCGGGAATCTTCTTTGATTATTTCCAAATGAACCGCGGTCAAACCCTTCACTTCCTTCTGTATTATCGAGGCTTTAGTCGAGGCACGCTGCTTGAGGTCTGAAGTCAAGACTTATTCCCTTGATTCCCGTGAAAAATTATACCTACATTAATAAACCCTGATTTTAACCACAGATTACACAGATTAACACAGAATAAATACATTTTGGTTCTAAACTACAAATCGCTTGTAACTCAATTGATCGAAACTTCTTTTTGAAACGAAATCCCTTTTTCAGCCAACTCAATTGCTAATGCCGCCTGATAAACCGCTTCGAGAAACCCTAGTCCAAGTGTCCGGTGTACCTCCATTGCTGCAC
>JARLHU010000172.1 GCA_031292095.1 Desulfosporosinus sp.
AAAGCAGTCCAGGCTCTCCGAGTTCGTCAATAAGCTGAGCGGACAAGTCACGTGTACCCACCGAGCTTCCGCCAGAGAGTAAAACTAGATCATTTTCCTTTAACATTTGTGTAAGCATGGTACGGAGTTCTTCCAGATCGTCTTTCACAATCCCATAATGGCGAGCATCGGCACCACTCGCCAATGCCTGCCCAAGTAAGGTATAACCATTAATATCTCTGGATTGACCGGGTGCTGGTTCTTGTTCAGGTGAAATAATTTCATCCCCTGTCGAAAGAATCCCGACGCGGAAACGGGGCAATACTGGGACATGGATTAGTCCGAGGGAGGCCAAAAGTCCCATTTCCTGCGCCCTAATTCGTGTAAACTTGGGAAGAATAATTTCGCCTTCAGTTAAATCCTCTCCAATGTCAATGAGATTTTCTCCAGGGGCAACCGCCTTGGTTACGCCATAAAGTTCCTCGCCAAAGTGTTCGAGATGTTCGACCATCACAACAGCATCCGCACCCTCTGGAAGCATTCCTCCTGTGGGCATCAAGATTCCTGTTCCCGGCTTCAAAGGTTCCGTTGGTGCCTCTCCCATTCTTACTTCCCCAGGACATTGAACCAACGCTGGCATACTTTCACTGGCTCCAAACGTATCTGCAGCGCGAACGGCCATCCCATCCATCGTGGATTTACGAAAATGAGGTACGGCACAGGTCGCTGGGATATCTTGGGTAATGATACGCCCCAGTGATTCCGCTAAAGGGACGTTTTCGACGCGTTGATAAAATAAGAGAACATAGGGTTTCAATGAATCAATCGCCTCAGCTACCGTTTTTACTTTAAATAATTCACTACCGCTTCCCATGTTTACTACACCTTTCATGATCAATCTTCTTTATAAGGCATCAAATTAGGAACTTTACTCCAATTGCACTCATACATTGGCCTATTCTCTTCATCTTAGAATTATATCAGTAAATATACTATTTTCAAGTTGGGTAAGGAAACCCTCAGGTGCGCCTCGGTCCTCCTTGTAGGGACAATTCATGAATTGCCCCTACGATAATTCCTTAGCCTCTCCTTACAGAGACTTTAAAAACCTTTACTTTCTGACTTGGTTAAAAAACTGGCTCCCGCCTCTTCAGCAGGAACCAGCTCATGTTTCTATTCTAACTAACTTTCATTGTCTCCGAGTTTACCTTCACTTTGGCTATTTTCACTGCGCAGACCTTGAATTCCGGTATCTTGGAAATCGGGTCACGGGCGGGGTTGGTAAGTTGGTTGATCGCCACCTCCGGATAGTGGAAGGAGGTAAAGACCAATCCCGGTGTCACTCTTTCGCTCACCCGGGCGGCAACTTCGACGCTACCCCGGCGGGAGGTTACCGTTACTCTATCCCCATCACTAACTCCGAATTTTTCAGCATCCAAGCAGTTTAATTCTAGATATTCCACGGGATAAGCCACTTCTAAAGCTCCTGTACGTTGGGTCATGGAGCCCGTATGGTAGTGATAAAGGCGACGCCCAGTGCTCAGCACCAGTGGGTATTCTGCGTCAGGCATCTCGTCGGGCGGAATATATTCCACGGGGTGGAATTTTCCTAAGCCCCTCGAGAATTTACCCGAGTGCAGGTACTTAGTGCCTGGATGCTCTGGGGTCGGACAGGGCCACTGGAGGCTCCCTTGGTCTAAGCGGGCGTAAGAAATCCCAGCATAAGACGGAGTGAGCCGAGCGATCTCCTCCATAATCTCTTCAGCGGATGTGTAGTGCATAGGATAGCCCATCGCCGTAGCCACCAAACCGAGGATTTCCCAGTCGTCCTTAGCGTCCCCTTCCGGTTCAACGGCCTTACGCACTCGTTGGACACGGCGTTCGGTATTGCTAAAGGTACCGTTCTTCTCAGCAAAACTAACCGCAGGCAAAACTACATCGGCAATCTCTGCTGTCTCAGTCAAGAATATATCCTGTACAACCAGAAAGTCCAACTTTTCCAAGGCATGAATCACGTGCAGAGCGTCCGGATCGGATAAGACCGGGTTTTCGCCCATGACGTACATGCACTTAAGCTCGCCATTGCTTGCTGCATCGAGAAGCTCACCTACGGTTAAACCCGGCTTGGCCGGAAGATCCTGAACACCCCAGGCTGTGGCGAACTTAATCCTGTTTTCTTCAACGGTTACAGGCTGGTAGCCAGTAAACACATTAGGCAAGGCACCCATGTCACAAGCACCCTGAACGTTATTTTGACCCCGTAGAGGATTGACACCACTGAACTCTTTGCCGATCTGACCACAGAGCATAGCCAAGTTAGCAATAGCCATGACGTTATGGGTACCACAGATGTGTTGGGTAATGCCCATCGTATAGAGAATGGTCGCATTGGGAGCCAACGCATAGCCCCTGGCCACTGTTTTGATAGTTTCTGCCGGTATACCCGTGATACTCTCTGCATGCTCCGGCGTGTACTTGGCCACCATTTCCTTCAGAGCCTCAAACTCCTCAGTTCGCGTTTCCACGAATTCCTTGTTCCAGATTTCTTCAGCGATAATCACATTGGCCATGCCATTCAAAAGAGCAATATCCGAACCTGATTTAATGGGAAGATGGTAGTGGGCCATTTCAGCCATTTCTGTCTTGCGAGGGTCTACTACCGCAACGGTAGCCCCGTTCCGCAATGCCTTTTTTACTTGCAACCCGATTATAGGATGCGCCTCAGTGGTATTAGTGCCGACGGCTAGGATAAAATCCGCCCCAGCGACTTCTTTAATAGTATTAGTCATGGCACCACTGCCAAATGCTGCCGCCAGACCGGCGACTGTAGGAGCGTGTCAGAGTCGGGCGCAGTGGTCGATATTATTGGTACCAAACACCGCACGAGTTAGTTTATTCATTAAATAGTTTTCTTCGTTAGTGCAACGGGCTGAAGATAAGACACCAAGAGAATCCGGACCGAAGTTTTCCTTTGCAGCACTGAATTTTTCTGCCACCAAACTGATCGCTTCAGCCCATGAGGCCTCCACTAACTTTCCATCCTTGCGAATGAGTGGAGTTTTAAGCCGGTCAGGGTGGTGGATAAAGCCATAACCAAATCGGCCCTTGACACACAGGGCAGAGCCATTAACCTCACCATCAGTGGAGGTGATTCCCACAACTTTGCCGTTCTTGACATTTAAGTCGAAGGTACAACCCGTTCCGCAGTAAGGGCAGGTTGTCGTGACTTTTTCCATTTCCCAGCGGCGGCCCTTGCCCTGCATCTTCTTCTCGGTTATGGCCCCAACCGGGCAGACTGAAAGACATGAACCGCAGAAAACACAATCCGACTGGTCATAAGGCACATTAAAAGCTGGGCCTACCTGGACATCAAACCCACGGAAGGAGAAATCAAGAACGCTTCGTCCCTGAATTTCATCACAGGCTCGAATACATTTCCCACAAGAGATACATTTGTTAGGGTCCTTTAAGATGAAAGGGTTTGAGCTATCGATCGGAAGGTTGCGTGGTTCACCTTGATAACGTTCTCCTGTGACGCCATATTCATAGGCATACTGAGCTAAAGCACAATCCCCCATCTTCTGACAGGTCATACAATCGAGCGGATGATTTGCCACCAATAGTTCCAGAATTGTTTTGCGGGCTTCTCTGACTTTCGGGTTTTGGGTTTGCACTACCATACCCTGCGTTACTTGAGTGACACAAGATGGGGGGAGATTGCGCATTCCTTCAATTTGGACAATACACAAACGGCAGGCGCCAGCGGAGGTGAGCTCCGGGTCATGACACAAGGTAGGAATCGGGATATCATTCAGGCGACATGCATCAAGCACCGTCGTTCCCTTGAGAACGCTGACTTCCTGCCCATCAATTGTTAAGGTATAAAATTCCAATTCGTTCCACTCCTCTCGATTTTTCTGTTTGTTTTAGTTTGGTATAGTTTGCTATGGATTGTTCTAATTTAATTAAGCTAGATTTTAAAACTGAATATGAAAAACGGGCCTTCCTCAGAAGCGCCCCTTTTTCATACATAATGTGCATTCACACGTTATACATTGCAATGAAGTTTTACTTAGTTAGCGAGTTAATTTTCTCCACAATATTACCTAGCCCTAAAAATTCTGACCACGTAACCTGGACAAACTCGCCATCTTGATTGATGAAAGGCATTTCTGTCCGATCAGAATTGTACTTGAAATCGGAACCAATACGCCCTTTAAGGCAAAGTGGTCGACCATTGGCGGCTGATTTTGCGGTAACCGCAACTACTTTACCGTTCTTCGAGTTAATGTCAAATTTGCAACCAAATTCACAAAAAGTGCAGGTGGCTTCTTCGGTCTTTAACTCCCAAGTTCTTCCTTTACCGATCATACTTTTATCCATAAGAGCTCCGACTGGACAAATTGCCACACACCGGTTGCAATATACACAGGTAGAGTCCTTCAGATCAGTGTCCATGAAGGTTGAAACTTTAGCCTGGAAGCCCCGATAAGCAAACCCGATTACATTGCGTTCCGTTACCGCCTCACAGGTGGCGATACATTTGCCACATAAGATACATTTGTTAAGATCCCTTAAAATATATGGATTTGCGTCATCAATGGGAAGCTTACGTTTCTCCCCTTGATAAACTTTTCCAGCTACACCATATTCATAGGCATACTCCGCGAGAGAGCAGTCACCCAATTTTTGGCAAGTCATGCAGTCTAACGGATGATTGGCGACCAGCAGTTCCAAAATTGTTTTACGCGCATTCCGAACTTTTGGATTTTGCGTTTCTACCTTCATCCCCTGCATAGCTTGAGTGACGCAAGACGGGGGAAGATTGCGCATTCCTTCGATTTGGACGACGCATAAACGGCAGGCGCCGGCCGGAGTAAGCTCGGGGGCATGACATAAGGTCGGAATCGGAATATTATTCATACGACAAGCTTCCAGCACAGTCGTTCCCTTCGGAACACTGACTTCGCGCCCATCAATCGTTAACGTTAGCAACTCCAAAGTGTTTCGCTCCTCTCCGATTATAGCCGAATCACTGCATCAAACTTACATTTCTCTAAACAGGTTCCACATTTGATGCAAGCAGCTTCATCAATCGTATGCGGTTCTTTCTTCTCTCCTGTAATACAGCCTACCGGGCAGTTTTTGACGCAGAGTCCGCATCCCTTACATTTCTCTGCATCGATCGAATAGGTGAGTAACGCCGTACAGACATGAGCTGGACACTTATGATCAATAATGTGTGCTTCAAATTCTTTTCTGAAGTACTTTAGCGTGGCGAGTACTGGGTTGGGCGAATTTTGACCTAGCCCGCAAAGCGAGGTTTCTTTAATAACCAGCGCCAGATTTTCTAACGTATCGAGGTCTTCTATTTTTCCCTCTCCCTTGGTAATCCGGTCAAGGATATCCCACATCCGCTTGTTTCCTTCTCGGCAAGGAGTACATTTTCCGCAGGATTCTTTTTGGGAAAAGTCTAAGAAAAAGCGAGCAATATCCACCATGCAAGTGGTTTCATCCATGACCACGAGTCCACCCGAACCGACCATCGCTCCAGCTTTCGTTAATGTATCATAATCCACTTCGAGGTCAAGCATCTCATCGGGCAAACAACCGCCTGAAGGGCCCCCAATTTGGACGGCTTTAAAGGCTTTGCCGTTTTGAATTCCGCCCCCGATATCAAAGAGGATACTCCGCAGGGTTGTTCCCATTGGGACCTCTACCAGACCTGTATTGTTGATTCTCCCGGTCAGGGCGAAAATTTTCGTCCCTTTGCTCTTTTCTGTTCCGTATTGGGTATACCAATCCGCACCGTGTGCCAAAATGTGAGGAACACTAGACCAAGTTTCCACATTATTAATATTGGTTGGTTTTCCCCATAAACCACTTTGAGCAGGGAACGGAGGGCGAACATTAGGCATGCCGCGTCTTCCTTCAATCGAGGCCATGAGTGCCGTTTCTTCACCACAGACGAAAGCGCCCGCGCCAGCTCGAATCTTAAGACGGAAATTAAATCCGGAGTTCATAATGTTGTCGCCTAGGTAACCCGCTTGTTCTGCTTTTGCAATAGCAATTTCCATATGTTTAATGGCGAGTGGATATTCCGCTCGGCAATAGACATACCCTTCATCGGCGCCGATTGCATAAGCACCAATCAACATTCCCTCAATGACAGAGTGAGGGTCCCCTTCCAGAACGCCGCGATCCATGAAAGCGCCCGGATCTCCCTCATCTGCATTACAGATGATGTATTTTTTGTTACCTGGAGAGTTCCTACAGAAACCCCATTTAAGTCCGGTAGGGAATCCCGCTCCACCACGACCACGCAAGCCGGCTTTTTTAACCTCTTCAACGACTTCATCCGGTGTCATCTTTAGGGCATTCGCTAACCCTTTATAGCCATCGTTTGCAACATAATCTTCAATCTTTTCAGGATCGATAAAACCACAGTTCTTTAGAACAACACGAACTTGCTTGGCAAAAAAATTCGAATTGGCAAAGGTTGTGGCTGGTTTTTGGGTTAGAGGATCTACATAGAGTAGCCGCTCGACAAGTTTCCCTTCCATCAGGTCTTGGGCTACAATCTCAGCAATGTCTTCAACCTTTACTTGTGTATACAAGGTTTGTTGCGGTTCAATAATTAGTGTCGGTCCTTGTTCACAGAAACCGTGACATCCTGTAGGAACTACACTCACGCGGTCCTGTATGCCTTGGCGTATAATTTCTTCCTGCAATAAATCAATAATTTTATGTGCACCGGATGAGGCACAGCCCGTCCCAGCACATACGAGAATCCGTTGGTTTTCTGCCATCCCATTATCCCCCTACTCGTATTTTGCAAGTATTTCTGCAACATTCTCCGGCTCTAAGCGTCCATAAACCTGACCGTTGATGGACATTACGGGTGCGAGCCCACAGGCTCCAATGCAGGCCACAATTTCCAAGGTATAACGCCGATCTTCCGACGTCTCCCCATCCTTGATCTTGGTAGTTTTTTCGATCATATCCAAGACATTGGCTCCTCCACGCACATGGCAAGCCGTTCCTAAACAGACATTAATTAAATTTCGTCCCACGGGAGCTAAGCGAAACTGCGAATAGAACGTAACCACACCATAAATCTTGGCAAGAGGGATTCGGGTCCCTTTACTAACGCGTCTCAACACATCAGCGGGCAAATACCCATAAACCTCTTGCGCTTCTTGCAAGATTGGAATGAGCGGTCCATTCTCAGATTGATATTTGATAATGACTTCATCCAACTTAATTTGCTTCGGGTCCACTAAATTCTCACACGTGGTGCACAAATAAAATCCCCCCTATTGAAATTCCCTTTTATACCTTTTGCGTACTAAAATCTGTATACCTCATTCTCTGTGATCAACATTGTCATTTTGAAATCATGCTTGTCCACCGGTACTTGCTCAATAACTTGGCATTGAAAAGCGAGAGCGACCCTAGGCGTCAAGGGATTTAACAGCATAAAAAAGCGATCATAAAAGCCGCCTCCATACCCTAAACGATTTCCATGCAAATCAAATCCCGCACCAGGTACGATAATTAAATCAATTTCTGATGGTATTACTCTTTCACAAGTAAGTTTTGGTTCGCGAATGTCCCAAGCTCCCGATTCAAGATCGGCAGCCAGATCGCGCACTTCGCTTGGAAGAAGTATCCCTTGGGGCGCACAAGTGGGTAATACGAGCTTTTTATTACCCGCTATCATCGCTTCCGCCAAGGCCGTAGTCTCCACTTCATCGCGAAAGTTAAGAAATGACATGATTGTTTTCGCCTGTTGGAACTCTGGTAATTCCTGAAGTTTTTGTTCAATAATCAAGCTTTTGCTTTTTCTTACTTTCTCTCCTAAAGCTGCCCGCTGAGCTAAACACGATTTGCGCACTTCTGCCTTTAACTGCGGTTTGTCCTCACTCATTTCAGTACTACCCCTTCAGTTAGATCTCGCTCTTTATAAGAATTATTCGATCAATAGAGTGAAAATCCTTCCTCTATTAAAAATTTTGTGTGTAATATTCTGAATTATTTTTTTAATAAACTTTAATAGATAAAGAAGAGTCATACTTTGGAAATGTCAACTCATAAAGTTATCCACATTTAAAATCCGGCCCTTCCGCCACGTCTCAAACTTATCCACACTATCCACAGGGTCTGTGGGTAACTTTATTCAAAGTACGCACATTTAGAGAAAAACCCCAAACACGCTTTATTTACTTATCTACAGACTTATCCACATTATCCACAGCTAAACCTTATCCACAGCGAGCACGACCCTTATCTATCATAAAATTATCTGGTAGCGCTGGGACTTGTATGAGGGACTTGGAACGGAGAACGGAAAGTCGGGAGACGGCACATTCCATGTGCACCGTCCGTGCAAGATGGGGACCGAATGGAATGGGAGAGGGGACGGTTCTTGTTTGCATTAGAGATATCTATGGAGAGGGAGAATTTTTGGCGAAGTATTCTTCTCCATGCGGACTTAATGGAACTCCATGACAAGGGGACGGTTCCTGCTTGCATTAGATGCAAATAAGAACCGTCCCCTCTTGCGAGCTGTCTATAGAGACATTTTGGTACCTGTACGATCAGTTTGGCATTGTTTAGATTACTTACAACGGTCTATCCTTAATAGTCCTAACCCTGAGGTTGCATCATTAATTGTAGCAACGTTGCTCAATAAGTTGATCCATTGCTTATCGGGGACCATGAGCAGAGCATAAAGGCACCATGGCAATATGCAGAAACGTTATTAACGCGCTTTATGTTAAAAGTAATGTTATCTCATTTATACATATACGATCTAGTTAGGGGCAAGGTATTATTTACACCGTTAGTAAATAGAAACTGATGAACATCGATATTGCCGCAGTGAAAAGATGCTGCACAGGAGTTAAGGTAGAGTCGCCACATCCGGATAAAAGTTTCATCTTTCATTTTCTGGATTAATGGGAGAGCATTCTCAAAGTTTTGAGACCAGTGCTCCAAGGTTTGAGTGTAATGTTCACGAAGGCTCTCTAGGTCTATAAGATAGAAACTGTTGGATGCCATTAGCGAAACGAGTTCCTGGACTGCAGGAATATACCCTCCCGGGAAAATGTATTTATTGAACCAAGTATTAATTGCCGATTCATCATAACCTGTAATACTGTGCAAGAGAGATACTCCACCTTCGTTCAAGAGGTTTTTAACTGCAGAAAAATATTCCTCCAAGTTTTCTTTTCCTACATGCTCGATCATCCCAACGCTTACCACCCTGTCAAAAGTTCTGCCCCTTAATTCCCGGTAATCTAAGATCTGGACTTCAACTAGATCCTGCAAATTCTCATTTTGAATTCTTTCCAGAACATGAGCATGTTGTTCAGAACTAAGCGTGATACCTAGAGCTTTAACATGATACGTTTTCGCTGCAGTAAGAATAAGTTCTCCCCACCCACAGCCTATATCGAGTAGCGTTTGCCCAGGCTTTATGTTAAGTTTGCCTAGGATATGATCGACTTTGTTAATCTGAGCCTGTTTCAAGCTATCTTCGGGCGACTTAAAATAGGCACAGGAGTAGGTCATGGTCTCATCTAACCATAAACGGTAAAAATCATTTCCTATGTCGTAGTGAAATTGAATATTCTCTTTGCTCTTACGAATACTATTGGAAAGTATCTTAGCCCATTTAACATATGCACTTTTCTGGTGAAGAGGACTATCCTGTTTCTTATAGATGGATTCTATGACTTTTTGCACACTTCCGTCAATATCAATCTTCTTTTGCATATACCCTTCTCCGAAGGCTAAGGAAAGGTCACTAATAATATCCATTTTGGCAATTGGTTCGTTGAAACCGATCCGGAACTGAGCGACCCCCTCTCCATAATTTTCCACATCACCATCCCAATATTTTACTTGACAAGGATCAGCAAAAAGGTTTTTCATGAAATTCTGATAGAATACTTTATCCAAGCTCATATTTGTTCCTCCTTATAAGATAGCCTCTTGGCATTCGCTGAGGCAGTTGGGACAAGGCATTCCTCGAACCAACTTTATTGCATTCCTCCTACTTTTAGTGGGTGGATATTTGTTTTTTATTCAGTTGAACTGGAAATCCTCGATCCGTTCATTAATTGCAACAATGCAGTCTCTATCATTACTGCCCTTGCTTTATAAGGGGCGTAGGTGCCAATATTTCTCAGGGACAAATATAGGACCAACCTGCGGCTTTTTTCTTGAATATTTCACCTCCCCCCGAGGAATCGACCGTTACAAAATCCAGCAACTCATTTCTATGTATCCCGAAATTGCGCATCGCATTGGCGCAGGCACTGAATTCAACTTGTTTTTCTGCTAACTCCTTCAGCAAGGATCCAAAAGGGCTCGTGCTTCTCACTAACGCTTTTACTGCATCGGCTTTGGCTACCATTTGTATTTCAAGATTTTCTATACCAATTTCGGAGATTAGATTATTAATATTGGTCAGCACAACACCGACTTTTACCTGCTTATCCATATGAAAAACCACTTTGAACTTATTCATGAATTTGCCTCCCATCGCGTTAAACTTCAGCTATCGCAACAATGACTTACTTAAAATGCGTTACAGCTTCGGCCTTCCATTCTTTAAGTTGAGTAGCAGCAGGAACTCGTCGCCGGAACAGCTTGTAGCCTCTCAGATTGCCTCTTACCATCTTCTTGATCACGATTGTTATCAATAATAGTGAGGCTACCAGTATATTTTCCCTGCTATATTAGAATGATAACAGGGAAAAATGCTATTATTATGGCATTTTTCTTGTATTAAGGAGCTATTGTTTAGTTCCCCGTTATTTAAAACGAGCAACTTACTTTTTAGAAGGTTTTCTAATTGGGAAAGCCATAAGATCCCTAAAATAACAATGATTATCCATAAACATATTTTATCATATAAGTTTATAGCATTATAATGAAACTTGTTAAACGCATCTCAAATTGACTAATTTCAAATGGTTAACTTTCTAGTTTTATTTGCCACTAATCAGCAAGATAAGCGCAAACTTATTTTTGCAAAAGCATGGAGCACCATGGAATTTAATAAAAGGGGACGGTTCTTGTTTGCATTAGATGCAACCAAGAACCGTCCCCTCTTGCGTGCAACCCAAGCCCAAGGACGCAGTGTGACACAAGCGCGACGTCTTTACGCAGAAAAGCAAACTTCCGTTCAAGCGACTGACCCGAGACACGGGGCAGCGCACAAGGTCCCTTCTCGCCATCCTTGGCTTCAGGGACACTCGGCCCCATCCATGGCCAGCGGATGTGCGCTGCCGCCAATGCGCCAAGGTCCCCTCCCGCCATCCATGGCTCCGGTGACACTAGACCATCACGGCACCTTGCCATCCATGGCGGTGCTCTAACCTCGAACGTCCTGTTCGAGTCATGGTCGTCGGATGGCGCTTTTGGCGGGTACCCCGCTCCCCAGAGAAGGAGCTTGAACGGTTAGTTTGCTCTGCGTCGTAAGACCGAGCGCTTATGTCACACAAGGCCTCACACAAGTCCTAGGCCCGGCACCGCGTTTAGTGTCCAAGGTGCGAAGTCCCCGGCTAAATAATGATAATACCCAGCCGTCGCAATCATGGCCCCGTTGTCCGTGCAAAAAATAGGGGGCGGGTATACTAGGCGGATACTCCGCTCCGACAACTCCTTGTCTAAGGTTTCTCGTAGCAAACTATTCGCCGCAACCCCACCCGCAAGTAACAGTGTTTTGACTCCGGTTCGCTCAAGGGCCAGCAACGCTTTGCGGACGAGAACATCTACAACTGCTTGCTGAAAAGAAGCCGCAATATCTGGAACACTGAGTGTTTCTCCCCGCATGCGCGCAGAATTCAAAGTGTTCAAAACAGCTGATTTCATGCCACTAAAGCTAAAATCCAAACTGTCCGGTTCTAACATGGCCCGCGGGAACTTAAAGGCTGACGCCTCCCCCTCTCGAGCTACTCTTTGAATCTCCGGCCCACCAGGGTAACTTAAACCCAAGGTCCGAGCCACTTTGTCAAGTGCCTCGCCGGCCGCATCATCACGCGTGTGCCCCAAAACTTGGTAATGTCCGTGGGTTTCAAATAAAATGAGATGGGTATGTCCTCCGGAAACCAACAGCGCCAAGAGTGGAAACTCTAGATCCTGATGATGCAAGAAATTCGCATAAATATGCCCTTCCAAGTGATTAATGCCAATCAATGGAATTCCTGCAGCATAGGCCATCGCCTTCGCTCCAGAAACCCCTACCAAAAGGGACCCTACCAACCCCGGCCCATACGTAACAGCAATGGCCGATAAGCCCAAAAAATCGATCTTAGCTTCATCTAATGCCTGTTGCACAACCAGCTGAAGATGTAGACAGTGTTCGCGGGAGGCAATTTCCGGGACAACCCCGCCGTACCTCTGATGCGTCACTATCTGAGAAGAAATGATATGGCTGCGTAATTCCGTCCCGTCCACCAATACGGCTGCGGAGGTCTCATCACAGCTCGTCTCAACCCCTAATATTACAACACTCTTTTTCAGACTCCCTGGCACTTCACATTCACTTCCATCCATCGGCGAGACGCCTACTTCTATAAGGGGGCGTTTCCCCGGTTCTCTGCTTTAGGCACATTCAAGAAAATAACTAGTCAGTCTGCCAGTCTATTTTGTGTCATACTGCGTCGGCATGAGCCCCTAATAGCCCCGCTATGAGGGGCTCATACCTCCTTGTCTGACGCAAAATATCCAAGGCATCATGACTTGTTATTTTCGTTCATATGCCTTAATTCCGCCCACATGATTATGGCATCCTCCTGGTTATCCGCATAATATCCTTTGCGAACTCCGGCGATCGTAAAGCCTAAGCGCTTATATAAAGATTGTGCTGAGCTGTTGGAAACTCGAACTTCTAGTGTCATCCGCTCCATACCCTGCTCCGCCATCTTTTCCATCACAGACCGCATTAGAAACTCCCCCCAACGCTGTCCCCGAAAGTTGGGAGTAATGGCGATATTCGTAATATGCCCCTCATCAAGGATAAACCAGAGTCCCATGTAACCGATCACCTGTTCGTTTAACTCTAGACAAAGATAACGCGCATACTCGTTATCTTTAAGCTCGGTATTAAAGGACTCCAAAGACCAGGGCGAAGAAAAAGAGGCGCTCTCGATTTCCAGAATAGCTTCGAGATCAGAGGGAAGCATGGGACGTACAATCCCGTTATTCATGACCCTCGCTCCTTCGTTTTTCCTCTTTCTTCGCCCAATTAACTTCCGCCTCAGAAAACCGGATGTAGTACGGTTCCACACGGTCCCCCACGCCCGTTTCTTGCCAACGTTGCCAAACCGCTCGTGCAGCATAGGCACCCCGAGGTAAGCTAACGTACTCCGGTAAAATCACGGCTCGCTCGCCCAAAACAGCCTCGATTCGTCCCTTCGATTTTGAGACCGCATCTCCAACGAAACAAATCGGATGATCCAGTTGCTTCAATTGTTCCAACCATTGGTCTGTAGGCATGGCTTGGGGAGGGGTTAGGCACTCCGCCTTCTCTTTACCTGGCAACCAATGGTAACGCGCCGTATACCACTCATTTTTGCGCGCATCCAAAATAGGAACGATGTCTTCCGTTCTCCCCACCCCTGCCCAGGCTAGAGCATCGAGGGACACTACGGCAATGAGCGGAAGCTTCAACACTTGAGCCAATCCCTGTGCTGTAGCGATTCCTATCCGTATTCCGGTAAATGAACCCGGTCCTCGCGTCACCCCAATCATATCTAGATCCTGAAGTGTCCATGTTGCAGCAGTGAGTAACTGATCAAGCATCGGAATGAGACACTCCGAGTGCACCTTGGGAGTATGTAGAAATCCTTCACCGACGAGTTGACCGTCTTCTGCCAAGGCTACTGCGGTAACTTTTGTCGTCGTATCTATCGTTAAGTATTTCATAAAGGCTTGGCAGGAAACCACCATCCCTTTAGGGTAGTGGAGGAATGCCTTACGCATACCCTAACCTACCACCCTCCTCTCCGTAATAGACTTTTTAAAATGTAGTACAACTAACCTTGGTATTAAATCTTAAACTCATTTTACCTAAATTCTTCTGAATAAGCTCTCTCTAATTGTTGTTTGCGACCAAATTCACAGATGACTTAAGTCATCTCTTTTAAACGGAGTTCCCAATCAAAGTGTTGAGCACGGAAGATAATCTCACGTGGCTGTTCTCCACTACCAATAATCTCAACCTCTAATCGGTCATCCGGCAAATAATCCTCTACAATTTCGGGCCATTCAATTAAACAGATGGCATCCTCAACAAATGCATCTTCAACCCCAATCACTTCCGCCTCTTCCGGGCGCTGTAATCGGTAAAGATCCATGTGAACCAAACGAACCTGAGTTGCTTTAAGTTGTGTTATGTACTCATGTATAAGGGTAAAGGTTGGACTCGTCATGGGCTCGGTTACCCCTAACCCCTCACCAACCCCTTGGGCGAAGGCAGTTTTCCCTGCACCTAGATCTCCAAGCAGAGCAACGACATCTCCACCCCGTAAACACCCTCCCAGTTGTTTTCCCCACCTTCGAGTTTGTTCAACTGTTAAACTCGTAACTCTGTACTCCATACCTATCTGGTTAAGAAAACTTGGACAAACCCAACCTTTTCCTTTCCTAAAGAGTTTAATACCTTCTCCAAGTTTATAAAGCCATTATTCTTAATGCATCTACATTATAGTGGTAATTTCTTAAAATACACCACTGATGATCGTCATTTTTAGTGTAACCTGTTTAGATAATTTGGAAACTGTGCAATGTACGATATTCACACTTAGGATTACCCACCACTAACTACTAACTACTAACTACTAACTTCGAACCTCGCTTCGGTTGGTGGCAACGAGCCCCTTCCAAAGGCATTCGTTCCCCAAACACCTAAAACGATCAGAGTTATCCCCAATGCTTGAATCCACCCAAACGGCTCTCTCCGAAAAACTACGCCGGAGAAAACCGATACGACCGTTATGAGATTTAAAATGGGTGCCGTTCGGGAAACAGGTAATTTTGCAAACATGTAATTAGAAAGGAAAAAAGCGAGCACAGATGATAAAACGCCAAGATACAAAATTGCCCACACAACGCTCGTCACGGCAAGCGGACTTAAATACGTCGAAAACGACCCTTCGACTACGCTTTGCCCGACACCCAGTACATTAAAAATCACGGTTCCGACCCACATCATAATAAAGGTCATCTCCAACGGGGTAAACCTAGTAGAGGAATGCCTTGCCAAAATACTATATACACCTGCGGCCAAAACAGCCATGAGAAGCGCCATTATTCCCCAAAGATGCTCTCCAAACTCGAGTTTTCCTTGAGAGGACACGATCAATACTACACCCAGTACAGAGGCCGCGATCATCAGGATCTGCTTCGCATTGAGTTTTTCTTTGAGAAAAATCGCCGCCATAGTCGCGATGGACACCGGAACCAAAGCGATAACCATACCGGCCTCAGACGCCGAAGTCCACTTAACTCCCCAAGTCTCTCCGATGAAATAAAGTCCTGGTTGAACGAGTGCCAAGATCAGCAGAGAAGCTGTCGGTTTTCCTTTAAGATTAATCCGTACTATACCTGTCAGCTTTAGGATTGTAAGAAGTAGGGCAGCAGCCCCAAATCGAAAGCCAAGCAGCTGTAGTGGAAACGTATGATCCAAGGTATCCTTGGTAAATAGAAAAGAGAACCCCCAGATTACCGCCATCCCGATTCCAGCAACAAGAGGGAGTCCTGAAGACGCTTTTGAACTCATGGTCGTATTCCATCTTCCCTAGGCTCTGGGCTGACAACCTTACCGTCAATGATCACATAGAGCGGACGAGCAGTTAAAATAAACGGATGTTCACTCCAGATGACAATATCCGCATCTTTCCCCACCGCTAGCGACCCTATTCTATCAGAGACACCTAAGATTTCGGCCGAATTAATCGTAATCGCCTTTAAAGCCTCCTCCATGTCCATCCCCGCTTTGCACGCTAAAGCCGCACAGAGCGGAAGCTGTTCAATCGGGGTCACAGAATGGTCCGTCATAATAGCCACTTTAACCCCAGCTTTGGCTAAGATCCCCGGGGTCTTGAACGATTTATCCTTAAGCTCAACTTTTGAACGATTGGTCAGTAAGGGTCCAATCACAGCCGGATACCCCAGCTCAGCGAGTTCTTCCGCGATTTTATGCCCCTCCGTACAATGTTCAATAACCAGATCAACCTCGAATTCTCGAGCTATCCGGATGGCCGTCATAATATCATCGGCACGATGAGCATGAGCACGCAGTGGAATTTGACGGTTAATCACCAAGAGAAGAGTTTCTAACCCCAAGTCCCGCTCGGGGATTTTATCGGGGTCAGTTTTCCCTTCTTCTATTTTGTCCCGATACACCTGCGCATCCACTAAGGCCTGACGAAGGAGTGCTGCCGTTCCCATCCGGGTCATTGGCATTTTCTTTTGTTCGCCATAAATCATTTTGGGGTTTTCGCCAAAAGCCACCTTCAAGCCGGCCGGATCGCGGACAATCATCTTATCCACAATTTTCCCTGCCGTCTTCATGACGACTCCTGTTCCCCCGATTACATTCCCGCTTCCAGGTCCTGTAAACACAGCCGTCACTCCACCCAAACGAGCATCACGAAAGCCTTCATCTTCCGGGTTAATCCCATCAATCGCCCGCATGTCCGGAGTCACAGGATCTGTCATTTCGTTAAGGTCTTCCCCTTCCCACCGATAGATTTCCTCGCCGATGCCTACATGACAATGAGCATCAATAAACCCGGGCAACACAAGACACCCCAAGGCATCGATCACGACTGCTTCCGAGGGAACTTCCTTAGCTAAATTTTCTCCGAGCGCCGTTATTTTTGTTCCCTCAATCAAGATATCTCCTACGAATTCACGTCCAGTCATTGTTTTAATTTGACCGTTTTTAATTAAAATCATTTTTATCACTTGGTTCACCTTTAAACCTCCAGTTTAATAATAAAATCCCACCCATGACTAAACCTCCGCCAATCCATTGATCCCCGGTGGGAAACTCATTAAGGAAAACGGCGGCCATAATAAACGTCATCGGCAACTCAAACGTACTGAGGATGGCCGCTTGATCGGCCCCCAGTCGCTCAATTCCCACAAAAATCATGTAAAACGGTATAATCGAGGCCACCGTAGCCAGCAGAAGACCGGTTTCCCAAGTTTGGGCATTCTGCCAGGGAATACTCAGGATGTCCCCCTTCAAGACAATCAACAATCCTAGAGCACAAATCCACTGCGTATAACACATTGCCACCAAAGGGGATACGTCAGCCAAGACAAGTTCCCCGACAATATTTAAGACAGCACAGGCCATGGCCGAAGCCAATCCTAAAACGATTCCAACCCAAGCCACTTCACTTACACCTGAGAAGATTCCGCTGGCCAGGGTAGTTCCGGCTAGGGTTAAGAAGAAAGCTGCCATCTCCTGACGACCAACCCTTTTATGCCAAATAATTACCCCTGCCGCTATAACCAAACCCGGATAGAGATAAAGCAGTAATATAGCCACAGAAACCGGAAGAAACTTAAGAGCATAGGCGTATAGAAGGCTAGTTCCCATGGCCCCAACCAGACCTTGAATGGCCATAAGCTTCAATGTACCAAATTTTACTCTAAATATCTCACGTTTAACGAGCACTGCATAGCTAAGAAGGATTAGCGACGCTAGCCACGATTGCAAGGCAATTACCTGAATAGGATTCAGGCCAATCTGGTAAGCCCCCTTCACCAGTATCGACATCAAGGCGTAGCCCGTTCCCGCTATTAGAACTGCGCCAACCCCCTGCAAACGTCTTTTTCGAACCTTCTGCATAGCCTTATTCTTCGTCCTTGAAACGAATCACCGGGCACTTTTCACTCTTATCAATCATCCAAATTTCTCCTTCACCTAAGGCACATTCAAGTAAATAACCAGTCAGTCTGCCTTGGATATTTCCTTTCATATGCCTAACTTAATGTCTCTCTGTGGTCAAAGATCCCGCATAGAAAGACTCACTCGATCTCTTACCTTATCAATTCCGATCACGCGCACCTTGACTATATCACCCACAGCAACCGCTTCCATAGGGTGCTTGATAAATTTATCGGTGAGTTGAGAAATGTGAACAAGCCCATCGTGCTTTACACCAATGTCCACAAACGCTCCAAAATCCACGACATTGCGTACCGTTCCCTCTAGGACCATCCCTTCGCCAAGGTCTTCCATATGAGTGACATCCCTTCGCAGTAGCGGTCGTGGTAAATCCTCCCGGGGATCACGGCCCGGTCTTTGTAGAGCATCTAAAATGTCCCGGACAGTAGGAATCCCAGCCGCAAACTCGTCGGCTACCTCGTTAGGATCTAGCCGAGCTAGTTTTTTATGCACTTCAGCGAGGTGATCCCGCAAATCTACGGAGGTGTGACCGATTTTTTTCAGGATGTCTTCGGCAAGTTGATAGGATTCTGGGTGGACCGGCGTGTTTTCCAGAGGATTAACTCCATCTGGGAGACGAATAAACCCGGCACACTGAATATACGTTTGCGCTCCCAGCCGCGCAATTTTCTTGAGCTGATCACGACGGCTAAATTTCCCATGTTCATCTCGCCAAGCCACGATATTTTTGGCAACTACCGGCTTTAACCCGGCGACATATTGGAGCAACGATGCCGATGCAGTATTTAAATCGACGCCGACGACATTAACACAGGATTCTACGACACCGTGCAGGGATTCCTCCAACCGCTTAGGCTGGACATCGTGCTGATATTGGCCCACGCCAACCGCTTTAGGTTCGATCTTAACTAATTCTGCCAGGGGATCCTGAAGCCGTCTGGCTATGGACACCGCACTCCGTAAGGAGAGATCAAATTCCGGGAATTCTTCGCCCGCTATTTTCGAAGCCGAATAGACAGACGCCCCGGCTTCGCTCACTAGGATAAATTCGGTGGAAATTCCATCTTCTCGAATCATTTCAGCCACGACTTCTTCCGTTTCTCTAGAGGCAGTACCATTTCCAATCGCAATAATATTAGCATCAAACTCGGCAATAGCCGTCCGCAAAATAACCTTTGCTTCAGTTCGTTTGTTTTGCGGCGGATGCGGATAAATTACGCCCACTTTAAGGAGCTTGCCCGTCTCATCTACGACTGCCCATTTACACCCTGTCCGAAATCCAGGATCAAGTCCTAGAACCATCTTGCCACGCACTGGCGGCTGAAGCAAAAGCTGTCGTAGATTGGCAGCAAACACTTTAATCGCTTGTTCCTCCGCCCGATCGGAAAGCTCAGCTCGCAGTTCCCGCTCTATAGAAGGCTCAATCAAGCGCTTATAAGCATCCAGAGCCGCTTTTTGGACCAAAGATGCAGACTGACCCGTTTTAACATAACGCAGTTCGATAATCCTATGTATTGTTTCAGGAGGAGCCTCGATTTTGACAGTTAAAAACTCTTCTTTTTCGCCACGATTCAGGGCTAAGATTCGATGCGGTGGAATCCTTCGGACAGGCTCTCGGTAATCATAATACATCTCAAAAGGGGAACGCTCTTTAGCTTTCTTCACCACAGCGGCTGCTACCACATCTGCAATACGCATGGTTTCCTCTCTGATCCGTTTACGTAAAGCGGCATCATCCGCGATGGTCTCCGCGATAATATCCATGGCGCCTGCTAAAGCTTCCTCTGTTGAATTGACGTCTAACTCAGCATTTATATACTTTTCTGCCTCTGTTTGAAGATCTCCTCTGGTATATTGAGCTAACAACCACACTGCCAAAGGTTCAAGGCCCTTCTCTTTGGCAATCGTTGCCCTTGTCCGACGTTTCTGCTTATAAGGCCGGTAGAGGTCTTCAATATCTTGAAGCACCGTCGCTGCCGTAATTTGAGCTGACAGTTCTTCTGTCAGTTTACCCTGCTCATTGATCAGCCGCACGACTTCCGTTTTCCGTTGTTCCAAACGACGCAAATAGTCCAAACGTTCCACAATATCGCGCAACACATTTTCATCGAGCTCTCCGGTTGCTTCCTTGCGATAGCGGGCAATAAAAGGGATGGTGTTTCCTCCATCTAATAAGTTAACCGCTTCCTTGACCTGGGTGATCTTAAGACCAAGTTCCTTGGCAATGATTTGATTAAATTCCAAAAGTTAATTCCTCCCTAGACCTGATTGCAAATTTTTTAATTAACGCATTCTTATGATTATACCATTTTCCGCTAACTCAGGAAAACTAACCTATAGTTCTTATCTCATTACCTTAGGTACATATTTTCATCGTTTTATTATACCAGACTTTGTTCTTTTCACAGCCGAGATCAGAAAAGAGAATTTTAGTCCAAAACTTACTACGAATATCTGCTCACTTTTCGGAGAAATTAGGACTATTGATTGTTAAACAATCAACTATGTCTTAAAGAACCAGATAACCAATAACTACTATAAATATAGGAGGTATTAATTATGACAAAGTCCAATGTCGGTGTAACCCAACACACTAACACAACTGAATGGAAGGTACCACATGGCGCGAGTCATATTCCCAATGTCGGTGGAAAGATGTTTCGTCGTACATCTGAAAGCGCTGGTGGAATTCATTAATCCACCTATAGTCCGAGTCATGGCCAGCGGCTGCCTAGTTGCGCTTATGCTTAGAAAGCATATAACGCAGGTTTATACTTTCTGATAGTATCAAATACCGAAAGGACCAGTTTTAAAACTGGTCCTTTATTATTTTTTCACTAATGAGAGAAAATTATGATCAGCACCACTATACGAATTGCGCTAGCCATCGTTTAGATAACTTGGTATGATAAACACTGAGGAGAAATTATTTCCAATATCCTAATTGATAGGATATATTACTTAATGCTAAAAGCAAAGGATTGTGGTTATTGATGTTTCGCTCAAAGATACTAGCCCTTCTTCAATTAAGCGCCCTTGTTCTGATCAGCTTCATTATTCTTACTGGCTGCACGCCGACCCCAAAAACGGCTACTCAAGCTCCAACTGAAAAACTCAAAACGATTAATGCCTCATATGTCTCTCGACCCATTAACGTCCCTTCCGTTGTCGCCCGAGAAAAAGGGCTGTTTGAAACCGAG
>JARLHU010000173.1 GCA_031292095.1 Desulfosporosinus sp.
AAAATGAAATTATCACCATTAATTATTGCGCTAGACCTTGGTATAGCTGGATCTAAGTTTCCGCCAGTGGCAATGGTTCCGAGGTTCAGGGGAGGTGCTGGTCACTCCTTAATGCCATACCATGTCCAGAGTTCTGAAGTTAGCTAACATTACGGCATTATAAAGGGTGGAAGAGACTTGGCATACTCCGCCTCCGAGCCCTGGGGTGTAACCGTCTCCTTCGATGATCAGCGCCACTTTATAACCAGCTTCAGCAGTCCGTTCTCCGACACTATCATTGAAGGAAAATCGTTCTCCCGGTGCTAAGAGTTTTCCATCGAGGGCCTTTGCAGCAAGGCGAACGTTCTCAGTCCGATTGACCATGCTTGAGTCAAAGTTCGTAGAGTACTGAGCGATTAGCTCCGGGCTCTTCTCTATAGGTTTATTGACCGTAAGATTAAGTTTGATCGCTTTACCATATCCGTCGACAACTCCATCATAAACACTTGACCCAATACTGCTGGTATTGACAATCTTGGGATTCCACAGAACAGGCACATCAATAGTATCACTGTTGTAAAGCTTAGCTTGAACAGTAGTAGGCAAAGAATAATCTTCGTTTTGAGTTACTGTTGCTGTTAGATCGGTTATAGAATAAATACTAGTTTCTTTCACTATTCCCGAAATCAAGTCTGTTGAACTTTTAATTATTCCATCAGTTACAACTCCACTACCACCCAAAGAAACTAAGTTTGGACTTATATTGTTTGCGTAAAGTTTCTCAAAGTAACTGGCTACTGATTTCGGTAAGGTTGGAACGGAAGGATCTATAAATATAATGGGATCTCCATTTTTGGCTGCCACTGCACTACCTGCCACAGCATCAGCAAAACCGTAACCTGTGGTTAGATATATTGTTGATGGACTCGGTGCAAAGGTTTCTGCAATCATAACATTCGTATCAAACCGAGATTGTCCTGTCAACCGTTCGACACTCGCCTGTGGTAACAAACTACTGATTTCGAATTTTACATTGTCTAAGATCGCGCCTACTCCCCCGGTTATGTATACCATCGAAGGCTTCCTTTTCAGTAAAAAGTTTTTCATTTCTTGAGGGAGCGCATCGTGTGGAGTTAACAGAATCGGCCAGCCTTTATTAGCCGCAATACTTGAGATACTTAAGGCATCAGGATATTGTTCCCCCGAGGATATCACTACTGTGGATACATTTATATCCTTAAGTGAACTTGCTATCTTATAAGATGTATCATACCTGTCCAGGCCAGCAATTCTAACAACATTTTTGAAGCCAAGGGCTTTAAGTTTAGTCTCAAATTCCGTGTCTATTATTCCAGTACCGCCAATGATATAAACTGTTCCGGTTACATCTAGATGTTGAATGACATAATCGAATGCATCCTTTGAGCTATCAACTGTAGAATCAACTAATAATATAGGGGCTTCCTTTTCATGGGCTAGGACACTCGCAGATAAAGCATCTGCAAATTCGTTTCCTGTTGTAAGGACGACGTTCTTAACCTTTCCGTTGCTATAATTCTCTGAGATGACCTTGGCTGTCTCATATCGTGTATGTCCGTAAAGCCTATTAGTGCTCATAATTTGTGGTAAGTTAGGTGCTAGACTTAGATTATTAGTAGCTACATTATTAGTAGCTGCAAAAGCTGGCGTACCAATAAAGATGCAACTACATGAGATTATGATTGCAATTGTTTTTCTGTTCAATCTTTTACTGCACTCCTTCAAAATAGTATCCGGACCATTATCTCATGTTAAAGAAGTGAAGTGTGTCGGAAGAAGCATCTTATTTAGGAATAAATTTATAATAAAAGTGTTCTATTTAAGCGAAAATTACCATTATATTGAAATTTAATTCATATAAAAAAAGACGCTGCATTTAGCGTCAGAATGGTAGTGTAGGGCAATTACGATTAGAGAGCATAATGGTCATGTTTGTTGTGAATATCCTGGAAAAAGACATAAGCCAATACCAGCAAATACAAGAGTAAACCCACCCCAGTGATATAAAGACAACCGTTCCCCCAGAAAAATGTAAGCTAATAAAACACCAAAAACAGGCGCCAAATTTCCTAAGATGGCGGCTTTTCCACTGCCGAGTCTACTAATGCCCTCGAAATTAAGTAAGGTGGCAATGCCCGTAACAACACACCCCATATACAGTAAGACTACCATACTTGTGTTGGTAAAATGCCAGTTTCTATGAAACATTTCCCATATTCCATAGGGTAACAAGAAAATGGTACCGAAGAGGAGCGAATAAACGCTTGTAACAATAGGTGGAAATTTTGCCATCACCCCTTGGCCTAGGATTGTAAAGACAGAAACTGTCAATACATTTAGGAGCAGAACAAGGTCACTGGGATTTAAGCTCAATGATAGTAGCCGAGTGATTGACCCTTGAGCAATGACAACCAAGAGACCTGAAAAAGATAGAGCGATCCCAAAAACTCGCAACTTTGAAGGAATGATTCCCCAACCGAAAGCCAAGAGTGTAATTGTTATTGCAGGGGTTGTAGCAGCAATAATCGATGCATTTGTAGCTGAGCTATATTGGATTGCCCACAAAAAGGTAACATAGGCGACTGTTATCCCGAGAAAACCCATCAGCGCAAAACGACATAAATCTTGTCTGGTTGGCGTGGGACTTTCGCGTAGAGAGCGCCGAGCCAACGGAAATAATACTAACAAACCAAAAAGTCCCCGTAACAAAGATAAGGCAACTGGGGGAATATCCCCTGAAATGACACGCGCTGCTACGACAGTTCCTCCATAGAGTAGAGATGCTAATAAAAGTACTACGTATCCCCCAAATTTTAGGTCTTTAGTAAGAAAAGTTGATCTTTCAATCAATACCAGCCCTCATTTTTATTATCACTACAGAAATTTTATTAACCTGAATGCTTACAATAGCAATAATTTATTTATTATTAAGCTTTGTTTCATAAATCTCCTTCGGCAGCTTCTTTGATAGCATTTACTATTTTGTTATATCCGGTACATCTGCAGAGGTTGCCTGCGATGGCAATTTTAATTTCTTCTTCCGTTGGATTTGAATTTGTCATCAAGAGAGCTTTGGCAGACATCAGCATTCCTGGTGTACAATAGCCGCATTGAATTGCACTGTTTTTAATGAAGGATTCCTGTAAGCTGTCCATTTGTCCATTCTTTTCCAAGGCTTCGATCGTAAGGATTTTCTGACCTCTAATTTGAGGTGCAAGAACTAGGCATGAGTTGACCGCTTTGCCGTTCATGATCACAGTACAAGAGCCGCATTCACCCTCGCCACAACCCTCTTTTGTCCCAGTCAGACCTAGTTTCTCTCTTAACAAATCAACCAATCTCATAGTTGAGCAAATATCCATTTTATACTCATTACCGTTGACATTAAACTCAATCTCCAAATGCTTTCACCTCATACCTCATGCTATTCAATTCTGTATTACCGACCTGCTTGGTAAGGCTGCTACAATTTTCTCCGGCGTGAGAGGCATATCTGACAAGGCGGTTCCAAGGGCATTGTTTACGGCATTTATTACAGCTGCAGCAACAGGAACAAAGGCTATTTCCCCTACACTTTTGGCACCATAGGGACCATCATCCCCGCCTTGTTCGATCAAGAGCGTTTTTACCAAAGGCATATCAGGCGCATTTAGGACATGATAATTTGCAAAACTACTGTTCAGGATACTCCCGTTACGGCTAATCTTTACTTCTTCATATAAGGCGTAGCCTATACCCATTTGAACACCCCCTTGAATCTGTCCTTCGACCATGCCAGGATTAATAGCTTTACCTATATCATGAACTGCCAGATAATCTGTTACTTTAACCCTCCCGGTCTTTGTATCAACCTCAACCTCTGCAAAGTGCACAGCATAAACACCAGGATTAGACGTCCCATGATAGGTGTGCGTTATAATGATGTCCGTATTGTCTTTTATCTTAGCGGTTGTTGCAATTTCGCGATAGCTTATCAGCTGTTGCTCTTGGCCGATAATCCAGACCTTACCGTTGGCAGCTTCTAAATACTGTTTTGGCTTTCGGAACATATGAGACGCACATTCCAATATTATCTCCTTCACCCTTTTAGCCACTGCATAGGCACAAGCACCGCAAATATAAGTTACTCTGCTGCCATAAGAGCCGAAATCATACGGACCGTATTCTGTATCTGCTTCCAATGCAGTAATATAACTCGGATTAATATCGAGAACCTCGGCAACAATCAGCTTAATCGAAGTTATCGTTCCACAGCCTAAATCATGCAGGCCAGTATTTAAAATAAAACTTCCATCCTCATTCATCTTTAGTGTCATTGTACTATGTTCAGGAAAGCCGCCGTACATCCCATTCTTATGGGCTCCACAGGCAAATCCAACACCCCGTCGAAACCTGCCTTGATCTGGTTCCTTATTATATCGAGCGCTCCAGCCAAATGCGGCTGCGCCTTTCTCCAAACACTCAAGCACTCGAGCATTTCCCAGAGAAAGGTGAGATGCTCTATCTTTGTCATACGGATGAACAAGGTTCTTGAGCCTGAATTCTACGGGATCCATAGTTAACCTTTTGGCAACAGCATCCATATGTATTTCCAGAGCAGTCATTATTTCCGGAGCTCCCCACCCTCTAGCCCCACCTGCCACAGGCGTATTGGTATATACAACTTTGCTTAGATGTTGGTAGTATGGAATTCTATATAATCTGCAGATTTTTTTGGACATGGCATGAGCATTGTCAACGGAACTGGTCGCATAGGCTCCAGCATCAAAGATGGTAACGACAGAGCAATCTGCCAGAATTCCATCCTTTGTAACATTAGTTATTATCCTTGTACTCGTCGCCGGTCTGGTCATCGTTGCGATAATACTTTCTTTCCTATCTAATATCAATTTGACAGGACGTCTGACTTCCTTGGCCAGGAAAGCGGTAATCGGCTCGATGATCGCTTCTTGTTTGCCACCAAAAGAACCTCCCACGGGCATTTTAATGACTCTGACCATATTGTAATTTAATTCAAGCAAATCAGCGACAATTGTTCTGACTCCAAACACCCCTTGACAAGCAGCCCAGATGGTAAGCTTGCCGGAACTATTAAAATCTGCTACACAGACATGGGTTTCTAGCGCCGCATGATGCACTTTTTGAGTATGTGTTGTAGTTTCAACAACCAGGCAATCATTAAGAATTAACTCAGTCTCTCCCTGCTTATAGTCAAACTGATGGATCACATTACCCTCAGGATGAATTTTTGTCTCATTATCTTGGATTGCTTCCTCCGGCGTACTTAGCACAGGCAGTACCTCAAATTCCACTCGAATCAGAGCGAGAGCTTCCTTGGCAACTTCAAGGCTGGTAGCTACAACTGCCGCAATCCGATCTCCAACAAACCTTACCTTTTCAGTGAAAAGATGCTCGTCCTCCAAGCAAAATTCCTGGTCAGGTATGATTCGATAGCGGCTATAAGGTTTGTTGGGTGAATTTAAATAAGTAAAAACTCTAATAACACCCGGTAGTTCTTCTGCTCTGCTAGTATCAATGACTTTAATTTGTCCATGTGCTATCGGACTTAAGAGTAACTTTGCAAACAACATCTTAGGTAGACTCAAATCACTGACATACACTAATTCTCCTCTTACCTTTTGAGGTGCGTCGTGAATTGGATATGTCTGCCCAACATATTTCAAATCCTTGTTCAATCCCTTCACCCCTTGCTGTATCTAACGAGCATTTTCGTCGTGGGTTAATCGTATTCCTTTTCTTAACGATAAACTTCCCTGCGGTGAAGCACTCTTAAAGCATATATCACAATGGTATCCTCATTTACACGTTCAATAATAATTCGATAATCCCCTAAACGAATGCGGTACTGATTTGAAATTCCAGACAATTTTAGAATGTCAACTTGATTTCCCTCAATATATTTATCAAGAGTTATAACTACTTGTCTTTGTATTGTTATATCAAGTTTAGCCAAATCTTTTCGGGCTTGATTAGTTATTATTAACTTCATTTAGCCCTAACTCCCTCTTTAAATCTTCCCAGTCATATACTTCACCATTTTCAATATCTTGCTTAGCCTCACGGACGGCTTCTTCGTCCTCTTCTGTCCAAGGTTCATTATCATAACGAGGGTTAGCTAAGGCTTCCTCCATAGTTTGATAACCCAATAAGGATTCAAGTAGTTTAATTGCTTTTTCTAATTCCTCAACGGTCATAGATTTAGTCATCTGATTTAGTTCGTCTTGAAGTTTTTCTTTAGGTATCACAGTAACTTACCTCCCATCACTTCTTGGGGTTTAGTTTGATTATACCACACTCGAAAATTCCACTGGGAAGAACTCATAAAAAACCACCTCAAACGACTCTTCCCCGCTTAATCACTGTCCCGACTGGGTTACTACCAAAATGGTACGGTAAATAATTCAGATTAGGGATGTCAAGGATGAGAACATCGCCCTGTTTCCCAACTTCTAAACTGCCTGCCTGATCAGCCCTACTAATGGCATGAGCCGCATTAATTGTTACCGCAGTCAATGCTTCTTCTGGGGTGAGACGGAGATAGAGACAGGCAAGGGTTAGGACAAAGGGCATGGATTCCGTTGGAGAAGAACCTGGATTTGAATCCGTCGCCAGGGCCACAGGTACACCAGCCCGAATCATTTCCCTTGCCCGAGCATACGTATTCTTGGCAAGGTTGAACGAAGTTGCTGGTAGTAGAACCGCTATGACTCCTTGTTTGGCCAGAGCTGCTATCCCTTCATCTGAAGCTTGGAGTAGATGCTCGGCGCTGATTACGTTCAGCTTCGCAGCTAATTCTGCTCCACCACCGGCGGCTAATTCATCAGCATGAATTTTTAACTTAAAGTGAAGTTGCTTAGCTTTAGCTAAAATCCGTTCACTTGAGCTAACACTGAAAACCCCAGGCTCACAAAAGACATCACAAAACTCCGCTTGAGCATGAGCAGCAATTTCTGGCAACACTTCATCCACAAGATAATTTGTAAACTCTTCTTCACTATAACCCGGTGCAACTGCATGAGCCCCCATAAACGTCGCTACCAGGTCGATTACCAGTTCACTATCTAATTCTTTAATGAGACGCAAGGCCCTCATTTCTTCATCTAACGTTAATCCATAACCACTCTTTACCTCAGCAGTGGTCGTACCCAGGCTTAGCATTGTCTGAAGTCGACGACCGGTTTGTGCCTTGATCTCTTCATCCGTAGCCTGCTTCGTACTCCGTACTGTGGCAAGAATTCCCCCGCCCTGCTTAAGTATCTCTAAATAGGAAACACCTTTAATTTTTAACGATAATTCATTCTCGCGCGAACCCGCATAAAGCGCGTGGGTATGAGGGTCTATAAACCCTGGGGTGACAACCTTTCCCTGGGCGCTTATTTGCATGGTTTCAGGTCCTAGCCAACCACCCGCTAAAACTTCCTGCGTTGTGCCTACCGCTATAATCTTTCCTTCTCGGATGGCGACGGCACCATCATAAATCAAACCGATCTCGGACATACCCTCACCACGAGCCGGACGTTCGGAGTGACCCTTCATCGTAACCATCATATCAGCAGAATGAATCAAAAGGTCTGCATATTGCATGAAAACATCTCCTTGAGTTAAAATCCAAACACATGCTTTTCCAAAATCTGCTCATTCGAGAAACTATGCAACCCTAAATAGTACGTTGCCACATCCATCATAGCTTCCATCGGAACAAGCCCCACAATTTCACTACCGACGATAGGCACTCCAAAATGGGCTGCTTCTACTTTAATAAATTCCAGAGCACGATATAAGGGAGTCCCTTGGGTATCCACCATATTCATCGAGATCTGTACCAATCCTTGCTCAGAAAGATCAATTGCCAAGGCCTTAACATTGACAAATCCTCCTGAACTCCCTCGAATCCCTTTGGCAATCGCCTTGCCAATTTCCAGATTGGTTGTTCCAAGATTAACATTAAAAGCTACGAGAGGAGGTCGAGCCCCAATGGCAATCGCTCCAGCCTTTCCCAAAACACTGGGTCCATAATCCGGGGTACGTTCAATGGTCGCAATACTCTCTTTTAATCCTTCATATTGCCCTCTGCGAACCTCAGCCAAGTTGCGACGTTCGGGCCTTGTCG
Organism: Desulfosporosinus sp.; assembly: GCA_031292095.1. GTDB lineage: Bacteria > Bacillota > Desulfitobacteriia > Desulfitobacteriales > Desulfitobacteriaceae > Desulfosporosinus. Next base: position 8,150 of record JARLHU010000173.1, read on the forward strand.
CGGCTTTCTCATATAAATAAACAGGGATCAATAGTTCCCGTCCAACACGTTCACCTAACGTTTTGGCTAGCGCGACGCATTCCTCCATCGTCATACCACGTACAGGAACGAAAGGGACAACATCCGTAGCTCCCATCCGAGGGTGTTCCCCCTGATGCTGATCAAGATCAATCGTTTCAGCCGCTTTACTAATCAGTCTCCAGGCAGCTTCAAGGACATTTTCCGGCTCACCAATCATACTTATAACCGTTCGGTTGTGATCCGCATTACTAGAGTAATCCAGCAAGGTTACACCAGGTACCTGTCTCACCTCCGCAAGGATTCCTTCAACAACCTCTAGACGCCTGCCTTCGCTAATGTTAGGAATGCATTCCACAATTTTCACCAAAAATAACATCTCCTAAAAAAAATAATCCGTACATAGTTAATGCCCAGCCCTATAGCACCAATGCCTCACGAACCAAGCCCAATCATCAAGATACCCGGGCCTGCCTCAAATAAGCGGGTTCCCTCTTCTCGTATAACCCGGCACTCTGCCAGCAAAATTTCTTTCGTTTCTAGGGATTTTAATCCTGAAGCATTAATTTGGACATTATAGAGGGCCCCCTCTAACCCCGACTTAAACATAAGCGCAGCAACGCCCATATCGCTCAAGGCATTGGGATTCCCTTTAATTAACAAGCTGGGCATTTCACGCAACCCAGCTAAACATTCCTTGGCTGTTTGCAAAGGTATCCTAGCCGCCTCCAGCGTAGCCTTTTCCAAAGCTTCTCGACGTAACATTTTATCTTCATCGCTCAGCTTAGGCAGACCCAAAGCCTCCATGACAACAAAAAACCCTTGAGTATCCTCTTGAACAAGCGCCAATAATCGCTCCTGCCTCGCCACTGCAACTTTCAATAAAGCCCCCATCTCATCTTGGACCGCAGCAAACTTTTCTCGCCCGAGCGTCAACCGACAAACCATGGCCACCAGAGCATAACCTTGAGCCCCAGCATAAGCAGCCACACTTCCACCACCGGGTGCAGGCGAAGACGAGGCCACCTCTTGAACAAACTCACCTAAACTCATATCTCTTAAATCCATGTCACCTCTCCCTTCGTTTAAAGTCAAAAACCGCCCCAAGTTTCCATCGCCCGAACATCTCCACTCCTACCGCATCCATCCATCCATCCAGAGGTGCGACTTGCATCCATGCATCCCAATCCTACCGCACCACACCGTTCCAGGGGTGCGACATGCATCTATGCAACCAAGAACCGTCCCCAGTTGCATCCCTTTGCGCCGCACCGATCCAGAGGTGCGATTTGCTCATGCAAGTCAAGGACCGTCCCCAGTTGCACACATGCAACCAAGAACCGTCCCCAGTTGCATCCATCCCCGTCGTACCAATCCTCGTCGACCCGAGCCAAGAGGAAGTTTCTTAGCTTAGTGAAGCACTTAGTGGAATTGCGTCAATGAGCGCAGTCGATAAGGCGTAAAGAAACGCAACGGTTAACATGCAGAATAGCCCCGAGGTTTTGCGTTTTAGCCTTAGCGACAAGCGAATAGCAATGGAACGTGTGCGAACGTGCTAAGACACTTCCTCCTCAATGGAACGTGTGCGAACGTGCTAAGACACTTCCTCCTCAATGGAACTTGTGCGAACGTGCTAAGACACTTCCTCCCCAACCAACCTATCAATCAACTCTTCCTTTGGAATAAACGGAACCGTAATATGCCCCGAACCCTTATACCGTTCATTAAACTCAATGCTCGTTTCGATCGAATGTTCATTTCTAGCCCAGGACCGGCGAGCTACTCCACCCATCACGTCCCACAAAAGAGCCGATTTAATGATATTATCCACTCGTTCACTCCCGTCCAGCACCAGGCCAAAGCCGCCATTAATGGCTTTGCCAATCCCGACGCCCCCTCCATTGTGGAGTGATACAAGGCTCATCCCTCGGGCGGCATCTCCTGCAAAGCTTTGGACGGCCATATCAGCCATGACATTACTTCCGTCTTTGATGTTGGCTGTTTCTCTAAACGGAGAATCCGTACCGCTCACATCGTGATGGTCTCTCCCCAGCATGACCGGACCAAGCTCGCCCTTGCGAACCATTTCGTTAAATTTGAGGGCAATTTTAATTCGACCTTCGGCGTCCTGATAGAGAATTCGAGCTTGCGTACCGACGACCAGATTATTTTTCTCAGCATCCTTAATCCAAATATAGTTGTCCCGATCTTGGCCACGGCGATTCGGATCAATACAGGACATTGCTGCCTCGTCAGTTTTGTGCAAATCTTCCTTCTTGCCGCTGAGACAAACCCATCGAAAGGGCCCATAACCATAGTCAAAGAGCTCCGGCCCCATAATATCTTCTACATAGGACGGAAAAATAAAGCCATCTTTTTCATCTACACCATTTTTAGATATTTCCTGGACACCAGCATCATAAATCGCCTTCATAAAGGAATTCCCATAATCAAAGAAATAAGTGCCCTGTGCTACCAAAGCGCTGATCAATTCATAGTGGCGAACTAAACTCCGGTCAACCAGCTTATTAAATTCAACTCGATCCGAGCCGAGTAACCTAGTCCGTTCTTCATAAGAGACACCCTGAGGGCAGTAACCCCCTTCATAAACCACATGGCAGGAGGTCTGATCAGAAAGCAAATCCACTTTAATCTTATGTTTAACGGCATACTCCAATAAATCCACGACATTACCCTGATAAGCGATCGACATTGGTTCCTTCTTTTGCACATATTCATCCGCAATTCGAAAGACTTCCTCAAGATCCGCCGACACTTTACTAACCCAGCCCTGATCATAGCGGGTAGCGATTCTCGACTCATCAACTTCGGCAATAATCCCTACGCCGAGAGCTATTTCCACAGATTTTGGCTGAGCGCCACTCATGCCCCCAAGACCAGACGAGATAAATAAGTGTCCTCTTAAATCCCCATCCTGCGGAATCCCTAGCTTTAATCTCCCAGCATTAAGTAAAGTGTTGAACGTCCCATGCACAATGCCCTGCGGTCCAATATACATCCAACCACCCGCCGTCATCTGTCCATAGTTGGCTACGCCCATTTGCTCGGCAATTTCCCAATCCTTCTGATTGTCAAACATACCCACCATCAAAGCATTGGTTATGATCACCCTCGGCGCTTCCGGGCGTGATGGGAATAAGCCAACCGGGTGACCGGATTCCATAACCAGTGTCTGCTGATCCGTCATTACTTCAAGATACTTTTTGATTAAGCGATACTGCAGCCAATTTTGGCAGACACTTCCCGTTTCGCCGTACGTCACAAGCTCATAGGGATAAAGCGCTACATCAAAATCCAGATTGTTATCGATCATAACCTGGAAAGCTTTGCCCTCCAGGCAATTACCTTTATACTCCTCAATAGGTTTGCCATACAATCGCTCCGTTGGACGAAATCGATAGGCATAGATCCTGCCTTTAGTCCGCAATTCCTCCAAGAATTCCGGGGCTAATTTTTCATGAAGTTCCTCAGGCACATAACGGAGGGCGTTTTTCAAGGCCAGCTTCGTCTGAGCCTGAGTTAGACTATACCCTCTATCTGACGCTCTCCGGATCCCTTTTTTAAATTCTGGCATATCTGGCAATTCAGATTCTAGTTTAATCGTCATGGCTTGCGAGATCTCATAATTACTGATCATTGCAACTCACTCCTCTGCACTCGGTTTCGGCACATTCAAGAAAATAACCAGTCAGTATGCCAGTCTATTTCGTGTCATACTGCGTCGGCATGTTTACCTAATAGCCCCACTATGAGGTAAACATGCCTCCTTGTCTGACGCAAAATATCCATGGCATCTTTGACTTGTTATTTTCTTTCATATGCCTTACTCCGCACCGTCTCGACAAGTTTTCCTGAGGAAACTAACACTTTAGCAAGCTGAATATCCGGATACATCACACGATCCTCTCCAAGTGTGCTAACCTTTGAGCGGAGTAGTTGGTAAGCACCCTCGCTTCCCTTGCCAAGTTTAAGATCCTCTTTGCCGACTCTTAAATCAACCGCCTGACAAGCCGTTAACAGCTCCATCGCCAAAACGTGTGCTGTATTTTCAATGATAGTTCGAGCCTTACGGGCTGCAATCGTACCCATGCTGACATGGTCTTCTTGATTCCCGGAGGAAGGAATTGAATCCACACTAGCCGGGTGAGCAAGGGTCTTATTTTCAGAAACTAATGAAGCAGCAGAATACTGCACAATCATAAACCCTGAATTTAGCCCCCCGTTAGGTGTTAAAAACGCTGGTAGCCCACTTAAGTTGGGATTCACCATCCGCTCCACTCGTCGCTCAGCGATGTTGGCCAGCTCTGCAACAGCTATCGACAGAAAATCCATCGCTAAGGCAATGGGTTGTCCGTGAAAGTTCCCACCTGAGAGGACTTGCTTTTCATCGGGAAAGATTAAGGGGTTATCGGTCGCTGAATTAATCTCGATTTCCACGACCTTTTTCACGTATGCCACAGCATCCCCTGAAGGACCATGAACTTGGGCAACACAACGGAACGAGTAAGCATCCTGTACTTTCTGGTGTCGTTCACCAGCTACAAACGTACTCCCCTCCGTGAGAAGACGGATTTGTTTAGCCACATTGATCTGACCTGTATGAGGTCGCACGACATGGATTTTCGGATCAAACGCCTCAAGAATTCCTTCGAGTGCTTCGAGGGACAAGGCGGCCGTAATATTGGCGGACTCCCATAAAATTTCTGCGTCCCAAATCGCTAAAGCCGCAATGGCCGTCATAACTTGAGTACCGTTAATAAGGGCTAACCCCTCTTTTCCTTCCAAAACAACGGGCACTATCTTCGCTTGAGCTAAGGCCTCCCGCCCACTCATCCGACGCCCCTTATAAAACGCTTCCCCTTCCCCTAGCAAAACTAAAACCATATGAGACAAAGGTGCTAAATCCCCGCTGGCTCCCAGCGAACCTTTTTCCGGCACGACTGGGACAATCCCTGAATTGAGTACCTCAATTAACGTTTCCAAAGTCGACAACCTTATGCCAGAAAACCCTTTAGCTAAAGCATTGGCCCTAAGGAGCAAAATTGCTCTAACTATTTCAGGCGCCAGCGGTTCCCCCACGCCTGTTGAATGGCTCATAATGAGGTTACGCTGTAATTTTTTCGCATCGTCTTTGGAGATGACCACATTACTAAACATTCCAAAGCCTGTCGTGATCCCATAGACTAATTGATTGTCTTCAATCAGCTGATCGACATAGTCTCTGGATCTTAGAACCTTTTCCTTGGCTACCAAGTGCAAGTCCACCTGGGCACCGTACCGTGCCACTGCAACAACCTGTTCCAAGGTAAGTGTTTCCCCGTCCAAGATAACCTTTGGTTGTTCCAATAAGACTTCACTCATACATAAAACCATGCCTTTCGCCTCAAGGCACAAAACGAAATGAAAAGGTTGTGCCTTAAGTTATATTTTTGAATTAGGTGTTGTGCAAGTAAACTACAGAGCACGGGGATGTGAGTGACCCTCGTGCATCGTGCCTTTATAAACAGGTACAGTAGCCCCTGAGGACTACTGTTAATTGGTCGGTCGTTAGGATTGATATAGCCCCTTGCGGTGTACTGATAAGTAATTTGTGCAGTATGGGTCGAGCCCTAGCAAGGCTTGGGCACCATGAACAAAGCCCATCATCACTCGATCAAGCGGATCCAAAATATAACTATCCATTCCCATTGTCATGGTCTGTACCAAAAATAACTGGTTCAGAACCTTACGATTGGGTAACCCAAAGGAAATATTACTCAATCCGCAGACTTTATGCACCTTAGGGAATTCTTTACCAATTAGTGCCAAGGTTTCCAAAACCTCTAACCCAGCCCTATCGCCAGTACTAACTGGCGTCACCAAGGGGTCAAAATAGATATCTTCTTCTGAAACTCCTGCTTCAGTTAGGCTCTGATACAGATTTTTCACCACGCGCATTCGTTGCGTGGCTGTCTCAGGGATTCCGGAGTCATCCATGCACAAGGCGACGATTTTTGCTTGATATTTTTGGACCAACGGCAAAATCTGTTGGTATCGTTCGGACTCAGCCGTAATGGAGTTGATCAAGGGTTGTCCGTACTTGACCAGCGCCAACCCCTTTTCGATAGCCTTAGGGTTTGGGCTGTCAATACAGAGGGGAGCTTCCACTACTTCCTGAACCGTATTAACCAGCCACTCCATCATTTCCACTTCGTTATAAATCATAGTACCGCAGTTAACATCAATATAATTAGCCCCAGCGTCAATTTGTGCTTTAGCAAGCTGGCGGATATACTCTGCATTCTGGGTCTCCACGGCCTCTCTGACGCCTTTTCTGCTGGTGTTGATCAATTCGCCGATGATTAACACGTTCATTCCTCCCGCTGGTATCTCAGTTGACATTAGGCACATTTAAGAAAATAACTAGTTACAATTATTAGGCAATTACGCGTCGACATAAGTCTGTCGCTGAGGCAGCATCAGGTGCATACCCGTCGGCTCCGATTTGATCGGCAAACCCTTGCGTTATTGGTGCCCCTCCAATAATAACCTTGACGGAATCACGCAAGCCCTCTTTCTTCAAAGCATCAATTGTATCACGCATCGAGAGCATCGTCGTTGTCAAAAGGGCTGACATCCCAACAATTTGAGGGTTATGCTCCTTCACGGCTTTAACGAACGTGGCAGGGGCAATATCAACACCTAGGTCAATAATCTCAAACCCGGCACTTTCCATCATCATGACGACGAGTTTCTTACCGATATCGTGAAGATCTCCTTTTACCGTTCCGATCACTACCTTGCCAGCGGTAGGCATATCTTTGTCAGTAATAAGTGGTTTTACGAGTTCTATCCCCGTGCTCATGGCCCTAGCAGACATCATGACTTCAGGGACATACATATCACCTGCTTTAAAACGGACCCCAACAACATTCATACCAGCCATTAAGCCTTGATTAATAATTTCTATAGGGTCTAGGCCGCTGTCAATCATTTTTTGGGTTTGACTTTTAGCTCCTACAAAATCACCATTAATCACTATTTGGGCCAAACTATCAAAATCACTCATCAACTATTCCTCCTCAAATTATATAAGAAACACTCCAAGTTCCGACTTCTGGCTTCTGGCTTCTGCCTTCTGCTTTCTATTATAATACTCCAACCTTTTCACGGGCTTCTCTGAGAACTGCTTCAATCCCCTCACTTACTTCCTGGGTAACAGGTTCGGGGCGGTATGTTTCTAAGATATGCTTAATTCTTTCTCTCGCACGCTCGACCATCGTCTTACTACCGTTCTCCGACCAATTTTCATAGCTGTTAAAATCTGAAAGATCCGGCATCCAGTTCTTCCGAAAATGTTTGGCCGTATGTTCATCCCCTAGGAAATTACCTCCCGGTCCGACCCGCATGATCGCTTCTACACCCAGGGATTCTTTATCTGTATCAATCCCCTTCAGCAATCGTCTAGTCCGCCCGATGACCTCGTTAGAAATAACGAGTAACTCTAGGGATCCAGTCAAACCAAATTCCATATAGAAAACGTCATGCATAATATTGCACCCTTGGAGAGCACCCATGACTGTGAACATTGTCGACTCCACGATCGCCTGTTCATCGCAAACCTTAGCATTGCAGCACCCAGCATACCCCCAGGACGGAAGTTGATAATAGTGGGCTAAATCGACGGCACCCCCTTGAAAGAGTATGGCTTCGGGTGTGCCATAAACTGCCTGCATGGTCCGCATATCCAGAGGAGAATTACCATACCCGTAAACAAACGGTGCACCTGGAGCTTTTAATTGGTGGATAACTAAGCCACTCAAAGCTTCTGCATTAGCCTGAACTAAGGCACCACCGATTGTTGTGGGAACCGAGGCCCCTGCGACCCCACCGCAGGCAAAATTGGTAGGAACTCCATTTTCTGCAGCAATCAGCAATTTATCAACTGACTCCTGGGGATGCTGAAGTGGAGATGTCGGTTCAGTGTAGACCATGAACAGCGGTTTGTGACGCAAGCGTTCTTTGCCACCGACGGCAACAGCTGCCATCTCGATAATATCTTGAAGGGTATCCCCGTCCTCAGCGATGACCACCTGAGGTTTTAGCGAATTCTGCACCATGATGGCATATTGTTCGCGATTTATCATACGGCTATCCACATCCGACAACATGCCCATTGACATAACAAAGTCAATATTTAGAAGACTATCACAGATTTTGATGGCGTTAGCCACATCCTCTTGACGCCAACCACGCCTTTGCAGACTGAATGGATCAAGATAGTTGAGCGTGTCGGACCCTGTGCCGAAATAAACGTTTGACCCTTCTAAATGCAGTGCGGCTTCCCCGTTTCGATTGTATAGGGTCACGCGCGACGGTGCGGATTGCAGGGCCTTCTTGACAAGATAGGTAGGAAAATAAACTCGGTTACCGTTTTCTATTTTAGCTCCAGCCTGTCGAAGAAGTTCTACCGCTTCCTCGTGGTGAATTATCATACCTGTCTCTTCGAGAATTTGACAACTGGCCAGATGAATCTCCTCTGCTTGCTTTTCTGTTAGCGTTCGGAAAAATAAGCCATTCCCATGTGAACTTCCTACTCCCATTAAGAGTCCCCCCTTTGCTCACTAACCATTTCTTTGCGCCGCTCTGTTTCTGCAATGATCTCACTCAATCCTGTGCGGATCGTTTCGTCTAACATTTCTGGAGTATGAGTAGCAACAATCTCTTTGGTCAATTCAGCAGAGTTATCTTCGACGGTTTTAGACCCTTGCTCTTCCCAAAGCTCCCAGAAGGAACGATTAAACTGTTTTGGAGCCCAAATTTCTGTACGGAAGTGCTCATAGGTATGGGTATGGGCAAGGAAGTTTCCACCCGGGCCCACTTCATCGATCACATCTACAGCGAGCGTCTCCTCATCAATACGTGTTCCCCGACCCATGTAACGCGCGGCATCCATGAAATCATTGCACATAGTGAGGAACGTTAAAGAACCAGTTTTTCCGCCTTCGAGATATCCCACATCATGGACCAAATTGGCACCCATTAATTGGGCCATCAAAATTCCCGTTCCAGCTTCCATACCCGCCTGTGCATCCGGGACCGGTGAATTCACACAACCAGCTTCTGTAAAGTTAGGAATCCCATAAAACTGTGATAATTGCGTCATGATGGCGTAGTTCATCATGGTTTCCGGAGATCCATACAGGGTCGCCGTAGTCCTCATATCCATCGGAGTCGCCCCGCCACCAATAATGATAGGGGCTCCTTTTTGTTTTAATTGAGCCATGACCACCCCGGCCAGAGCCTCGGCGTTCATTAAGACAATGGTACCGGCTTTCGTAACCGGTGTGGTCGCTCCGGACAAAATCCCGGGGGTATAAACCACAGGAACTCCATATTCAAAACAAGCGAACATCTTGGCAATTCCATCATTAGTGTGCACTAACGGAGAGATTGGTTCAGAATAAAGAACCAGAAACGGATTTTTCCTAAGCTCTTCCCTGCCCCCCGCTACCAAAGTCGCCATCTCTAACTGAGCCCGCATGTTTAGTTCATCATGGGCAGTAACGATCATCGGTTTGATAGTATTAGAAACCATAGCTTCCAATTGATGAAGGTCGCTGACTTTGGCGTTCTGATCCGAAGCGATGGCATAACTCATGACAAAATCATAGTTTGGCAAATAATCCATAACCCGACAAGCCAATTCGACGTCTTTTTTTGTAGAGCACCGCCGCTCTCCAGTTTCCAGATCGACGGTAAAGGGAAGATCTGAACCAGTCCCGAAATACGTCCGGTTTTTCTCTAGGGGCATAACACGTTGGCCCTTCCGATTGGCAACCACAATCTTGCTCGGCGCCAGGCGAATACATTCATCTACCAGCCAGCTCGGAATTCGAACCCGATGCTCATTAACAATACAACCGGCATCTTTCAGCAACTGTAACGCTTCCGGATGATCCACTTTAACCCCAGTACGTTCGAGGACCTCCAAGGTCGCAAGATGGATCTCCTCGATCTGTCCCTCACTGACCCACCGTAACATGGGCGTTGTTTGCTCTATACTATTGGAACGAATCTTTCTCATCAGAAGTTGCCTCCTCTTGTCTACTTATATTGCACGTTATTTCTACAAGGTTTCCTCTATAAACCATTTGCAACTTTCGTGCCACATTAAGATTCAGGCTTATATTCCTGTCAGAACGATCATTTCCCCATTTATAAGGCGTTCGTTGCCCATTCCCTAACAGTCCAATGTCCTCACACCTAGCTAAAAGAAACTTAAGCGCATATAATTTAGGCAGTATCTCTGTATATTCTGTGACAATGCCGGTTGATCCAAACAGCATAAAATTTTTGCACTTACCCATAAATTTTGCAGGCAATATAACGTCAATTCAACTCCAAACGTCTAATTTAACGTCAACGAAAAATCCCGCTGCATGTTTTCAGCGGGATAGCGTTAGCACGAAAAACTGTTTCTCTAAGTGCCGTCAATTTGATTCTATAACCAGTTAGATCCGCCATGACAAATCTTTATGGCTAAAGTATGCTTTGTCCTTTAATTATCCTTACCAATACTACAACTATAGCTACTACCAGAAGAATATGAATTAATCCTCCCATCGTATAAGCAGTAACTATGCCAAGAAGCCATAAGACTATGAGAATCATCGCTAACCACATCATGCTTCATTCACCCCCAGGCTATATATATTCTTCGACCAAACAACTATCGATTGACTCTTTAAGAGGATAACCCTCCTTTGGACTACGACGTCAACGGTTGACCGTTGTCAACCGTTAAATTTCCAATGCCCTCTAAGACTAACGGTAGTAATTGGTAAAGCGCAACTGGAGAGGATAACGTTGGTTCAGGTCTTGCGAAATGTTCCATAATTTTTGCCCAAATACGCTGTGTTTCATGAAATTCATGATAATGCTTTTTAACGTTTTTATGGTATTTCTCCAATTCAGCTAGGACATTCATAAAATCCGGTTGTCCAAAAAACGCACATACTTTAGGTAATGTCTCCCTAAGCTGTTCGCGCATCTCGGCAATCTTTTCCTCATAATGATCCGCCTGTGTGATATAGAGTAGTAAGGGCTTATAACGAATCCAACCTATACAGGCCTTGTAAAAACGAGCGGTTATTATCTCGGTATCCGCTTTGATGAATTTCAAGTGGATGGGGAGAACCCCTTCTAAAAGGTGATTATAGGTAGAAAATCCGTCATGGAAGGTGTAGCAGGGCACGCGCAGAACTTTTCGTTCACTTAGACAAGTACTTAAGAAAGTATCTTCTCCTCGAGCACCCGGAGGATTGTAAAATGGGAATATACGATTAGGTTTAGTTAGGTTGAGACACAAATTAGCACCCGAGATAAATTTGGCATGGTTCGTTTCTTGCACTTCTACAGCTTCATCGCTCATCAGTATCTTAGTATCAGCATAGGTTACCCCACCGTTGCTCATCACATTTTTCAAGGAATCCCAATTCACGATATCATTGCTGATCGCTTCGATAAAGGTACGAAAAGTTGTTTCGGTCATCGTGTCATCGAATTCCATATAAGGGATCGGCGATATATAGCCACAATGATGTCCATGAGTGATGTCTGCTTCCTCGATATAGCGAAGATGATCCAGAAGAATATGCTGACCTCCCCAAATGGCAGTTTTGCGCGTATTGGTTACTGCCATCGGGTATTCGTCGTCGTCTAGAAAAATCAGGAAATCCATCTTGTCCTTGATAGCGTTATAAAGCACAGCGTTACGCTTGCCTGCATACCCCCTGCCAAAAATTAAGCCCGCTTCTTTAAGATTGATGACGTTTTCTCGAATTAAATAGTCAATTTCAACCTTCCTGGCTCTACTCCCCATGAATCGGCTACTCGCAATCTGCTCGACTAATTCTGGGTGGATATTGGTGTAGTCCGTTTTTCTCGTTTTATGATATTTAAGATCATAAGCGACAAAAAGATTTAAACTGATCCGTTTGTTTTCTACCAAGCCAGATTCCTTACAGTTGTGTATGGTCGTTCTCAGCACTTTTTGGAAACTCTTTCTCCCTGTCGCAAAACCAATTCCTACTTTTATATTATTGCCCCTTGCCATCTACTCACTCCTCATATGGCCTGACCACAGTTTATTCGTGTTTTGATCCAAAAGCTGAATTTTCAACATTTCCTTTTGGTTCTCCGCTTTTAATTCTGCAATTATAGCTCTGATGATTTTAACTTCCTTTTCGTTTTTAAGGGAATTAGGTGTTTGCATCGTTTGCCCTCCCTTTCTCAATGGTTTTAAACCATAAATAGTTTGAGATCATCTTCCACATTAGTGATGCCTGCAAGGCCAAAGTTTTCAACTAAAACGTTGACTACCTTAGGGGACAAGAAACCTGGAAGCGTCGGTCCTAGGTGAATGTTTTTCACCCCTAGATGCAGGAGGGCTAGTAAGACAATCACTGCTTTTTGCTCGTACCAAGCGATGTTATAGGAGATCGGGAGTTGGTTGATATCGTCTAGTCCAAAAGCTTCTTTCAGCTTCAAAGCAATCACTACTAAGGAGTAACAATCATTACATTGTCCGGCATCAAGTACTCTCGGAATACCGCCAATATCTCCGAGGTCTAATTTATTGTATTGATATTTTGCACACCCAGCAGTCAGGATGACAGTGTCTTTAGGCAGTGCTTGAGCAAAGTTGGCGTAATAGTCACGGTTCTTCATGCGTCCGTCACACCCAGCCATCACGAAAAAGCGTTTAATCGCTCCAGTTTTGACGGCAGCAATGACTTTGTCTGCTAGCGCTAAGACTTGATTATGAGCAAAACCACCGATAAGTTCACCCGTTTCAAGTTCCGTAGGTGCTGGGCAGTTCTTGGCCTGAGCGATGAGGTCGGAGAAATCTTTAGGTTTTCCATCCTTACGGTCCGCGATGTGCTTAACCCCTTCGAAACCGACGACGCTAGTGGTATAGAGGCGATCTATATAGGAATCCTGCGGCGGTACTAGGCAGTTAGTGGTCAAGAAAATCGGCCCATTGAAGGAATCAAATTCTTTAACTTGTTTATGCCAAGAACCTCCATAGTTGCCGACAAAGTTGTCATATTTCTTAAAGGCCGGATAGTAATGGGCTGGAAGCATTTCCCCGTGGGTATAGACATCCACACCCGACCCTTCCGTTTGAATCAATAATTCTTCAAGGTCTTTCAGATCGTGACCACTGATCAGTATGGCAGGCTTATTTCGTACGCCAAGCTTCACCTTGGACAGCTCTGGATTACCGTAGGTCGTAGTGTTGGCCTTATCCAGTAAGGCCATCGCAGCAACCCCAAATTTTCCAGTTTCTAAGACTAAATCAACCAGGCTACTCACTGGAAGAGTATCATCAAGTGTCGCTACTAAAGCTTTTTCAATGAAAGCGAAAATAGTCTCATCTACGTAATCCAGAACAAAAGCGTGGTCAGCATAAGCGGCAATCCCTTTTACTCCGTAGGTGATCACTTCTCTGAGTGAACGCACATCTTCGTTTTCTGTGGCTAATACTCCAACTAACGCTGCTTTTGCTTCAAACTCATCGCTAGGGGCCGTCCATATTGCCGCATCGTTTAAGATGTCTGGAATCGTGCCACCCTCTTTGATAATGTTATTTTTCAGATCTGAGCGAAGGGTAAGACCCTCTTGAATTCGATCCACAAAACGACTTGGATCGAAGTTTGCATTCGTTATCGTGCTAAATAGACTTTCCATGATGAATTTATCAATATCTTTGCGGACAATACCCATTTCGCGTGCTTGAACCGCGTACACCGCAATCCCCTTTATAGTGTAGATCAGAAGGTCTTGTAATTTAGCAACATTTTCAGATTTCCCGCAAACTCCTTTAATCGTACAACCGGTTCCCTTGGCAGTTTCCTGACACTGATAACAAAACATCGTTTACTCATCCTTTCAATTCTATAAATTAAATACTTTACTAACATACCGCCCACGTCTTCGGTTCGTTCGTTCTCTGCTATATTCATAGACTATTGCGATTACCATCACCTTTTTAAGTACAGTTCAAATGTTATCATGTATTTATGTCTATGCTATGTATAATTTATTTCATTATTATGTCATACCCTAATTGTTCCAAGGTAATTAATTGTAATTGACAAAGAAAGGACGGTCATTTCGACCGCCTAATTGTAATGAACTGTTTTTTCAACCAATTGAAATATAGGTATCCAAATCCATATGAGATTAGGTAAGTAATATAAGTAAAATATACGTTCCAACTATTACAATAAGATAACCACTCTACCATAATTAATATTTTTTCAAAACTAGATGTTAGGACAACAAAAATAATAAGTAGTAAAAACCTATTAATAACAGAATGTTCCGTAAGATAAATAAAGAAGGTGCCTAACGCCGGATAGAAAACTAGATTAACCGGTAGGGTGGTTAGACTCTGACTACCCAATAGCGGTTTCAAGTACCACCATTTCCCACCGAATCCAATAACATTAATGACATAAGCGACTATACAGGCGTTTGGGGCAATCAAAATAACAAGTTTGGTGTCTTGCCTTATTAATTTGAATATAAGTGCTAAAGGAAGGAAAAGACTAATAATTAGATAGGCTAAAATTGTTGTATTCATAAACATTAATATTAACAATGCAGAACTTGGATATATTAAATAAACTTCAAAAAGTTAGGCAGGTTCAGTATATGTTTCGAATTATACTAGCATCAATTTTCCTTATTTGTTGTTGGAAATGGGGCGACTGGCGAAATTGGAAAAAATATTACCCAACAATTTTATATTATATTTTGTTAGATTTTTTGTATAACATGTTATTTGCCAACTATTCATTATGGGAATATGGGGGATTGTTCCCCAATCATTCTCTTAACGATATTTTTGTTGCAATCATCATGTTCCCGTGTATCACTCTATTATATCTTCCGTACTATCCCAAAAAGATTGATAAACAAGTATATATCTTATTCTCCGCAATTCTATTGACAACCATGGAAGCCGTTGCTTTCGCATTCGGCCTTATAAAGTATTATCACAGTTGGAACATATGGTGTTCCGCAGCATTCTGGGTTGCAACTTTTGTGGTACTCATACTCCATCATAAAAAGCCTTTAATTGCTTTGCCAATCACTACGCTAGGAATAATTATTGTAGTAGTTTTGACAAAGTTACCAATCGAAAACATGAAGTAGCATTATAGTCAAACGTTGCAATTCGCATTGGGGGGATCCGTTATGAGTATAGAACAGGGCAATGATTTATTACACCAAGCAAATATGGAACTTCAAAAAGTTTGGTTAAACCAGATTTTTTTAACGTGGCGATGGTGGATAGCCGTTGGACTATGTGTTCTTCCGTGGGCGGCTTGGATAATACGGAGAGATAAAAAGAATACTAATGCTTTGTTGTATGCGGGGTTTTTCATTATGATAACGGTATGCTTACTTGATTCAATGGGGATGGCATTGGGACTTTGGTCTTATCCAACTAAAACTGTGCCAATTATCCCCTCTTTCCCTGAATTCGACTTATGTGCGATTCCCGTCGGGAACATGTTCATGTTGCAAATACTGCCCAATGTAAACCCAATCATAAAGGCCATAACTCTTTCGATTCCAGCCTCCTTGGTAGCGCAACCTTTCGCGGTTGTTGCTGGTTTATATAACCCAAAATATTGGCATCACTATTATTCGATTCCTTTTGTAATAGTAATATATTTAAGCGCAAATTTTCTATACGAAAAAATGCAGATCGAAGAACGTAAATTAGGCGATCGTCAATGATTTCTATTTATACAATTCCAGAAATAGAAAAAATTAGCGACATGGTTCATCAAGCTAATGTTATAGTCTATCATGTATGGTTAAATACAATTTTGTTTACTGGTGGATACTTATAGCGATAGGAATTATTCCGTGGCTTGCCTGGATCGCTTGGCGACCGAAGGAAATAACTAACCGCTTACTATTAGCGGGGATTTTCGTTATGGTTGCAACCTATTTTATGGATGCAGTTGGGTTGTCACGTGGCCTTTGGTCTTATCCGATCAAAGGGATTCCATTGATTCCTTCATATATTATTTGGGACTTATGCGTTATGCCGGTGTCCGCTATGGTTGCTATTCAGTTTAAACCAAATATGAACCAACTAATTAAAGCGATTGGATTAGCGATAGCAGGGGCATATGTTATACAGCCAATTGCCGTTGTTTTTGGCTATTATCATATGAAACATTGGAAACATTTGTATTCGTTTGCACTTGTAATAATAATATATTTAATAGCGTATTTCTTCTATAATGGGCGGACGTGGACAAATGACCACTGAGTTTTGCACAGTGGTCATTATATCTCTGTAGTTATCTCCTAATTCTTCTCTTTATGAAACTTTAACATATGTGAATAATCCATTTTATAGATGTGATCACCAGATAGGATCCCATAGATTGACCCATTCCAGATTGAAGCTATTATCTGTAAAAAGTTTACTGATTTACTTTATCTTCTTCCTTTTCATCTAATTTGTCATTGATCTTGCCTGCAATCTTCTCCTTAAGATCGCTATACTTTTCCTTAAGATCTGCTTTCTTTGACTGAAGCTTTCCTTCAAGTTCCGTCTCTTCGCTACCTGTGGACTTTCCCAAAGCTTCCTTAGTTTTCCCTATAAGTTTATCCTTAGCATTCTCAAGCTTGTCTTTTAAATCTCACATCTTGCACCTCCATTTATTTTATAAGATTAGTGTTGTACGGTAATTACTTAGAACAGTCGTAATACCTCAAGTTCCTCATTTTATTGTCCCAATTTCGTCATTAGCTATTGCTGCCTAGGTTCTGTTGGTTTATTTTCAGTTGCATCATATTGTTCCCCGTTCTTCTTAGTTGAGTCATAACTAAAAAGATTAGGAAGGCCTTTGGCTTACATTTTTCCCTCTATAAGATGATAACAGAAAAAAATGCCATTCTTATAGCATTTGTTTTGTATTACAGTGCTATTATATTCACAACTTTCATTGATATTTATGGCAAAGATGGCAATGACCAAGAGTAAAGTCACTTCCATCACAGAAAGTGCTGCAGCAAAGATTAGAATGAGAATAATAGGGCTTTTAAACTGGCTGAGCAACAAAAAGAGCTTACTATGGCTTTTAGCGTGTTAACCTTTTATTATTTGTGAACAAAGGAACAGTAGTAGCTACCCCTTTGTTCACAAACCCACGATATCGTTTAACTTACGATTTCATGTAAGTTCGAAACAATCTGCGTTCATTACCTTATTCCAAGCCGACACAAAGTCATGTACGAACTTATTCTGAGCGTCGTCGGATGCATAGACTTCCGCGATGGCCCGTAGTTGAGAGTTTGATCCGAAAATGAGATCAACACGGGTGCCAGTCCACTTGAGTTCACCCGTCGCGCGGTCACAACCCTCGAACAGGTCTTTGTCTTCAGTTGTCGCCTTCCACGTCGTGCCCATGTTGAGAAGATTCACGAAGAAGTCATTTGAAAGCGTCTCTGGCCTCTTAGTGAAGACGCCGTGCTGCGACTGGCCGTAATTGGCATTCAAGACGCGCATGCCGCCGACCAGAACCGTCATTTCAGGAGCGGTCAATGTCAACAGTTGTGCGCGATCGATCAACATTTCCGCTGAAGATAGGGAAGATTTGGTTTTTAGGTAGTTGCGGAAACCATCCGCAGTTGGTTCGAGCACCTTGAACGACTGTACGTCGGTCTGCTCCTGAGATGCATCCGTACGTCTCGGTGTAAAAGGAACGGACACTGTGTGACCAGCTTTATTAGCGGCTTGCTCGATACCCGCGCATCCGCCGAGAACGATCAAATCGGCGAGGGAAACCCTCTTTTGTCCTGCCTGTGCGCTGTTAAACGCCGTTTGGATCGCTTCCAAGGCCTTAAACACTGTCTTCAGCTGAGACGGTTGGTTGACTTCCCAATCCTTCTGAGGCATGAGACGAATGCGCGCCCCGTTCGCCCCGCCCCGCTTATCGGAGCCGCGGAACGTGGACGCCGACGCCCAGGCTGTTGAAACCAGCTGAGAGACAGACAGTCCAGAGGCCAGAATTTTGCCCTTGAGATCTGCTATATCCTGTTCGTCAATCAAATCATAATCAAGTGCAGGCACCGGGTCTTGCCAGATCAGTTCCTCCGCGGGAACTTCCGGACCGAGAAAGCGCGAGCGTGGGCCCATGTCGCGGTGCGTCAACTTGAACCACGCGCGGGCGAAGGCTTCTTGGAATTCCTTGGGATTTTGCTGGTAACGCCGTGCGATCGGCGCGTAGATCGGGTCGTAGCGAAGGGAGAGATCCGCCGTGGTCATCATCAGCCCGTGTTTCTTCGTCGGATCGTGCGCGTCAACCACCATGTCCTCTTCGGCCACGTTCTTGGCCAGCCACTGATGCGCGCCGGCCCGGCTCTTGACCAGATCCCATTCGTATTTAAACAGAACGTTCAGAAAGCCCATGTCCCATTTAGTCGGGTTCGGCTTCCAGGCGCCCTCGAGACCGCTGCTAATCGTATCGCCGCCTTTGCCACTCCTAAAACTGCTCTTCCAGCCAAGCCCCTGCTCTTCGATACCTGCGGCTTCAGGTTCAGGACCAACATGGGATGCAGGACCTGAACCGTGGCATTTTCCGAAGGTGTGCCCGCCGGCGACGAGCGCGACGGTCTCTTCATCGTTCATGCCCATACGCGCGAAGGTCTCTCGAACGTCATAGCCAGAGGCGACCGGATCCGGGTTGCCATTCGGCCCTTCCGGATTAACGTAGATCAGGCCCATCTGCACAGCGGCCAGCGGATTGTCGAGCTCCCGTTCACCGGAGTAGCGCTTATCACCAAGC
>JARLHU010000174.1 GCA_031292095.1 Desulfosporosinus sp.
CAATTAGTGGCTACAGGTGCAACCTATGGGTGCATTCCTTGTCATAACTGTATGGACCAGTTTGTAGACATGAATAAGCATTATAAACTTGGTATGAAGATGATGCATCTCAGTGCCTTAGTGGAAGTTGCCATGGGTTTAATCGATGAGGCGGATATAGGTACTCATTAATTTCTTGATAAATTGGGAAGCCCCGACGGTGGAAATCACATCGTTCGGGGCTTTTTTCTTTTGCTATACAAGGTGTCTAAGTGAGTTATTAATTCCGCGCACATTAAGTTTGTTACCTTTCACTCAATACCAAACCTAATACCTTAACCATAATGTATATTGAGTTATGGTTCTGTTATGATTGACTTATGATAGACACAATGCTAATCTTTAGTGTAGGTGAAATTACAAACTATAACTCATGTGGACTCCCCTATTTTAACTGTCCTCTTTTATTAATAACCCTGACAACGAAGGGTATCACACACGTCAATTATTATTGCAGATGAGAGGATTGAGAGAAGTAGATGAAGATGATGCGGGAGTCAGGAGATAAAGCTTATCCAATCTGGCTATTAGTAAATCCAAAACATCCTGCTGTACGCCACAACATATGGTCACCTGTTTTAGATGCGATCCAGGACAAAGTCTATAGGGAAATTCATACAAGAATAGATACTACTAATATTTTTATTAGAAATGCTGTTAGCGATTACAGAATTGTTCCTTACACTTTAAATTGGTGGGAAGCAGAAATAGCTAAAGAAATCGAAGTGTTCAGAGAAATCGTTCTAGAACATAAACCAAGGATTCTTATTTCCTTTGGTGCGTTCCCCTTTGAATTTCTAAGGCGTGTCTTCGGGATCAAACCTGAAAAAGGTCCTAAGTATTGGAGCACTGCTAACTTAGAAATTGAATTTAACAATTCGATAGAGAACTTTGATATAAACGAAACGAATAGGATTCCCTTACTCCGCCGAATACTGGCAAGTGATAATTTCATGGAAGCCCATAATTGTTTTGGACAAAAGGACGGCGAAGATTACTATTATAATGTTGGTAAAAGAATAGCAGAAAAAATTATTGAGAATAAGGATCGTCTTAATATCTGGATTAAATAAACAAGGCCTAAGGCACATTCAAGAAAATAGCAAGTCAGTCTGCCAGTCTATTTTGTGTCATACTGCGTCGGTATGTTCACCTAATAGCCCCGCTATGAGGTAAACATACCTCCTTGTCTGACGCAAAATATCCATGGCATCTTGACTTGTTATTTCCTTTCATATGCCTAACTTATTGGTTTAAAGCGTATCATTAGTTGCAATAATGATGTGCCTTAAACCATATTAATTTATTAAATATAGATTGGATGGGGAATATTATGGTTGCAGAAATAAAACTACCTCCAGTACTAGAAATTATACGCGGCAATATTGTTAAACACGGCAATCCACTCGCTATGAAGGGATCAGAGGTGGCTGCCTGGGCTAAGGATCTAAAATTGCCCGAAAGTGGGGATTTGTTGTTCTACACCGGAGGTGAATATCAACTTCTTCCATTTATTGATTCGTTAGTGAATACAATGACCCATTTAGATCAAGGAAGTAAAGTATTCTCCTTGATGATGGGCGCTAGGAATATTATTAATAAGACCGGTATTAATGCCGAAAAGATCTATGCCTCAGTTTTAGCGAAGGACCGAGATCGATTTAATTCGATTTCTTATAAAGCAGCTATCATTCTCCAGAAGTTAGGCTATGACCTTTGTTATGCTGGTAAGAAGGAACTTTACAGTGGTGCATTACTTTCTGAACTTGGCTTTTGTGAAGACATGAAATCGTATGCTGTCAAAGTAGTAGAGGTGCTAAAACAGAGTAAGGCAAAGACAATAGTTTGTTTGTCCCCTCATGCCGCAGAAGTATTTAAGTTTGTGTACCCTAAACTCATTCAGGACTTTCCATTTGAGATTAAAACTTTTGTTGAGTTAGTTTGGGAAAGAAGACACAGGTTACCTGCGCTCAAATCTGCTGAAACTGTAGTCATCCATGACTCCTGTCGTTTGGCTCGTGAATTGGAAATTGATGAACAGCTTCGAGACATTTTACGAAGTGTTGGTGTACCATTCCTTGAGGCTAAGTGCAATCGCAAATGGACTACTTGTTGTGGTGGCCCAAATAAGCTTCTTTTCCCTGATATCTCTCACACGGTAGCTTCGCGCCGAGTAGGGGAACTAGAGGAAACAGGCGCAGACTTGATATTAACCTCCTGTCCTTATTGCTTATCAGCATTACAAGGTGGGCAGGTAAAAGAAAGCAAAACTAAAATAGAAGATTTAATCGAGTTTTTATTTAGGGGGTTTGAGGCGTAATGTCTGATTTACTGAAAGAATTTAATGACTATACCAAAAATCTTAATAAAGCAGGCAAAGATGAAAATATTAAAAAAGCTATTACTCGGGCTGTGAAGTCTTACCGCGAGACCACTGCTGAAACGTTAAATCGCTTTCCTCACACTCCAGCCATGGCGGAGGAAGTACGGGAGATTAAGACGCAAGCGATTGCCAATAATTTCGAATTGCTGAAACAGGCGATGGAGTCGGTCGAACGAAATAAAGGCAAAGCCTTTTATGCTAAGGATAAACAAGAGGCCTTGGAGATGACAGCCAAGCTCATTGGCACAGGCAAAACCATCGTCAAAGGAAAAAGTATGTTGGGTGAAGAGCTTTCTCTCCGGGAATATCTTGAAGAGCAAGGTAATGAAGTCTGGGAGACTGACTTAGGTGAGTTTATCTTACAACTTAATCACGAGAAACCAATGCACATCCTGTCTCCTTCGATTCATGTACCACGAGAGCAAGTCGCTGAACTATTTACCAAATTCTTTAAAAAAGAAGTACCACCTGATATTGCTCAGGAAGTGGCCGTCGTGCGGGATTTTTTGAGGGAAAAATATTTTACCGCTGATGTCGGTATCAGCGGTGCTAATGTTGTGGCCGCTGATACGGGGGCCATGGTTATCATCGAAAACGAGGGCAATGTCCGGCTTTCGACTGGAGCACCCCCTGTTCATATCGTTCTGGTAGGTATCGAAAAGATTGTTCCTACCTTTCAGGATGCGATGAAGGTTGCAGAGGTCACTTGGCGTTATGCACAATATGGTGTGCCGGGTTATGTTAATATTATTAGTGGACCCAGTAAAACCGGTGATATTGAAAAAGTAACCACTTACGGCGCTCATGGACCTAAGGAATTCTATGTCATTTTTGTTGACAATGGGCGTAGTGATATGGCCAAAGAAGAGGAATTTAGCGAAGCTCTAAACTGCCTTCGTTGTGGGGGATGTATGTATGAATGTCCTGTTTTCCAAGTTACCGCAGGTCACTTTGGCCATGTTTATATGAGTGGGATTGGGGCAGTTTGGACGGCCTTTGTTGCTGGCGGGTTAGAAAAGGCAGCTCCTCTTGTCTTCACCTGCCTTCGCTGTGGACGGTGTGTTGAACGTTGCCCGATGAAAATCAATGTTCCTTCCATGATAGGAAAATTACGAGAAAAAGTAGTATGCGGTTAGACTGGGAGCTTTATCCTCGGTAGAAATACCGAGGATTTTCTTTATTGGGAGAAAACACGACGTCAAGGTTAGTTGACTACAATCGCTGCTGTGTAATTCTATGAAAATGCCGAGTGGAAAAAGGATTATATGGAAAAGACGGAGAACACTATATAAACCTAAAATCCCGCATTTTTTTATACCTACAAGGAAAATCACTGTAAATACGCCTTGGGGAATTCTGAACGGGGAACCACAGATTACACATGAAAAGAACGATAAGAGAAACCACAGATTAACACAGATTTCACAGATTAAGAAGGATTAAGTATAGAA
>JARLHU010000175.1 GCA_031292095.1 Desulfosporosinus sp.
TTCGTCTAGAGTAACCACCATATAGGGCTTATGCCGTTCTCGAGCTTTGCGAGCTAACAGTTCTTGAACCATAGAGTCTGTCCCACATCCGAAACAGGATAGATAAATGATCCCGTCAATCTCTTGATCTGCCACGAACTTATTCCCTGCCCCAAAAATTTGCTTAGCGTGATTCCAAAACAATTTTTTACGTAACCCTAACAAATGAGTATCGACTTCTTCTTGCCTGACGTGTTGAACTAATTCCACTTCCGCTTTCTCACGAAGGCGCCCGAGAAGGTTCAGACTGGCATAAGTTTCTTGAGTTAGGTAGGAATGCCCGACTAATGCGATCTTCAAGCGACCAGTGTGTAAACTCTCAATTGGATGATTTGCCAACCGCTTTGAAGCACACTCAATCTCTTTAATACTCTCCTCAAAGTCCCATCCTGCACCCATTGAATCTTGATACCGTTTTTGCCACTTTTGACCCTTGATAAAGGCTTCACGAATATCCGCCTTACTCTTGCCGAGTTGTTGGCCGAAGATCTGAAGGTCTTTTAGAACCTGACGCTTACCTTTTCGCCAATTTAACACTACAGTAAGGACTGGGACTCCAGCTGGAACGGCAGGAAGTATACTTTCTGGAATTCCTAAGAATTTCGGGCAACTGTAAGTATCCGCCTCTACACTGACCATTCGGGGCAAAAAAATGGCGTCAACATCTTTTAACGCTTGTATATGCCCCGCTAGGAGCTTAAGAGGTAGACACGTTTCATCACTGGCTTTCTTCAAACCCTGCTCCATAATTTGCCGATGCGTGGAGGGGGAGGTCACCACCTCAATACCTAATCGTTGAAAAAATCCGGCCCAGAAAGGGAAATAATCAAAATAAAACAAAGCTCGCGGAAACCCAATTTTCACTATCCTGGCATCCTTTCCTGTATCAATCGAACCTCGTGCCTCGAACTTCGTTGCTCTATTTTGGCTGACGGTCTGGATCTTGTGGTTTTAAAATACTCGGGCGCTGATTTTTTATGGGAACCGGAGAACGCACCAAGATTGTCCCTAGGGCTTTAATATTTAAAGGCACGAGCGGCCAGAGGTAAGGCACGCCAAACGAGTCCGTTCGCCATAAGAGAAAGAATACGAGAAGTGCACCGATCCCGAGGCCCCAGAAATTAAAGAGGCCCGTCATAATGATCAAAAATAAGCGCGCTAATCGATTTGCCAAGCCCAATTCATAGCTAGGAGTCGCAAACGTTCCCACAGCAGCAATAGCTATATACATCACTACCTCCGGGGTAAACAGCCCCACTTTGACGGCGATATCCCCAAGCATGAAGGCTGCGATCAAGCCCAAAGCCGACCCCAAGGGTCCCGGCGTATGAATGGTGGCCATGCGTAATAGATCCACCCCAAACTCGGCCATCAAGACTTGGGCAAGTAATGGTATTTTCGTCGGTTTAACAAGCCCGATAAACTGAAGCCAAGGCGGCAGTAATTGCGGATTCATGGCCGCACCAAGCCAGAAAGGAAGAAGAAACAACGCAGCTAGGATCCCACCAAATCGTATCCAACGCAGATACGCCCCCACAATAGGCTCCTGCCTGTATTCCTCGGCATGCTGAACATGGCTCCAAAACGTGGCTGGCGCGATTATGACGGAGGGTGATGTATCGACAATAATCAGGACATGTCCTTCAAGTAAGTGAATGGACGCTACATCCGGACGTTCTGTATAGCGCACGCGTGGATAAGGATTCCAAAATTTACTGCCAAGAATAAATTCCTCAACACTTTTTTCCGCCATGGGAATCCCATCAATTTTTATCGCTTGAAGATCTTTCTGGATCTTGGTTACCATATCCAAGTTGGTAATATCTTCGATATAAGCAATACAAACATCTGTTTTAGAACGTCCACCAACTTGAACTAATTTCATCCGCAGTTTTGGATCACGTAAGCGCCGACGAATCAAAGCTGTGTTCATGACCAGTGTCTCAGTGAATCCATCACGAGACCCTCGGGTTACGCGTTCGATATCTGGCTCCTCTGGCTGACGAGAGGGATACGTCCGAGCATCGACAATGATTGCCTTATCCTGTCCATCGATAAAAATTGCTATCGGCCCTGATAAAACAAAATAGAACACCTTATCCATCGTTTGGACTTCCGTAACTTGTAAGTTGACAATACGTCCCTTGACTAATTTATCCAAAGCATTAACAATTAAGTCTGAGCGCTCCAAATCAATCAGAGCATCTAAGATATAACTAGCGACATGCGTGTCAACCATCCCGTTAACTGAATAAATCGCTACTTTCTTCCCCCCGATGGACATCTCGCGCAGAACTATGTCAAAATTATCCGGAACCCCTAATTCCCGGTTAAGGTAATCAACATTTTCTTGATAATTCTTACTTACCGGAACATTCTTCTCACTTGAATTATTATCCATACACACACCCCCTATAAAATCTCATCTCTTTCGATGTCTAACCGCTACTTAGCAAGGTTCAAGGTTCAATTATCAATTTTCGAAGCCTGTAACCAAACCCGGGGTAGTCTGACTGCAGAGCGGCTACAGTCCTAGCCCCGAAGTGCCTTTCTGCAAAGCGACTACATTCGCTCTCCGCTCCGTATCCGTCTCCGTATCCCGAAGGAGCGTTTTCTGCTAAGCGGATGAGTTCGTGGAGCCGCGGCAAATTCGAGGTTCGAAGTTCGATGCTCGAAATCCACTTCCTGTTAAGCCACCGTATCCTTTCCCCCGTATACCAAGCCCGAGGAGCGCTTTTCTGCTAAGCGGCTGCGTCCGTGAAGCCGCGCTAAAGCGAGAGCCGACGGTTCGCTTCCCCGTTAGCGCGCCAGTGGTTCACATTCATTCTGCCCAGAGGTTTGGCAAGCTAGCGAACCGTCCAGCGAGCTAGCGGCGTAACGCGCAGACGCGTGCAGAAAAGCGCTCCTCCCACATTCATCCAGCCCAGAGGTTTGGCTGGCTCGCGAACTGTCCAGCTCGTCAGCGGCGTAACGCGCAGACTCGTGCAGAAAACGCTCCTTCCCGGTCGGTCAAACTATCCTTTGGGGCTAAACGTAACCGACATCAAATAACCAAAAAAGACTGCCGCCGCAATCCCTACCGCAGTTGCTTCAACGCCTCCAGATAAGGCCCCCATGATCCCTCGTTTTCCGACCGCCTCCATGGCCCCTTTGGCAAGAGTATAACCAAAACCGGATAAGGGAATCATGGCCCCAGCTCCTCCGATTTTCACTAGGGGTTCGTACAAACCCAAGGCCCCCAGAATTGCTCCCCCCGTCACAAAGGAGACGAGAACATGGGCCGGAGTAAAGGCCGGTTTTGTTAAATCCATTAGTAGTTGTCCGATAACACAAATCACCCCGCCCACAATGAAGGCTGGAATAATCATTTCAAACATACGTATTCACCCCTTTCAGGCCTCAATAACAACAGCATGCCCAATACTGGGAATAGATTCTCCTTGTAGGGCAGACGTGGAGCTATGCAAGGCGCCACTACCTACTAGCAAAAATTTCTTTAGCTCTCCGGCTTTAATCCTTTGCAAAATATCTCCAGCAAAAACAACCGCTGAACAGCCACATCCACTTGCTCCTGCATGAACATCTTGACTGGCATCATAAATCATAACCCCACAATCCGTGAATCCTGCCCCCATATCCGTGCCACTTTTTTTAAGCACCTCCCCCGCGAGTGCTAATCCTACCGCTCCCAGATCTCCGGAAGCAATCAAATCGTAGTCAGCTGGTTTGCGTTGTAAATCGGTGAGGTGATTAAGAATCGTATCCGCGACCGCCGGTGCCATAGCTGAACCCATATTATTGACATTAGTTTCGGCATAATCAACGACCCTACCAATCGTCGCTGAAGTAATCCGTGGCCCTACGCCACTCCGTCCGAGGAGCAAACTCCCCGCTCCGGTCACCGTCCACTGAGCACTCATTGCCCTTTGAGTACCCTGTTCCGTTGGGGAACGGAATTGCCGCTCCGCAGTATCATGATGACTCGATACCCCGACCAGCACATTCCGAGCGAAGCCCCCGTCAATGAGCATGCTCCCCACAGCCATGCTCAAGGCCATCGTCGAACAAGCTCCATATAAGCCAATAAAAGGTAAGGCCATTTGACGCGCGGCAAAATTAGAGGAGATGATTTGATTGAGCAAATCTCCCGCTAACATAAAATCAATTTCCTCCTTAGGAATTCCAGCTTGATCAATGGCCCCCTGCATCGCCTCTTGGAGCATTTTACTCTCCGCGACCTCCCAAGATTTTTCCCCGTGGAGTTGATCTTTCCAAACCTTACTAAACGATTTTCCGAGAGGACCTTCTCCTTCTTTAGGACCCACCACAGAATAAGAAGATAAAATAACGGGGGGGTTGGCAAACACCACGGTCTGGTTTCCCCTTCGTTTTAAATCCATGTCTTTACTCATCCCCATTCATAAATTGAAGTTTTGTCGTATCAGTCAGACTGTGTGCGTTTCGTGTGGGTCCCGGCAACTGCATGGGCCAATAATCTATGTATTTAGTGTAAAAAATAATACACGATACCCACCACAATTGAGGTGGCAATCCCATACACAAGCACAGGACCAGCCACTGTAAACAGCTTTGCTCCGACACCTAGCACATATCCTTCCCGTTTAAATTCCATAGCAGGTGCAACAATGGAGTTAGCGAACCCCGTGACCGGGACGATAGAACCTGCTCCGCCAAACTTGCCAATCTCATCGTAAATCCCTAAGCCTGTTAATAGCGCCCCCAGAAAGATCATCGTCGCAGTTGCTGCAGTCGCTGCTTCAATACGTGCCAATCCGAAAGTTACAAATAGATTAATAAAAATCTGACCAATCGCACAAATAACCCCCCCCACGACGAAGGCCCACACCACATTTTTAATAACGGTGGGCTTGGGGGTAAATTGCTGAGATAACGTTTTATATTGCTCTGGGGTAACTGCAAGCGAAGGCTGACGTAAATTTTGGTTAGTCATCCATATTTCTCCTTTCTTACCAGTGACAGATAATCTCTATTATGATTCCAAACTGCCAAAATTATACTGCTACCTAGTGTTTTTAATTAACTCCATAATTTCGACAAGCTTTCCAAGGAATATTTCTGATAACAGGCAGGAAAATTATGGATGACGCCGAAATCAATAGTACTGAGATAAATTTAGGGGGAATGGTCTTGAAACTTGAAAAAAAGATAGAGCGCCTGACCCTACTCTTGCGCTTAGACGGAGAACTGGATATGCACACTGCTTCCATGGTACGACAAGCAATTGACCTTGAGATTGAGAAACGAGGAATTCGTACAGTCATTCTTAATCTTGAAAATGTCCACTTTGTCGACAGCTCCGGACTCGGCGTAATTCTAGGCAGGTACAAGAAACTACTCCCCATGGGAGGGAAGCTTAAAATCACCAACGTGCCCCCACATATTTATAAGATTATGGAATTATCAGGACTACCCAAAATTATTAACTTTTATTTAGATGAAGCGCACGCTTATGAGGAAGGAAGGGGAGCATAAATGAAAGCTAATCAATTAAGCCTCACATTTTCAAGTATTTCTGAAAATGTAGGCATTACCCGGTTGCTCATTGCTTCAGTGGGAGCACAACTAGATCTTCCACTTAATGACATCGAAGAACTCAAAGTTGCTGTTTCCGAAGCTGTGTCCAATGCCATTATCCACGGCTACAAGAATAACCCTAATCACATTGTTTACCTCAATCTGGATATCGCTAAGGACACCCTCAAGATTGTTGTGAAAGATGAAGGGTGTGGCATCTCAAATGTTGAGCAAGCCATGCAACCTGCTTATAGTACGGATCCGGAGCGAATGGGCCTGGGCTTTGTCTTTATGCAATCTTTCATGGACGAACTTCAAGTAGATTCTACACTTGAAGTGGGAACAACGGTGACCATGATTAAGCATCTCAAGCAAACACCCATCTCCTCGCATTAAGGGGGCGGCGCATTATGATTCAACGACTAACTGAAATGAATCTCCCGCACTTCCCACTGCTCTCTGATAAGGAGATGATGCTCAACCTTCATGCTGCTAAAGAAGGGGATGCTGTGGCCCGCGAGCGTTTAATTAATTGCAACTTGAAACTCATTTTTAACTTGGTTCAACGCTTTGCCCATCGCGGCTATGAGATTGAAGATCTTTTTCAAATTGGAACGATTGGCCTCATTAAAGCCATTGATAAATTTGACTTTACCTACGGGGTGAAGTTTTCGACGTATGCGGTACCGATGATTATCGGTGAAATTCGGCGTTTTCTCCGAGATGACCATCCTATTAAGGTTCCTCGTTCCTACAAGGAGCTTGTTTATAAAGTGAATCGCGCTCGGGATGAACTTTCTGCAACGTTAGGCCGAGAGGCTACGATCGGAGAAATCGCAACGAATATCGGCGTTGAGCGGGAAGAGATTGTCGCTGCACTTGAGGCAATTCAAAGTCCTACTTCGATCTACGATACCCTTTACCAAGACGATTCTGATCCCATCTACGTCCTCGATCAACTCTCAGAAGAAAAGGGATTTGACCCCAGCTGGTTCGAAAACATCGCCCTTAAAGAAGCACTTGACCAATTGCCGGAACGAGAAAAACGTGTCCTCTTAATGCGCTTTTTCGAAGATAAAACACAGAGTCAAATCGCCAGCCTACTTCAGCTTTCACAGGTTCAGATCTCTCGCATTGAACGTGCTGCGCTTCACAAAATTCGCCTATTTTCTCAAATTAAAGATCAATCAGACTTAGTCAACTCGGAATCCACTCATTTGGACTAAACCGCTGATCCTAATAACCAAAAACCCCTTTAAGGGTCCGTTGCATTTGCTCAGTCAAACTTGCCCTGGCAATGGAGTGATCAGCTATCAAATTTACGCTTGCTTGTAACTGATCATTGCGATAAAGGAGAACTTCCCCTAAATTTTGTCCTTTTTGAACTGGAGCACTGATTTCTGGGTTGAGTTTTGTCTCGACCCAAAGATTTTTATCTTTTCCCTTTTCCACTGTCGTACCCAGTGGTTTTTCAGTTATAGCTGTAACCTCATCTTCTACTCCTTTGCGAACCTTAACAACGCCCTGCTTTTGGGCAGCCGGAGCAAACTGCTTAAACTCAAATTTCGCAAATCCATAGTTATATATTTTCATAGATTCCGCAAAATGTCCTCTCACTTGTGGCACACCCATGACGACACAAATCAACCGTAAACCATTTCTTTCTACTGTCGAAGCTAAGCAATATTTGGCTTCGTTCGTCCAGCCTGTTTTGAATCCATCTGCTCCAGGGTACCACCAGAGTAACTTATTAGTATTCCAAAGCTTAAATTTCCCATCCCGCAAGTCATATTCTTTGATACTAGTTAACTTTCGTATGAGAGGATAATTGAGGGCTTCTCTGCCAATGATAGCCAGATCATAGGCACTCGTATAATGTCCCTCAGCCGGTAGCCCGTAGGCATTCACAAAATGCGTGTTTTTCAAGCCTAAAGCTTGAGCCTCATTGTTCATTTCTTCCACAAAGGCTTCATGGGTTCCGTCAATATGTTCCGCCACTGCGACACAGCCATCATTGGCTGACCCAACGGCAATGGCAACCAACATCTGTTCTAAAGTGAAAGTTTCTCCTGGTTCAAGGTAAATTTGAGAACCTCCTAGTTTGCTGGCGTTCTCACTGGCCGTCACTTTGTCCGTCAATTTTACTTTCCCAGAAGCTACTGCTTCCGCTGCCACCAGTAAGGTCATAAGTTTTGTGACGCTTGCCGGTGGCAATTCTTTGTGCGCATCTTTTTCGTAGAGAATTTGACCGGATGCCGCGTCCATGAGAATCGCACTTGCGGCTTCAGTCACGATCTCAACACCCAGCACCGGTTGAACGTTAGCAAAGCCAATATTTCCAAGCATAAGCAACATGGCCAAAACGATTACTAAACTTTTCCGCATTTTTTCAACCCTCCTTATAGTTTGATTTTATTATCCCCGAAAAGGAAAATTATATTGGATGAATGAAATAAAATTGCACATCGCAGAGAGGAAGCGTCTTAGCATCCTACGCCGGTAGGTATTCCTTTAGGGATCACGGCTTCGGCGATACTCTCCACTGGAGACTATCGTGATCGACACGCTGCATTGCTATTCGCTTGACGCTAAGGCTAAAACTCAAAACCTCAGGGTTGTTCTGGTCGAATGCTATGCCATCCTTGGCGCATTCGACACTAGGAACATCCTGTTCCGTCGCATGTGCGTCGCTCCTTGCCATCCTTGGCACCGCGACATCGTCCATCTCGGCATCTAGCCATCCTTGGCGATGCTCTAACCTCGAACGTCCTGTTCGAGTCATGGACAAGTCCCGTTGCGTTTCTTCACGCCTTAGCGTCTGCACTCATTGACGCAATTTCGCTAAAGTGTTTCTCTAAGCTAAGACGCTTCCTCTGGGCTTGGGTCGACGGGATTTGGTACGATTGGGGGAGGAAATGACGAAATTTCTCTCAGTTGTAGCCAATCAAAAGTAACTTTCTCCATTTATCGTGCTAAAAAGAAAAAAGGCTTTGGGGTGCCGCTAAACGGTAACCCAAAGCCTTTAACATATATCATCCTTGTGCATCTGAAGTGGAAGGGATGGGATTTGTGATGTAAGAAACGTTATCCAAAAAAATGCGTACCAGATTCGGGTCGAACTGCGTTCCGGCGCATCGTTCCAATTCTCTTAGCGCCTCTCCTTGACTCATTTTTCGTTTATAGGGTTGGTCATGAGTCATGACATCATAAGCTTTAATGATCGAGATTACACGTGCCACAAGAGGTATTTGCTTTCCTTTCAGGCCGTAGGGGTAACCATTGCCCCCCCATTGCTCTTGAAGGGCAAGCATGGACTGTGCAAGTACCGGTTCTCCAATAGTTTGGGCCATTCTGTATCCTATTTCTGGATATTTGCGAATAATCTGCAACTCATTCTCTGTTAAGGACGTACTTTTGTTGAGCAATCCGACGGGTATCGCAACTTTCCCGATGGCATGCAACCTAGCTAGTAGTAACAGATTAACCATTTCCTGTGGTTCCTGTCCAACACCTATGAGTTGCGCAAATCTATTGGCAATAGCTTCGACCCTTTCACTCTGTCCGATATAGGCAGAACATTTGGATTCTAAAACTTTTTTAGCGCTAAAAATTACCCTTTCCCGGGTATTTTTACTTTCAATAAGCTTGTTACTATACATGACACGATCTGCTTCACAAATAGAGCTTGCTATATCGGTATCCCAGTTTTCAATAGTAACTGCTCCCAGCGAAGCACTCAATCCCATTTGCTCGATAGATTGTGCATCAAACATGGCCTTAATATTATTACAGATTCTTGCACAAGCTTCCTGATTGGCGCCAGGAAGTAAGATCATGAATTCATCTCCACCCCAGCGAGCGATAATATCACTCTTGCGACAGCACTTGAGAAACACCTGGGCGGCTTGAACAATCAGTTTATCGCCATTTTCATGGCCAAAAACATCATTAACGAGCTTCAACGCATTTAAATCAGCCATTACAATACTCAACGGAAGATTAGACTCAATTTGGAGATGAGGAATAATACTTTCCACGTAAGCTCTATTGAACAATGCCGTGAGTTTGTCATGATAACTCAAAAATAAAACCTGATCTTCAACCTTCCTTTTTTCCGTAATATCGGTAAGAATCAACATGAGGCGTTCACTGTTCTCTTCAAACTCGTCTGTATTAATAATTTTGTACTTTATGTTTACATAATTTTCTCTAATCTTAATCAGATTGGGCAGCTCACTTAAGCAAGATAACTGAGCTTCGTTATTCGGTAGGGTAAATACACTCCCTAACGCATCCGCAAAATGCTTGTTTTGTTCCTCGTTATCAGTGTGCAAAAGTTCTAATATGTTCCTATTTGCGACCTTCGTTTTGAAGATCCGAGTACACTCCAAGCTATGCTCTTTATCTACGATCAGGTTCTCACCAAATGTCAGAAAGCCCTGGTCGGAATTATCTAAAAGATGCTTGATTTCTATCTCGCTTCTTTTCAACTCTCTACTCTGGACATCACTTATACTACACAACCTTCTGGTCGTGTTAATAAACTTGCAATATACATTAATAAACTGATTAAATTTCAGTACTAATTCATCTTTGTTTAAGCTCTCCTGTTTTAAATACCTTCTTGCTTCCTCACAGATGGCAATTTCATTATCAAAAATAGCAACCGATTTTTGGTCTTTCATAATGCCTTCACCTACTTCCTCATTTGAAACCCGCGAGGAATTTTCGCCACTAAGAACCTGCCTCCTACACGAGGACGATTTCAAACGGAAACGTATAATCTTCCTTGAATTCCTCAGCACATTCCTGCTCATATTCGTTCTGCACGTTGCATATCCATTTTAATTTCACTTTTACATTATGATCAGCAGCCTCTTCGAGTAGATCTAGAATCATCATTATACATTTCGAACTGCTTGTATTTGAATAGGTCAGGGTCACTTCAATTAATACTTCTTGACCCACCTTACCTGCCAAGTACTCTTTTAGCCAATCTAACAGAGGTTTATAGAATAAAAAGGCATCCTCAGGATAAGATTGTCCTTTGATGAGGAGCATACCCTTATCCGCATCGAAATCTACAAATGGGGTACTTTTTGATTCTTTCAGAAATAGCCTCTCCACAGTATGCTTCCACTCCCTAACAATTAACATTTATCTGAAAATAAGTCAACTGATCGTTTATACTGTAATTTTTGTATTCAATTGGAGACTTAGCGGTTCTGGCCATCTGAATAAGGCCAAGTCCTGCACCGCGTCCGTTCTCACCCATACCATCTCTTTTCATGACTTCTTTATAATATTGTTTCAACTCCACTGGTCCAAGTGAATTCAGAAACTCTATCTTTTTAACCAACGGATCTAAGTCCTGTTTGTCCAAAATATTACCGGATGTCACGAAAAAACTATCAGATGTCTTGCCTATGGTGACAATGCTTGATTCAAGAAGTTGATCATAGTATCTGTGACTCACATTCTCTAGATTGTAGTTAATAATATTTTGAGCTTGCTCTACAAAAATCGAGATCATTTTCATCGGATTGTACTTGGTAACCTCGCCTTCCGTCATCTGCCCTTTGATAGATTCACACAATTGTTCCACAATTCCCTGCGAAAATTGGCCAGAAAAGCAAATTAAAACTCTATACTCCTCAAGTGACGCCTTTAAATGTTGAAGATGTATCATTTAGATTCTCCTTCTCTGTATCAAATATAATTTCAAACCCCACGACAGTAATATCATCCCGCTGTGGTGCCTGTCCCATATAATCAGCAAGCTCTTTCTCAAAATATGCTCCCTGTTCTATCATTGACATGGACACTGATTGAGCGATTATTTCGTTAAACTTACTTTTCCCAAGTGAATAATCACTTAAGCCTCCGTTTTGATCAAGATAACCGTCCGTCGTGAGGTAGAATCGATCTCCTCGCTTGACCTTCAATTCGACATCCCAGAACTCTGCTGAGAAAGTCGATTTAATATAGCCAATTCCACTTCTAAAGCCGTCATATCTTGTCATCAGGTCTGCGCTAGACAAATACAGGTTAATTTTAGCCCCAGCAAAAAGCAATTTGCCCGAATTGTCATAAGAGCATATGCCTGCCTCAAGTCCGTCATCCGTTGAATCGTCTCCTTTTTCTTTATTCAACGCCTCTTTTAATTGTCTATTGAGTTCTTTGATTATTAGTACCGGGCTTATAACATCATTCTCTACTACAATATTGTTCAGTATGGAATTTACAGCCATAGTCATCAAAGCACCGGGTACACCGTGTCCGGTACAATCACCCACTACCAAAATGAAACCTTGCTCAATCTCCTTCAACCAGTAAAAGTCACCGCCCACAATATCCCGTGGTCTCCACAGGACAAACTTATCCACCAATACCCTCTGCCATATCTCCGGTCCCGGCAAAATGGACTCCTGAATAGTTTTGGCGTAGTACAGACTCTCCATGATCTTGGAGTTTTGATCACTGATTTCCGCAGTTCTTTCGCTAATCTCCTTTTCTAATTCAAGATTAAGCTGGATCGCACTCTTATATGGATCAGCGATTCTGGCAGATACAAGGTAAAAAACCAGGAGTAAGAAAACAAGGACTACCGCAATCGTCACCAGCGTACTAATCATTATCGAATTCAGGACTCCAAGGGTTTCGGATCGGTTTATTTGAAATACCAAAACCCAGTCGCATGATTTTAGTTTCTGGAAGATCAGATCCACTGGTTTATTTTTGTCATAATAGCTTACTACCATCGGCTTATCACTGCTTTGGGCAGTATCTCTCATGATCTTATCGTACACATCCTTAGGTAAAAAATCAGAGAGCTTGCCGCCGCTTTGTTCAATATCTTCAGAGATGCTTATCTTACCCTTAGTATCAACCAGCCACAAATTACTTTTGTCTCCAATTTTATAGTGGCTAAATTCTGTCGATATATCTTGAAGATCAACGCCCACTCCAGCAACTCCAGCTGGATTATGACTGTCCCCCATCAGCGTATTAACCCACAAGTTTGTTTGGTTTAGCTCATTATTATGGTCGATATTAAGCGTGATTTTCTGAGCTGATGCGATTGAATCAAAAAACCAACGATCCGCAGGGTCATCTTTGGACAACGTATCTGTCAGGAGGTCGGAATTCGTCCAGTAATGTCCTGTTTTTTTATTGGCAAAAAATATGGTGTAGTCTAAGGTTTTTGCTATGTCTGTCATTTGTTTGATGAACATTGCCTCGTACTGTTTGTCCGTTTCTCCGGCTTTGAACCATTGTAATATTTCTGGGCTGTCCGCAATAAGCAGAGAGGTTTCTTTAGCTCTATCAATTCTACCATCTACCTGTGCTGAAATGGACTTCAAAATATAGACAAGATCCTCTTTTTGGAGTTTCTCTGTCAAAGCATTTCTGACCATGACGTAATTTGAAATTCCAGTTACCAGTATAGCTATTATAATAATAATACTGGCAAAGACTATGACGTTCATCGTGCCTTTATTTATAATTTTCTCATACTTACCCCACTCAGACCTTTTCATCAGCTAACCTTTTACCTCTCCCATGTTTTATTCTAATGAAAAATTACTAATTTAACAATAAGCTGAATATCTCCATTCAATTCTCTAAAAATCCAATAAACTCCTCCTTTTCTCGCAGTAATTTTCCAAATCCCATCAGCCTAGGCAAATTGAGTCAATGAGCACAGACGTCACCTGCCAAACCGCTTCGAAGGCACTTTGGCATCTCTGAGACCGTGCCAGTAACAGGGATTAAAATAGCGCATACCGATGACTGGATAGACCTTATGCCGAAGCACGCACCCACAGATCGCCGCCATTCCGGCGCTATCGCATTCATTTTGAAGTTCTTTGCTCCAGGTCTGTTCTTGAAACCAAATTTTGCTGATTCCAGCAGTTGCAGCGTCGGCAACCAGTGACGTAAGGTGCTCCGGAAGCAGACACGGTACAACCACTGTCACCTTATCCTTTAACTCAGCTAAATTCAGATACACCTTACTCCCCTCAATACGCTTTAAATTCTCAGCCACCGGATAGGCAACACACCCGAATTCTTTCAACGTTCGCCAAACCTTCCACGCATGTTTATGCTTTTGGAAGGTTTCTGCATTCCCCAACACTGCATAGGTATCGACTGTCGTCAGCCCTTCAGCCAAAGGGTAAACTTTTTTCTCACGCACCATAAATAAAATCGCCTCCTCAGTATATTCATACGTAAGGAGGCCGATTTTATGTCGGTGGGAACGGGGCGGGAACGGGGACGGTTCTCCTTCCCACATCCCCGTTTTCCGCGCCCAGTTCCCTGTTTTTCGTCCTACAAGATAACTTCCTCAATTAACGGAAGCAACTCAGGGGCCTCGCTACCCACGACAGCCAGGTTTTGGGCGAACTTGCGTCCCTCAGCCAGCATTTCCTGATTACTAGCATAAAGCTGCAAAAGAGGTTCTCCAGCTACAACCCATTCTCTCGCCTTTTTCACTAGGACGACCCCTGCGCCTAGATCGATCGGGCTATCCTTCGTAACTCTACCTGCCCCGAGTGCCATAGCTAAAATCCCAATTTTATGCGCATCAAAGGCCTGCACATACCCAGTTGACTCGGCGAGGATCGGAAGATTCCACGGTGCGACCCTTAGACGACGATCAGCCACTGCTTGAGCATCCCCCCCCTGTGCGGTCAAGAAGGCCAGAAACTTGTCCCAGGCCGCCCCGCTTGCCAAGCTTTGACGCAGGCGTTCCTTTCCGGACACAACATTAGATACGACTTCCCCTGCAACAAGCATCCAGGCACCCAGCTCTAGGCTGACCTCCACTAAATCTTGGGGACCTTTTCCTTGTAATGCATCCGCCACTTCGAGGATCTCTAGGCTATTTCCCACGGCACGGCCAAGCGGTTGATTCATATTACTCAGTACCGCAATTGTTTGACGTCCCAGTGCTTTCCCGATCTCCACCATCGTCGTCGCAAGCATCCTGGCCTCCTCCACTGTTTTCATAAAGGCGCCTGAGCCGTACTTAACATCTAAGACGATCCCTTGCGCTCCAGCGGCGATCTTTTTACTCATGACAGAAGAAGCGATTAAGGGAATAGAGCTTACGGTCGCCGTAACATCTCGAAGAGCGTAAAGTTTTTTGTCGGCAGGAACTAGATTGCCCGTCTGGGCGATAATAGACAAACCGATTTTCTTCACTTGCGCCAAAAACTCCTCCTGAGTAAGCTCGACCCGAAAGCCAGGCACGGAACTCAGCTTATCGATTGTACCGCCGGTATGTCCCAGCCCTCTCCCGGACATTTTAGCGACAGGCACGCCACAGGCTGCAACCATCGGCCCCAGGAGCAACGTTGTTTTATCTCCTACCCCTCCGGTACTGTGCTTATCCACAAACCGCCCACCGAGCGAGGATAGATCTAGTTGATCCCCACTTTGAGCCATCGCTAAGGTAAGTTCGGACGTTTCTTCCAGTGACATACCACGAAAAATGACAGCCATAGCCCAGGCCGCCATTTGGTAATCCGGAATATCTCCTTGGACATAACCCTCAATAATAAAGCGGATTTCCTTCTTAGAAAGGGATCCCCCATCCCGTTTCTTTTCAATCAGATCCACCATACGCATCTAAATCACTCTTTCTCTTCTCGTTCAGCGTCGTTTATAAAGAAAACTTGGCTGGTGGCAAGCCTCGCGAAGGCAGCTGCCTAGTTGCACTTATGCTTAGAAAGTATATAACGCAAGTTTATACTTTCTAATAGTATGGAAAATTCCATAAGACGTTTCCGTACTATTACGCCATTTGTAAGACGCTTGCCTTGAGTTCGAGATTTTCTTCTAAAGCGCCCGTACTAAAGCCTGAACAAAACTCACAAATTGCTTTCCAACCCGTTCAGCCGTTTCCATGACTTCCGCATGATTAAGTTTTTGCGGTAAAATTCCTGCTGCCATATTTGTCACACAGGAGATGCCTAAAACCCGCATTCCGCCATGGTTAGCTGCAATCACCTCTGGTACGGTACTCATGCCGACCATATCAGCACCAATCGTACGCAAATAGCGGATTTCAGCGGGAGTTTCATAGTTGGGGCCGCTCACGGCCACATAAACCCCTTCTTGAGGATTAATTCCCAACTCTTTAGCGATCTCTATCGCCTTTTGTCGCCATTCCAAATTATACCCTTCGCTTAGGTCCGGAAAACGCGGGCCCAAATTGGCTAGATTCGCCCCTCGCAAAGGATTATCACCCATCAAGTTAAGATGATCCTTAATGAGAACTAGGTTACCCGCCTGAAAAGCAGAGTTTATACCCCCGGCGGCATTCGTAACAATCAGACCGGTCACGCCTAGAACTTGCATAACTCGAATTGGAAAGGTTACCTCTTGCATCGTGTAGCCTTCGTAATAGTGAAAACGTCCTTGCATGACCACGACCGATCGGCCTTGAACTTTACCGAAAACCAATTGTCCAGCATGCCCTTCCACTGTGGAAGTTGGAAAATGCGGAATATCTTTATAGGCAATCATCACTTTTTCCTCAACAAGATCAGCAAACGCTCCCAGCCCTGAACCCAAAATAACGCCAAGTTCCGGTAATACTGTGACACGCTCCACAAGATAGCTACGCACTTCCGCCAGCTTAACACTATATTCCTGTTCCGAAATCATCAATTCAACCTCCTTCAATTCCATTAAGAAAAACTACAACTGCCCTCAGTTGTACAAAATCCCCTTTCAATCCGCACGTGGATGTGCCTTTCGAAAGACTTCCACTAAGCGTTTGCGCGTCAGATGCGTATAAATCTGAGTTGTCGCAATATCCGCATGCCCCAGCATTTCCTGGACTGAACGCAAGTCTGCCCCATGATCCAGAAGATGGGTTGCAAAACTGTGCCGAAACATGTGGGGAGAAATCGATTGCTTGAGGTTATGAGTTTGTCCCCATTTTTTCAATATGTACACGATCCCCTGGCGCGTTAGCGGGCGGCCATGGACATTCAAAAACAGGATATCGCATTTTTGCTTACCACACAAGCGCATCCGCAGGCCTTTTAAGTAACCTTCCACAGCGCGAACAGCCGGTTCGCCGAGCGGTATAATTCGCTCCTTACTTCCCTTCCCACTGCAACGAACATATCCGACGTCCAACGATAAATCCACTAAACGTAACCCGATCAGTTCAGAAACCCGAAGACCACTACTATAGAGAACCTCAAGCACCGCCAAATCTCGTAAGACAAGATCGGATTCCACGCCGGTTTGCAATAGTTTATCAATTGTCGCTTCCGACAACACCTTCGGAAGCGGTTGATTTAATTTTGGGGCCACTAGATATGTACTTGGATTATCATCTCTTTTTCCTTCATCCAACAAAAATTCAAAAAAACCTCGTAGAGTTGCATTGCACCGGGCAATACTTCGAGGCGCTTTCCCCTTTTCCTTCCATTTAAGTAGAAATAAAAAAAGGTCATTGGGCACACATGCGACAAAATCCGTACCCCGTTGTGTAAGGAAGATCAGAAGTTGACGCAAGTCTCGTTCATAAGCCAGACGAGTGTTTTCAGAGAGCCCCCGCTCGACCCGTAGATAAATCAGATACTGTTTCATAAGTTGATCCTCGGAGGTCACATTACCCCCCCCCTTTTCTAACTACCTTCTACACAGGAGGGGAATTTTCCTTGTTTAACCGTTCATCACTTTGGAAATTATCATTCCTTCGGGGCAAGCGGGAACCACTGAAAGACAGGCTTGCTCCTATCTGGTGCCTCCACTCGCAAGGGGTTACCGATTGGTTTTTGCTCATTATGTAAAAACGAAGACATCCAGATGTTGCATACTGCCATTAATTTAGGTAAGAGCACGGCAAGTAAAATAAGGAGGATAAATACCCTTCCGAGGTAAAGGAAAAAATCACTCCAACGTTTTATTGGCATTACACTCCCCCCTTCCCCTATATCCTATGCATCTCCAGATTGTCTTATCTCAATGTCCCTGCCATTGTTCCTGCCTTTGTGTTTGTCCTTGCCTTGCCAAGCCACTTACTGCAGGATGATTTATACTCCGCTTACCTTCAGATTCCTCTAATTCATTATGATCCTCACTTAAAATATTCCTAAGCAGCTCGTGATCATGGAGTAGTTTGATTAAAATATTCTCATCTTTGGTCTGGGTGGTTCGAGCGTTGGTGAGAATACAAAAACTACGATAAACGAGTGCGTCTTGAATTTTTAAGGTCTTAAATAGTTTCCTATCCCCTGCACTGCTGACAGTTAACGAAGAGATAACAGTAACTCCAAGTCCTGCCGAAACGACTTGTTTGATCGCCTGAATACTTTCTAGCTCCATAGTTATATTTAATTGCTTCAGATCAAAACCTCGCTCTTTAAGGGCCATCTCCATCACGTTGCGAGTCCCCGAACCTTCCTCTCGTGTCACCAGTCGTTCATTGGAGAGTTCCGCTAAGGTAATGCTATTTCTAACCGCCCAGGGGTGAAAATGAGGAATCACAACGACCAACTCGTCCTCCCAGAAAGTCTCCACCCTAAGGTCTTTATGCTGAGGGGCTGTCCCCTCGATCAGACCTATGTGCATCTTTTTCTCAGCAACCTCTTGAATAATTAAGTCCGTATTAGCAATTTTCACTTTAAAGTCCACGTCTGGGTGAGCCTTATACAAATACGCCATAATCTTGGGAAGGATATATTCTCCGATCGTCAAAGTCGCACCGAGATAAATAAGTCTTCTCTGATCTATTGCCAGGGCGCTTATCTCCTCCCTGAAACTCGATAGAATGTCCAAGATAGTCCGAACACGTTCATAAAAAATTTCACCCTCTTTAGTCAGTGTAACCCCTTTATTGGTGCGGTCAAAAAAACGAGCCCCATACTCGTATTCTAAATTCTGAATCTGCAAACTAATATTAGGTTGACTCATATGGAGATTCTTAGCTGATAACGTAATATTGTTGGTTTCTGCGACCTCTTTGAAGACAAGAAAGTGTTGTTCTATGACGATGCATCTCCCTTCCGATATTTTCTAAAGCTATTCTTAAGCTCTCTCAATTAACCGATGCATTGTTAACCGCCCTAGGCCTAGTTGTTCTATTGCCTAAGGGAAGTATTTCCCGTTATTCAACAAATAAATCGAGCCTGCTTTTCTCAATTGATACACTGTAGGGGCAATTCATGAATTGCCCCCTACAATAAAAAAGAATGGAACCCATCCACGGGTCCCATTCGACGCTTACAGAGAACTTAGACGTCAGCCATAGTTTAAGATAAAGCTTCTTCTAAGGGTACATACAAAATATTCAAGGCTTCGGCGACAGCTTGATAGGTTAATTTACCCTTAATGACATTAACCCCTTTACGAAGCGCACAATTTTCCTGGATCGCTTTAAGATAACCTTTATTGGCAATCTCCAAGGCATACCCTAACGTTACATTGGTCAGGGCAAACGTTGACGTCCGAGCTACCGCTCCAGGCATATTCGCAACTGAATAATGGACTACCCCATATTTAATAAATGTAGGATCACTATGCGTTGTCACACGATCGATGGTTGCGATGCTCCCTCCCTGGTCAATAGCAACATCGACGATCACACTGCCTGGCGTCATCGCTTTCACCATATCCTCTGTAACCAAGTGCGGTGCACGGGCGCCTGGAATGAGTACAGCCCCTACAAGTAAATCTGCTTGAGCTACACTCGCTGCAATATTATAAGGGTTAGACATCAAGGTTTTTATTCGGCCGCCAAAGAGATCGTCAAGCTCGCGTAACCGTTGCGCACTTTTCTCAACAATTGTCACATCCGCACCAAAGCCAACCGCCATTTTAGCCGCATTCGTGCCAACAATTCCGCCGCCAATAATGGTTACTTTCGCAGGGGGTACTCCAGGAACTCCGCCAAGTAAAACTCCTTTTCCGCCATAGGGCTTTTCGAGGAACTGAGCCCCTATTTGAACGGACATCCGTCCGGCTACTTCACTCATCGGGATAAGCAGAGGCAAGGAAGTGTTATCTAATTGGATCGTTTCGTAAGCAATCGCAACGACTTGGTGCTCCATAAGTGCTTTTGTTAATTCCGGTTCATTCGCCAGATGCAAGTAAGTAAATAGAATTTGGCCGAGCTTAAAATATCCGTATTCGGCTTGTATCGGTTCCTTGACCTTTATTATCATGTCCGCCTTCCATACATCTGCAGCAAAATCAAGGATCTGAGCACCGGCTTCGATATACTCTTGATCGGTAATACCACTGCCCTCGCCAGCAGATTTTTCCACAATAACCTGATGCCCGGTCAGAGTTAAAGCGTGGACGCCCGCTGGGGTGATAGCCACCCGACTCTCATTATTTTTAATCTCTTTAGGTATTCCAATCAGCATAATACAAACCCCCATCTTAATTATAATCCCTAGCGGAGTTATTATCATGCAAATATTGTGCCAGACGACGAAGTACTTTATGCTCTTAGGCCAATTGAGCGTATCCATCAAAGAACTATGAAATTTTCTGTTAATCGAGAGGGCCAAGTGTGGCACACAAAAGCCGAGTATCCCACGACAAAACCTGAATAATCATGCCTGCAATATATTGCCCTGCATAATCTTGCAATGCTGGGCTTTCGCTGGGTTATCTAAAGCCCAAATAACCGAACACCTAATATTGAAAAATATCCTTGTGCGACGCCAACCGCAACTGCTCCAAAGGAAACGAACGCAGCCGAAGCCGTATAATATAGAAATTCTCTGCGTAGAGATTCCCCTCTTGCTTTACCTCGCAGGAGCAAAAACGAAAAAATAGTTGCCAATCCCGCTCCGAGAAGCAGTAATGGAATAGCAAGGAGAGTTGGAACTAGAACGGTCGTTAGAAGC
Source organism: Desulfosporosinus sp. (assembly GCA_031292095.1). Lineage (GTDB taxonomy): Bacteria > Bacillota > Desulfitobacteriia > Desulfitobacteriales > Desulfitobacteriaceae > Desulfosporosinus. The sequence goes on from JARLHU010000175.1 coordinate 20,481, forward strand.
AGGGCAAGCCCAAGTGTACCCTTTACACCAATAATGAAACTGACTGTAAACCCAAGTATAAATCCCCGTGTAAAAACAATGAGATAAATTAAGGGAGCCCCAATAATCGTGAGTCCTAAGATCCAAATTCCACCCATCATAATAAACATATCCCGAGCAAGTTGCTCTAAGAAGACAGGATCTAACGTTTTCGGTTGGCTCTTTAAAAGTGTATCCAAGAATTTCCCAAGCTGGGAAGTTTCAGAGACACCCAAGGCGCTGACTCCGACCGCTCCAAAAACCACACCTGCAAGATAGACACTCGAAAGCGTGAGATAAATGACCCAATATTGACGAATATGTCTGCCCAGTTGTTTCCACATCCTCCGCACCCCTTCCCATACGTTCCTATGGGATTTTATTCCACCAAAGGGGAAAGTATGTCCACAACTCTACTACAAAAATCATCCAATCTGCCCATTGACCAGCAAAATACCAAGCATGGTTTTAGCGTCGTTAAACTTACTTCGTTGTGCCATAAGTACAGCCTCATCCCAGGGTACTTTTTCCACACCGATAAATTCGTCGTCATCCGGGGCTAAGGGGTCCCAGACCAGATCTCGGGCTAAAAAAAGATGTATTACTTCGTCCGTAAATCCTGGTGTAGTATAAAAGGTGCTGATATGTTCCATCGTTCCCCGATAACCGGTTTCTTCGCGCAGTTCTCGCTGCGCACAAGCTTTGGGGGCTTCATTCGCATCAAGTTTCCCTGCCGGGATTTCCAAGGTTTCTTGAGCAATCGCATAACGGTATTGACGAACTAGGAGCACATGCTGATCCTGCAACGCAATGATTGCTACCGCTCCCGGATGCCTAACCACTTCGCGGGATGCTTCCAGTCCATTCGGCAAACGGACCGCATCTCGTTCCAGACGGAGCATTCGCCCTTTAAATAACACTTCTCCCTTAATGCGTTCTTCTTTTCGATTTGACTCTGCCATCGCGTTCTCCTCTTTCCTTAAACAAATTTATATAAGAGAATGACGTTCCAGTTTGTAATAAAAATTCCTTATCGACATTTTTAATTGTCGAGCTGCTTTTGTTTTATTACCCCCGGTTCTTTGCAACGTGACTAAGAGTAAGGCGCGTTCCCATTGTCGCTGCAACCCTTCAAACCCGTTCTCTTCTGCTGACAAAGGGGATTTACCTAATTCTGTATACGCCTCTGTATAATTCACATTCGGCAAGGTTAGAACCGGAAGATGATGTTGTTCTACAACTGTTTCACCGATACGCATGTTAATGATTGCCCGGCCCAAAATATTTTCCAATTCACGAACGTTGCCTGGCCAATGATACCCCATCAAAATTTGCAAGGCTTCATCACTGACCAGCTCGACACAGCGACCGTATTCCTGATTAAAGCTCCCGATGAGTTGGTGGACTAGTAAAGGAATATCATCTCTTCGCTGCCTTAAGGGAGGAACTATGACTGGAATAACGTTTAAACGATAATACAAATCTTCACGGAATTTACCGGTTCGCAATTCTGCTTCCAAGTTAGCGTTCGTGGCTGCAATGACCCGAACATCTACGTTAAACGAACGATTATCGCCTACTTTGACAATTTCACGTTCTTGCAGTACTCGCAAGAGTTTGGCCTGAAGGTTAAGACTGACTTCTCCAATCTCATCGAGAAAAATAGTTCCCCCGTTTGCTTCTTCAAATAGACCTACTTTTCCACCTCGTTTTGCCCCTGTAAAAGCTCCTTCGACATAACCAAAAAGCTCACTCTCCAGTAGGCTATCCGCTAAGGCTGCACAATTCACTCGGATAAATTGCCCCTTTTGTCGTTCACTCGCGTGGTGAATAGCATGAGCAAACAGTTCTTTTCCTGTCCCACTTTCTCCGCGTAAAAGGACGGTCGCAGGCGTTACTGCTGCACGCCTAGCTTGTTCAATCGTCGCTTTGATGACATCACTTTCGCCGATGATATCACTAAATGTATATTTTGCTTCTAAATGGCGAATTAATCGTTTGGCCCTTTCCAATTCCTCAGAAAGTTTATGGATCTCAGATCTATCGCGCAGAACACCCACAGTTCCCCGAAACTGTCCAGAAACAAAAATCGGAGCAACGTTTACGATGACCGCTTTACGTTTCGGCCCTAATTTCATTGCAACACCTTTGACAGGTTGGTGGGTTCTTAAGACCTGCAAGTGCATACTTTCCCCTTCAGCGATGTCCACTGTGGGGGGTTTACCGATCACATTCTCCGCAGTCAAACCTGTCAAGCGTGTGTACGCTGGGTTAATCAAAATACACAGCCCATTTTCATCCACTACAGAAATGGCATCCTGAGTTGAGTCGATAATAGCGGTAAGAAGAATACGCACCTCTTGCAGCTTGTTGACTTTAGCTCTGAGCTCCTCATATTCTGTCATATCTTGTCTGCCCTTCTCTCCAGTTGGCGACGCATAAACATCTCCATCCTCTAACTTCCGTTTTAGAGCCTTCTATTATTTTGATATTTATGAATAAGTTCGTCTTCTAGTCTGCAACATCCTGCTTTGCAATACTCTGCACATTTAACTCAATTCGCTTCTGCCGATTAGATAATCCCGCTGCTTTAGCGAAAAGACGGATTTTCTTTGCAGAATTTCTATGTTATATTTTATAGTATGGAAGGAGTGACCGCAGATGGGCGATAAAAGTCCTAACAAAAAAGAGACCAAAAAACCTAAGCAAGTAAAAAAGCCAAAATAAATTTCCGATCTGAAAAGATCAAATAAGGGCTAATCGTACGATTAGCCCTTATTTGATCTTTTCAGACCTAATAGCGTTTCCTAAGAATCAACTGCCAATACAAGGCGCGTTGTTTAACTAAAAAATACGCCCTTGCTTGCAAAGAGGATTCTCTATGGCCTCCTTTGGAGACCATAGTCGTTTTAGTCATAAACAAAGGGCAAAATGCTATTAAAGGGAGCAAAACTGCAAATATAAAATCACAGTTCGCCAATGGTAATGGTAGAAGTGGTACTGCCGGAAAAGATAATTTTGAAATAACCGAATAAACCAAACCTTAAGAAACCATGGAGCAATAAAGCCCTGTGGTTTTACCAATTGACTATCCGACCGGTATCCCTTGGTATGAGCAGATTCTTAATACATCATTGACATACGCAGTTTATCGGCAACCATGGCGACGAATTCTGAATTCGTGGGTTTACCACGATCGACATTAATCGTATAACCAAAAAAACGATTCATAAAATCCACATTGCCACGATCCCACGCCAATTCAATCGCATGTCGAATTGCGCGTTCAACACGACTTGGGGTGGTTTGATATTTGACCGCTATCATTGGATAAAGCTCTTTGGTTACGGCTCCAAGCAACGACACATTTAGTACCACGCTAACTATAGCATCCCGTAAATACTGGTACCCCTTCACATGCGCCGGCACCCCCATCTGATGGATCATCCGAGTAACTTCAACTTCAAGATTTTTAGACGTCGGCGGCAAGATTCCACTTGAGAACTGCGAATTCGACGACATATTTCCGTTACTCCCCGCATTTGACATCTGGGCGCCATTCGAGGTCTCCGAGAAATCATCTTGTAATTGGCGAATGCGTTTACCTAAGGTATCCAAATCAAAGGGTTTTAGTATGTAATAATTCGCCCCAAGATTTACGGCACGTTGTGTCATTGATTCCTGTCCGAACGCAGTTAAAATAATGATCTTGGGTCTTTGAGATGCGTATTGAAGTTTTTCAAGGACACCCAAACCATCAAGATGAGGCATGATGATATCTAAAAGCACAACATGAGGTTCCTCTCGTGAAATTAATTCCAGAGCCTCATTCCCATGATATGCTACCCCAACAAGGCTCATATCTTCTTGCCGTTCAATAAATTCTTTGACTATCTCGACAAATTCCCGGTTGTCATCTGCCAATAAGACTCGTATAGGCCTTTGCATTTCCCAGGATCCTCCTCATATATGCACATATTAGATTTATAATTTCGACAATTGTTTTCTATACTCCTGCTTTTAAATATAAAAAATGCTAATTTATAAAAAGAAAGAGTAGCTTTTTTCAAAGCTACTCTTAATGCTCCAGACGTTTAATTTTCTCTTTAAGCTGCTTGCTTCTTTTCGGGTGGATTTCCCTCATTGATCATATTTTGAATGAATACTCCATAGCCTCGCTGGCTATCGTTAACAAAAACGTGCGTAACAGCTCCAATGATTTTCCCGTCTTGAATAATCGGACTTCCACTCATACCTTGAATGATACAGCCGGTAACTTCTAATAGCCTTGGATCGGTCACACGCACAATCATATTTTTGCTATCCGTTCGATTATGCATCACACGATCGATATTAATTGTAAACTCCTCAATTTTTTCTCCTTGAATCACCGTATAAATCTTGGCAGGGCCGACTTTAACCTCAGATTCCCATCCAACTGATATTGCTTCGTTGAAATAAGGATTCACCACTTGACCACTCATGGTACCAAAAATCCCTGTCAAAGTATTTTTTTCAATCGTTCCGCTAAAGGCTGAATTAGAGACAAATGAACCAAGTTTTTCGCCAGGATGTCCTCGTTTACCCTTTTCAATGGCATAAATTGATGAAGCAATGATTTTCCCTTGTGAGACTTCAATTTTTTGGTTTGTGTCCGCATCCGTAATCACATGTCCTAGTGCTCCATATTGCTTTGAAACTGGATCTAAAAAAGAAAGGGTGCCAACCCCAGCCGCTTCATCCCGGACAAATAAACCCATTCTGTACCTACCTGTCTCCACACAAAAAACCGGTTTTATTATTTTTTCTAAAATCTGGTCTTGATGCTTGAACAACACATTCACGTTTACTTTTTGCTCTCCAGCAAGATGAACCGCATTAGAAACATCTTGATCGGTTTTTACTTCTTGATTATCAATTTTTAAGAGAATATCTCCGACTTCGATTCCGGCTTCCTTGGCAGGAAATGCTTTTCTACCACTTTTGTCTACCACCGGTGCCTGCCCTACCACCATAACCCCTTTTGTCTGCAAAGTAACCCCAATCGATTGACCACCCGGTATTAATTTCATGGGCTTCATCACTTCAACCTCACCGGATCTTATAGGAAAAATCCCAAAAAGCTTGTAAGAGACTTCAAATTTCTCCGACCCTGCTCCATAAGACATCCCTGATGAGACTGAAATGATTTGATTTAATGGAACTTTTTCCATCTTTATAAGGCGGGACCAAATTCCTGTAAATTGAGGTACCACTTGACTAACTTGAGAATACTCAGACACATTCACTAATTGTTGAAGGATAAGATTCATGCTTAGAAAGGTGCAGAACAAGAGACTGATAATAACTAAAACGCTCTTCTTTTTCACTCTCTTATCCCTCCAACTCTATTTCTCCCCATCTTTCTTCCTTTTTCCTCAATTTTTAGAGCGTCTAAATAAGATTAAGTGAATTCTACGTTAAATTATCCAAATCACTTGTGTTTCATCCTGTAAAAACTGTTCCATATTTTCTAAAACATTGGCAACTAAGACAAAAAAAAATGACTGCATAATTAGGTTGTGCAGTCTTAACCAAAGAAAATCCCAGAAACTCAATTTTAAAGCTATGGTTTATTTATATTATTTGAAACCTCGAACTACGAAGTAGCTCCTGAGCATGGATTCGGGTAACCTCTACCTCCCCGCCCCCGAGCATCCTGGCAAGTTCCTCAAGACGCTTAGACTCCGACAATAATTCAACTCGCGTCCGTGTCCTCTCGCCATCCACTTCTTTGACAATGCCATAATGAACCTCAGCGAAGGCGGCTACTTGCGCCGCATGTGTGATACAAAAGACTTGTTTATCTTGGGCAATTTTGGCCAGTTTTTCACCCACTTTATGAATCGTCCTGCCACCGACCCCGCTGTCGACCTCATCAAAGATGAACGTTCCAACTGACTCTACTTTTGCCAATAAACTTTTCAAAGCCAACATTAGACGAGACATTTCTCCTCCGGAAGCGACTTTTGCCAAGGGTTTTGGGGGTTCTCCGAGATTGGCTGAGAAATAAAACTCGACGTCCTCCGCGCCACCGGTCGTTGGCTCCATATTCGGCGTGAACCTAACTTCAAACCGGCTTCTCTCTAAGCTCAAATCTGCCAGTTCAAGCAGGAGTCCCTTCTCAATTCGTTCAGCATTTTCAAATCGTTTCTGGCTAAGTAACCCCGCAGCTGTTTCATAGGCTTGACGAGTCGTTTTTTTCTCTTTATGTATTGTTTCAAATTGCTCCTGAACATGCGTGATCTGCTCCAACTCTTGAAGCATTCCCGTTCGTTTGTCCAGGATTTCCTCCACACTTACCCCATATTTCCGGAGCCGATTTAATTGAATCAGCCGCTCTTCAATGCTGTCGAGCCTTCCCGGTTCAAACTCAAAGTTATCCTTATACACCCTGACTTGATCAGCCATGTCCTCCACCGCATAATAGATGGATTCGATTTGCTCGACAACATTAAACTCCTCATCCAGTCGGGCAAGCTCTTGAAGGGCCTTGCGTGTTTGTCCTAATAAATCGAAGACCGCGAGCTTGCCCGCCGAGCCCTCGTATAGGGCGACATACGCTTCGGAAATTAAGCTGGTAATCCGTTCTGCATTACTCAACCGTTTCTTCTCCTGAGTAAGTTCTCCCTCTTCCCCTAGAATTGGATTAATGTCATCGATCTCCTCAATTTGATAACGAAGGATTTCCTCACGTTTTTGACGTTCTTCTCCGGAAATAGACAACTCTCGTTCTTTACGGATAACCGCTTGATAAGCTTTTGCAGCCTGATTAACCACAACGACGTTGTCTTGAAGTCCCCCTAGGGCATCTAAAAGATCTCGGTGGGTTTCGGGACGAAAGAGCGACAGATGCTCTATCTGTCCATGAATATCTACAAGCCCTTCACAGACTGAGCGATAGAGGGTCAGCGGAATTGTACGACCTTGAACACGACAGATATTTTTTCCTGAGGCCTTAATTTCGCGATAGAGAAACAATTGGCCTTCTTCAACTGGATAACCAGCCTCCTCAAGCCTCCTCAAGCCCTCCGGTGCAAGCTCCTCGAAAACTCCTTCTATCCGTGCTTGAACTTCCCCGTGTCGAATAAGCTCGGCACTGGCTCGTCCACCCAAGAGAACCCCCAAGGCGTCAATCAGCATTGATTTCCCTGCGCCAGTTTCTCCGGTAAACACTGTCAACCCACTACCGAACTGTAGACGTACTGCTTCCATCAGTCCGAAATTCTCCACGTGCAACTCCGCTAGCATAATGTCCCTCCTATCCCAGCAAAGTGGTTAGCCGTTTTAAAACTACAGGAACAACCTCTTTTGGTTTAATGACCAGAAGAATCGTGTCATCCCCCGCAACAGTGCCGATGACCTCTTCCCAATTGCTATTATCCACAACACCCGCTAACGCATGCGCGTTTCCCGGAATCGTTCGAATGACGATAAAGCTTTCCGTGTCATTTATAGAAACTACGGTTTCACGTAGCAAACGTTTGAGGCGATCTTGCAGGTTAGACGGATGCACTTCCGTTGGAATAGCATAGCGATAATCGTCGTCCGCACTAGGCACTTTAGTCAGTCCCATTTCTTTAATATCCCGAGAGACCGTTGCCTGAGTGACATCAAAGCCGGCTAGGTGCAATTTATCGGCAAGCTCTTCCTGAGTACGAATGATCTGCTTAGAAATAATTTCTTGTACCTTCATTTGGCGACGAGCTTTCATACTACAGGCCTCCTTTTCACGAGGCTCGAGGTTCGATGCGCGAGGTGCGAATATTGAAGCCTAACGCCTCGCGCTTAAGCGCCCCTTATTCGTGCCTCGCGCCTCGCGCAACGTGCCTCGATTTTATTCATGCCAACGATCCCTCAATTTTTCTCGAACTACTTGGGGGAAGCTTCGGCTTCCCAAACGAATCAGTTGTGCCTTAATTGGCGCAATCTTTATAATCACAGTTTCTCCGGAGTGAATCTTAATACTATGCCTTCCATCGAAGGTCACCAGACATTGCTCTCCACTGGCTAAAATAATTTCTATGAGTTCCTGATCCGAGACAACCATCGGACGAGCAGACAGGGTATGCGCGGCCAAAGGCGTCAGCAAAATTGCTTGAACATTAGGACTAATAATCGGACCACCTGCCGAAAGCGAATAGGCAGTAGAACCGGTTGGGGTCGCCACGATCAGGCCGTCGGCCGGATAACTGACGGAGGGTTCCCCCGACAGATTGGCTTGGAGAGTTATAATACCGTCCGTACATGCCCTAGAAAACACGACATCATTTAAGACTAGCTTAGAAAGATCGTCGGCACCTTCCTGGTGAACAATTGCCTTCAACATCAAACGCTCTTGAATTTGAAATTCCTGACGTAAAATCTTTTCTAAGGCACCAAAAACGTCTTCTCGCTCTATTTCACATAAAAACCCTAATCGCCCAAGATTGACACCTAACACAGGGATCCCGAACGGCGCACCTTCTCGAGCTGCTTGAAGAAGCGTTCCGTCTCCACCCAAGGAAATGAGAAATTGTGCTTGGCGCTCGACAATGTCTAACCACTCTGTTAAAACGTCCCACCCGCGAGCTTCGAACCAGTCTTGAATTTGGAGGGCCAACGTCTGGGCTTCCGGTTTACTCTTATTGATCCATAAACCAACGACTCTTTCCATCCGTCACTCCGTCTCTTTCTGAGCGTTTTCAACTACGCGTTCCAGCTCAAAATGCCAGTCTATACCTGAATCGGTTTTTAACCCTAGCCAAGCAAGGTATTCTATATTGCCTTCCGGGCCGCGAATGGGCGAATAGTCCACACCTAAAACCCGAAAGCCAACCTTTTCCGCCTGACTAAGGACTGTCTCCAGAACCTGTTTATGAACTAAGACATCTTTAACAACGCCTTTTTTTCCAACATGCTCTCGTCCAGCCTCAAATTGAGGCTTTATTAAAGATAACACATGCCCGTCGTCTTTGAGGATGGCTAACATGGCCGAAAATATTTTCGTAATCGAGATAAACGCGACATCTGAAACGACCCAATCGACTTTTTCCGGCAGAGAGTCTTCATTTAGATAGCGAGCATTCACCCGTTCCATCGAGACAACACGGGGGTCGATCCTGAGTTTCCAAGCTAACTGTCCATAGCCGACATCCACTGCATAAACTCGTTTCGCGCCATTTTGCAAGACACAATCTGTAAAGCCCCCAGTTGAAGATCCAATATCGGCAACTACTAAATCTTTAAAAAGGAGCGAAAAAGTTGCCACAGCTTTGGCTAGTTTTAGCCCACCACGCGAAACAAACGGCAGGGTTTCCCCTTTCAACTCGATCAAGGTGTCTTCGGAGAACTCTGTGCCCGGCTTGTCTACGCGCTGCCCACCAACGAATACAATTCCAGCCATAACCGTTGCCTTTGCCTTTTCTCGACTGGCTGTCAACCCTTTTTTAACCATTAAAATATCAATACGTTCTTTCCCTTTTGCCACAGTATCCCTTCCTTTGCCCATGATTCCCTCTTCTAGGATTGTGCGACGCGGCGAATCAATTGTAAGCGCTCTGCTGCTTGCACTATCCCTTTAACTGATAAGCCATGGGCAATATGAAGTTGGGAAATCGTTCCCTGATCCACGAATCCAGTATAACCTAGACGTTCAAACGCTACCCCCTCTATGCCTTCCTCCTCAAGAAATTCGAGGATGGCACTTCCCAAGCCCCCCTTGAGGACATGGTCTTCAATCGTAATAAAATGTTTTGTTAAACGCGCGTAATGGGAAAGGAGCTCACGATCGAGCGGGTTAATATAACGCAAATTAATCACTGCAGCCTCTACGCCACTGTGGCGTAATTCCTGAGCAGCCAGCAGGCAGGTATGAACCATAGTTCCGGCTGCAATCAAAGTCACATCCCTGCCGTCGCGCAAGACCTCTGCTTTGCCAATTGGGATTTCCTTGAACTTATCATCCAGCTTCACGCCCTGACCGACTGACCTCGGGTAACGCACCGCCACCGGTCCGCTTTGTCGTAAGGCCGTATAGAGCATATGGCGTAACTCGTTTTCATCTTTAGGTGCCATAAAAATCAAGTTGGGAATGATTCGAAAAAAGGAAATGTCAAATACACCGTGATGCGTGGGTCCATCATCTCCCACGACTCCAGCACGATCAATCGCTAAAACAACATTGGCCTGCTGTAAACAGACATCGTGTAACACCTGGTCATAAGCGCGCTGATAAAAGGTGGAATAGATGGCGACAACGGGTTTCAATCCCCCAAACGCCAACCCTGCTGCAAACGTTACGGCATGTTGTTCCGCAATTCCGACATCATAAAAACGGTCTGGAAATTGATTTGCGAAGACATTTAGACCTGTCCCACTGGGCATCGCCGCACTAATTGCCACGATCCTTGGGTCCTCCTTGGCGAGGGTACAAAGTGTTTCCCCAAAGACCGTCGTATAGGTCGGCGGTGCTATCTTCTCGGTGATCTTTCCTGAAACCGGATCAAATGGACCAACCCCATGAAAGACGCCCGGATTTTCTTCGGCAGGTTTATACCCTTTCCCCTTGCGTGTCACGACATGGACGAGCACAGGTCCCTTTTTCTGCTTCGCCTGCTCGAGAACCTGTTCGATCAGGGACTGATCATGTCCATCAATTGGACCTAAATACGTGAACCCCAATTCTTCGAAGATTAGGCCCGGGACTAAAAGATATTTCAAACTATCCTTGGCTTTGGCAACCACCTTAACAACTTTCGATCCGATACCTGGAATACGTTTTAAAAGATCCTCGATATCTTCTTTTCGCTTATCATACAGAGGATCTGTCCTTAAGCGATTTAGATAGGAAGACATGGCCCCTACATTGGGAGAGATAGACATTTCGTTATCATTCAGGACCACAATCATATTGGTTTCACTATGCCCCGCGTGGTTTAAGGCTTCAAACGCCATGCCACCTGTCATTGCCCCATCTCCGATCACCGCCACCACATGGTGGCCTTCCTGAAGGGTATCTCGGGCTTTGGCAAATCCTACGGCTGCGGAAATGGAGGTACTGGAATGGCCGGTTTCAAAGCAATCATGAACGCTCTCCGCCCTTTTAGGAAAACCGGACAACCCATGGCATTGACGAATCGTTTTAAAGCGGTCTAAACGACTGGTCAGGAGTTTATGTACATAGGTCTGATGACCCACGTCCCAAATAATCTTATCGCGAGGGCTGTCAAATTTGCGATGTAACGCCAAGGTAAGTTCTACAACTCCGAGGTTCGAAGCTAAATGTCCACCATTTTTAGAGACCACGTCAATCATTTCTTGCCGAATCTCTTGCGCCAATCTTTTGAGTTCAATGGAGTCTAGATTGCGCAAGTCTTTTGGCTCATGTATTTTTTCGAGAAGTCCCATCCTTCTTGCCCCCTCGTTTTTTCGGTCCGGTCAAGTCCCAACCCGTAATTTGTTCAAAGGCCGCAAGAGCACTCCCGACCCAAGCAATAATTTTATTGGCGTCCTGTATGGCAAAGGTTTTTCCTACAGCTTTGCCCGTAACAGTTATAGACGCTACCAAAGCTAACATCAGCGTCGAAAGCCAAATTTCTTTCGTTCCAAATGTCGGTTCTAAACGGATAATATCTAGGACGATCGCAGCAGCCATCACCCCGCTTAAGGTCCCCGTTACATCTCCTACGACATCATTTGCCATATTGGCAACCAAATCCGCATGACGAACGAGATATACAGCTTGGCGAGCACCTCTGACACGGTTAGCCGCCTTGGCGTGATGTGGCGCCTCACTGGCTGCAGTAGCTGCAATTCCAATCACGTCAAAGACAATATGAACCCCGATCACAGCTAACAGAAACAACGCGGCCACCCACAAGGACGATATCCGACGCAACAGTAGTTCGGAACTAATTCCGACAATACCTGCAATGACAAAACTTCCCATAAAGACAATCACAAGATGTTTCCAGCTTTTACGTTTGCGCACTGCCAACGGAATATTTTCCCTCCCCGACCCAATACCTTATAACCAGAGCCCCACAATGATCCCTACGATTACACCCCCGAAGACCTCAAACGGCGTATGTCCTATCAATTCCTTCAAGCGATCATGGGCAAGATCAGACCCCAGGGATAAGCGTTCAACTAACTGATTGATGACTTCTGCCTGTTTCCCAGCAGCTCGTCGGACACCTGCCGCATCATACAACACTACCATACCATACACGGCAGACACAGCGAATATCGGGGAATCCCACCCATAGTACTTCCCAATTCCCAGAGCTAAAGCACTTACGGTGGCGGAATGGGAACTGGGAAAACCACCTGAACTAAATAAAAGTTGAAAATTCAGTTTTCTTAATAAAAGTAGACTTACTATGATCTTTAGTAATTGAGCAATTAACCAAGCTGTCACAGCTGAAATAAGAATTGCATTGTGAAATATTCCCGGGATAATCGGCATGATAACGACCTCTTTCAATGCTGGCGTTGTTCAATGTAGGAGGCAAGCTCACTTAGAAAGATAGCGCCATCATCAAACATCTTCAAAGCGGACTGAGCTTTGAGAATTTGAGCATGCATCTGTTGTCCCGCGCCTTCTAACCCCAGCAACGAAACATAGGTCGCCTTACCCTGGCGTATATCGCTCCCAGCCGGTTTGCCGAGAGTTTCACTGTCCCCCACTACATCTAAAATATCATCTTTAATTTGAAAAGCTAATCCCAACGCCTGGGCATAATCAGTCAAAGCCTTAAGCTGCTCCTCCGTACCGCCGGCTAAGATCCCACCCAGCCGGGCAGAAACTGTCAGTAAGGCACCTGTTTTAGCCTTGTGAATCTCTTCAATTTCGTGCAAAGTAAGCGTTCTTCCTTCTCCTGCCAGATCAGCAACCTGCCCACCAACCATGCCGATTTTTCCGGCAGCCACAGCAACCTCACGAATAATACGAAGCTGTCTTTCAGGCTGTCCAAGTCCTAAATCGGCAAGAAATTCGAACGCATAGGTTAATAAGGCATCCCCAGCTAAAATTGCGTGGGCCTCCCCGAAGACTTTATGATTAGATAATCTTCCCCTTCGATAGTCATCATTATCCATAGCCGGTAAATCATCATGGATTAATGAATACGTATGAATAAGTTCCAACGAAATCGCAGCTGGTAAAATGGCTTCTGGATTTCCTCCCACGGCTTCTGCAGCGGCCAGAGCTAAAACTGGACGAATACGTTTACCTCCCCCAATCAGGGAATAAGCCATACTCTGATTTAAGATATCCTTGTCCCACGGCAATTGAGCGAGGAACTGCTCAATCATTGTGAGATAGCGTTGAAAGGTTGCGTTGAACACGTTTTACGTTCATCCTTCCACTTTAAAACTTGCAGGTTTAAGCTGCAACTGTCCATCCGGGCCTTCAAGCAGAACTTCCATCTGCTTTTCCGCTTGATTCAGCACATTGGAACAGTACTGAACTAGACCCACACCCTCCTTGAATAAGCCTAAAGCCTTTTCTAAGGGCAGGTCTTTTTGCTCAAGCGTTTTGACGATCGTTTCTAAATGTTGAAGACCTGTTTCCAAAGAAACAGTTTTTTCTGTTTCTTGTCCATCTATCGTACCTTGTGATTCTTCAACAAAAAGGTCCGCTGTCCATTTTTCGTTGCCCATAGATCATTACCCCTTCTCTAACACTTGGCAGCGTAAGCTTCCCTCTCCTAAACGAATCTGAACTTGTTCATCAAGTCTGACCTGGCTCGCGGAGCGCAGAAGAGTTCCTTCTGCACCGTAGGTTAACGAATATCCCCGACCCAGAATAGCCAACGGACTTAACAAATCCAACTTAGCAACTAATAAGTTTAGTATACCATTTTTATCGATTATAAATCTAGTCATGCCTTCCTGAAGGCGAATTTGCAAGTTATCAAGGCGTTGACGATTCTGATCAATACGCCAGAAAGGGTCTTTGAGTGGTCCTTTCTGCGCAATTCCTGCCAAACTCTGACGTTTTCGCTCGATTAGCGCCACCATAGCGCCCTGAAGCCGCATGCGCAGTTGAGCTACTTGAGACTGTAAATCCAGTAATACCGGCACGGCCAACTCAGCGGCCGCTGAAGGGGTCGGTGCACGCAGATCCGCAATATAGTCTGAGATGGTCACATCCGTCTCATGCCCCACGGCGGAAATGACCGGAATAACGGAGGCTGCGATTGCCCGAGCCACCACTTCCGTATTAAAGGCCCATAACTCTTCTAAAGACCCTCCACCGCGCCCAACAATGATCACGTCGACATCCCCATAGCGATTTAGGCGAGCGATCGCTTGAGCCACTTCACGTGGTGCAGCTTCCCCCTGGACCGCAGCTGGCGCCAAAACCCAGGACATACCTGGATGACGTCGTCCCATTATGTTAATAATATCTTGAATTGCCGCTCCGGTTGGACTCGTCACAATTCCAATACGCCGCGGGTAGCGGGGAATCTCCTTTTTGCGTTCTGGATCAAACAATCCTTCCCCAGCAAGCTTCTTTTTGAGTTGCTCAAAAGCCAAATAGAGTTGACCAAGCCCGCTTGGTTCCATTTCTTCTGCGTAGAATTGAATTGTACCCTCCCGCTCATACATACGAATATTCCCTCGAATCATGACCTTTAACCCATCTGTCGGGACAAAACGCACGCGTTCAGAGCGGCTTTTAAACATAACACTCTTGAGACTGGAAGACTCATCTTTCAGGGTAAAATACCAGTGCCCAGAAGCACGGTGGTTCTTAAAGTTTGAAAGTTCACCACTGATCCAGCAGTTCTGTAAATCCGCTCGATCCTGCAGGACTTGGCCGATTTGGCCTACAAGCTCCGATACTGTCCATATTTTCGGCACAAACTTCACCTCAAAGCCTATCATAACAAAAAACAAGAGGTAAGGAAAATAATTCCTCACCCCTGAACGTTATCCATACATCATTATCTATTATCATGGTAGGGGCACAATGCTTTGTCCGTTCCGCGGTTCGGGGTCGGGCACAATGCATCGTGCCCCTACGCAGGTATGAATATCAAGCTTCGTGCATCGTGATTCGCGCCTCGCACTTATAGTCGGCTTTGCACAACCGCCATTGTCTCAGCACAAATAATAGCCGCTTGTTCGAATAGTCTTGTTCGTTCGGCCAGTACCCTCTCTTTATATCCCTCATCTTTAATCTGAGGAAGGTTAATATCCACGCTCAGCATCGCTGATTTCAGTGCACTCTCTGCTAAATACGCAGCTACACCGGCATCACTGATCGCTCCGGTATTACCAATCGGAGCAAGTTGCTGCGCCAATTGCAAAACCTTAAAACAATTTTGAGCGATCCCGAGCGGAGTATTCGTGGCAGAAACTAAGACCTCTTGCAATTTCCCAGTACGCACAGTTTTTTCTTCTTCAGTGCCCTTTGGTAATTTTAAGGCAGCCATAAAATGCGAGAATTCGGCGATATCCTGACTCAATCCAGTTTTTAAGGAATTCAATAACGTTTCCGCCTGAGTCAAGATCTCTTTTACTTGAGGCTCTACTTCTTTATACTTTTCCTTACCAATCGTGAGATTAGCAACCATGCAAGTCATCGACGCTGCTAGGGCGCCCACATAAGCGGAAACACTGCCCCCACCCGGTGTTGGAGCGGAGCTGGCAGAGACCGTTAGAAATTCTTCCGTCGTCCATTCCCATACCTTATTCATATCCATTAAAGTTTTCCCCCTTGGAGAACGATTCCCTTCAGAACATTCCTCATAATCAAAGCGGTGGTCAAAGAACCAACCCCACCTGGTACCGGAGAAATCAACGAGGCCACTTCTTGGACGTTTTCAAAATCCACATCTCCGCAAATTCCTCCGGGAATTTCGTTGATCCCAGCATCGACCACAATCACACCCGGTTTAACCATATCTTTCTTGATCATCTTAGCACGACCTACGGCGGCAATCAAAATATCGGCCTGACGAGTGAACGACCCTAAGTCTGGAGTTTTGGAGTGACAAATAGTTACGGTTGCGTTATGTTTCAAAATCAAAAAAACAAGGGGTTTGCCCACGGTTTCTCCACGACCGACGATAACCACATGTTTTCCAGCGATCGTAACCCCAGAACGCAGAAGTAACTCGATACAACTTTGCGGAGTTGCTGGAAAAAGCCCATCTTCGCCACTCAAAATATAGCCACGATTAATCGGATGAACTCCATCGACGTCCTTTTGAGGGAGCACGGCCGCCATAATTTTTTCTTTCGAAAGCCCTTTAGGAAGGGGGAGTTCAATCATAATGCCATGAACTGAAGCATCCTGGTTTAGACTTTCGATCCGCTCTAATACATCGACTTCTTTGGAGTCTGCCGGCATCACAAAAAGTTCAAAGGCCATACCCATGCCCTCAGCTACTTTCTGTTTTGACCGCGCATAGACCACTGAAGCCGGATCATCCCCGACTAAAATCACCGCTAGGTTCGGTTGTACCCCTTTTGCTTTCCACTGTGCAATTTCCTGAGTAACTTCTTCTTTAAGAATTTTTGACACTGCTTTACCATCTAATAGTTGAGCCAATTGACACACTCCTTTCAAATATACCGATCTAATTATGTAAGTTGCCCACAACTCTACACTAAGATCCCATCAAATTTCAGTACATTCTTTAATTGTTCTAGATGAATAGGCATTTTCCTTCTCAGATTATAGGAAAATAAATAGAAAAGTAAGAAAATTGCTACATGAGGAGGAAGTCTCTTAGCACGTTCGCACACGCTCCATTGCTATTCGCTTGACGATAAGTCTAAAACTCAAAACCTCTGGGCTTTCTGCATGTGAACCGTTGAGTTTCTTAACGCCTGATCGTCTGCGCTCATTGACGCAATTCCGCTGAAGTGCTCTCTAAGCTAAGAAACTTCCTCCTGGCTTGGGTCGACCGGAGTTGGTACGACGAGGCGTGCAAGCAGGAATGCAACGGGGGACGGTTCTTAGTTGCATTTCTTGCCTCCAATTATCAAGAAACGCCAAAACAAAGTTTTAGCGTTTCTTTAAATCGTTTTAACCAGCTAGGAGAGGTCTTTTGGGCAAGAGAGACCGTCAACGGAATTTGCGCAGCAAGCGCCGATGCTGAAGCGTTAAGACGAGTCTTGGTTCACATCAGGTATTACCCTGAGGTTTAGACGAGTTAGCTTCAACATCAAGTGAGCAGCAAATGGAGTTCGGTCGAGCGGGCAAAACGACCTAGACTTATTTTCGTTCTACTTTCGAGACACTATCGACGACTCGGTCAAGAATTCCATTAACAAACTTTGCTGATTCTTCTCCCCCAAAACGCTTTGCTAATTCGATCGCTTCGTTGAGGCTCACTCGACCTGGAATATCCGGTCGAAAAAGAATCTCATAGGTAGCCAAACGCATTACATTCCGATCCACATTCGCCATACGACTAATGATCCAATCCTGAGCAAAGGAAGCAATCTTTTGATCAATTTCAGCCTGATGGGCGATCGTCCCGTCGACTAGTTCCTGCACAAAGGGGATACTGGCTTCGGGGACTGAAAATTCTGCGGTCCAGCGTTGAACAGCTTCCGCAGTAATTATCGGTTCTTTGGTTAAGTCCCTTTGAAAAAGCACTTGTAAGGCTGTTTCACGGGCTAATCTTCGACTCAAAATAAAATTCCTCCTAAGGCACATTCAAGCAAATAACCAGTCGGTATGACTTGTTATTTCCTTTCATATGCCTAATATTTGCTTAAAATTCTTTCTATCCAAGCGGTGATATTCTCATGATCATCTTGGCTCTTTCCTAAGACGAACCCCACGACAACAAACAAGAATAAAACCAGTGTGCGCCAGAAACCAAGAGTCACTACCAATAAACCCAAGAAAAACCCGACGGATGTTCCGATTAGTTTGCCCGGATGATTGCCTATGGCCCAAACCAAAAACCGTGAAATTTTCTCCATAATTTTTGACCAAAACCCACTCATCGGACACGTGCCGAACGGGCCTTTTCCAGACTACGCACGAGCACTTTCACCTCTGTCACTGAAATTCCTGTATAAAGCTCGACATCCTGTTTGATCTTTACTTGAAGATCTTCGGACATTTTGGGAATGAGAACACCCTGCTCAAATTGGCAAGAAACCATAATCTGAAGCCCAGTTTCACGCTCCCTTAAGCTTGATTGAACCTTTAGCACACCGGTCAAAACCATTGCGCTACGAGCAATAATTTCCTGCAAAGCATCCTGAGTAATTCGGACCTCGCCCCCTTTGGAAGACGTTAGAAACGCACGGTCCGTGCTTTCTCTCGGTCGCACAAATAAAAGCAGGCCCAACAAAAGCAATAGTCCAGCCACAAAAGCGCTTTCTAAAGGGTTTGCTTTTAACCACTCCAGCCCTTGAACCAGAAAAAGATAAGGAAGCACCCATCCTGTGGCCATTGCTAATAACCAAAGGGCCCCAAAGATCAGAAGGCATCCCAAAGTATAGGCAACCATTTATCATCCCCTCTTTCAGAAACCCCCCCTGGCATTTCCAGGGGGGGCCAATTTTAGTCACATTTAAAGAAAACTTGGCTGGCGCCCGAAGACACTGTCTTCGCACGAATTAGCCTTCTTACAAACCTCAGCGAAGGCGACCGCCTAGTTGCACTTATGCTTAGAAAGCATATAACGTAAGTTTATACTTTCTGCCCTGAAATAAGATGTTATTTCATTCATCAGTGGTGCCGCGCAGTGGCATGGGGGGTCTGATAGTGCAAGAAAATATCCATGGCATCTTTGACTTGTATTTTCTTTCATATGACTTACTTCAGACGGAAGTCTTCCTCTTTAGTTTCCGGCAAAGGTTTAAAATTTACCCCTTGCACATGAATATTTGCTTCTACGACCTTTAATCCAGTCATACTTTCAATGGCTCCCTTGACCGATTCCTGCACCTTTAAGGCGACTCCAGGAATCGAGGCGCCGTACTCAACCACAATAAAGAGGTCTACGGCAACCTCATGTTCTCCGACTTCAACCTTAACCCCTTTAGACAGGTTTCTATTTCTCCCTAACATGTGGGCAAGATCTCCCACTAGACCCCCGCTCATGCCGGTTACACCCTCCACTTCAGAAGCAGCTAGTCCAGCGATAACTTCTACAACTTCATCAGCGATTCGAATAGAACCGAGGGAATTTTCCATTCCCAAGCTTTCCATGTCTTCACCCCCTTAATCGATGTTCGTGGTTCGATGTTCGTGGTTCGAATATCAAATATCGAACATCGCAGCAGGCATTATAGTGGTTCGTGGTTCGATATTGAATATCGAACGTCAGACATCACGTTACCCACAATTACATGGATAAATTCAGCTAAACAACAGATGGAGTTTAAAACTCCATCTGTTGTAGGTTTACTTTATCCAAGTATTGTTGCTATTATAACAAATCAAGGCTGATCTGGCAAAGGCTACTATTTTGTGTTTCGAACAACGAACTACGAATATCGAACCACGAGTCTATTCTCCTAAAATTCGACGCTGAATAAAATTTGTATACACTTCTCCACGACGGTAGAAAGCATTATCCAATACTTTCAGATGGAACGGGATCGTTGTGTAAATTCCTTCGATGACATATTCCTCAAGGGCTCGCTTCATCCGGGCAATGGCTTCCTGCCTTGTGGCACCCCAGACAATCAATTTTCCAACCATCGAGTCATAATAAGGGGGAACTGTATAACCCTGATAGACTGCACTATCGACTCGTACTCCTGGGCCGCCCGGAACATGATAGATCTTGATTGTCCCAGGAGACGGCATAAAGTTCTTATCCGGGTTCTCCGCATTGATTCTGCACTCGATAGCCCAGCCCCGTATTTGAACATCCCTTTGGGTAAAGCCCAGCGGTTCGCCCGCTGCTAAGCGAATTTGTTCTTTAACTAAGTCAAGCCCCGTTACCAGCTCTGTGACCGGATGCTCGACCTGAATCCGTGTGTTCATTTCAATAAAATAAAAGTTTCCGTGGCGATCCAACAAAAACTCGATCGTACCGGCATTGGAATAGTTGGCCGACTTGGCCGCTTTGACCGCTATCGCACCCATTTTTGCTCTTAACTCAGGAGTTAAAGCACTAGAAGGCGCTTCTTCTAAAAGTTTTTGATGGCGACGTTGCAAAGAACAATCTCGTTCTCCTAGGTGTACGACAGTACCATATTTGTCCCCCAAAATCTGGAATTCTATATGTCTAGGTTCTTCAACGTATTTCTCTAGATAAACCTCCGAGTTGCCAAAGGCAGCCTGAGCTTCATTTTGGGCTGCTTGAATGGAACTTCTCAGTTCCTTGACATTTTGAGCAACCCGCATTCCTTTGCCTCCACCACCAGCTGAAGCTTTAATCAAAACGGGATACCCGATATCTTCCGCAACCAAGGTGGCTGTTTCTTCATCAGTAATAATATCTTTAGAACCCGGTACCACCGGAACACCGGCCTCAATCATGGCTTTACGCGCTTTGGCTTTATCCCCCATTGTTTCTATGGCTTGGGGCGATGGGCCGATAAAGGCAATACCGCACGATTCACATATCTCTGCAAAACGGGCATTTTCAGATAAAAATCCGTACCCCGGATGAATCGCATCAACGCCTGTTAATTCAGCCGCACTGATAATATTTGGAATATTGAGATAACTCTTAGCACTTGCTACTGGTCCGATGCATACTGATTCGTCTGCAGCCTTTACGTGCAGAGCTTCCCGATCTCCCTCAGAAAAAACAGCGACAGTCTGAATATCAAGTTCACGACATGCCCGAATGATGCGTAAGGCGATTTCTCCCCGATTCGCGATCAGGATTTTCTTAAACATGCTATTTTCTCCTTATTTTTGAATGATGAACAACGGTTGACCAAATTCAACGGGTTGTCCATTTTCTACCATAATTTGGACGACTTTGCCTTCTACTTCCGACTCAATCTCATTCATCAATTTCATGGCCTCAAGTATGCAAACTGGCTGTCCCACTTTGACCAGTTGTCCCAACTCTACATAAGGAGGTGCTTCAGGGGCTGGAGATTGATAAAACGTCCCGACCATAGGGGAAGTTATCGTTTCCGTGTTCTCCAAAAGTACCGGTACCAGTACTTTTGGCATAGCCGAAGGTGCCTCGACAACGGGTGCTGGTTGAAGCGCAGGTTGAGCAACAGCCTGGGCTGTCACTGGCTGTTGATGCGTGGAGGCCATGACCGGAACCCCGGCATACATACTTGGGCCTTTGCGAATGGATACTTTTACTCCATCACTTTCGAGATTCAATTCACTAATTTCGGTTTCATCTATAATTTTAATCAATTCTTTAATTTCTTTTAAATTCATTTTTGAATCCTCCTTAGACAATACGGCTGTCCATGCTTTAGACGTTTCCTTAGCTTCTTTAGTCTCCTTAGCTTCCTTGGTTTGCTTGGCTTCCTTAGTTTCTTCTCTCGGGATGACACCTATTAGTCGCCCTTCAAAAAACTTCTTAGCAACTTGAGGAAATAAGGCATAACTCATGACATCTTCAGGAGAACTAGCTAAGCCAGCACTTTCTCGTTCTGCCTTAGGTAGTCCAGGTTCCAGTTTATCAGCCGGACGCATAGTAAGCGGTTCTTCATCCCCGATGATTTTCTTTTGAATTTCTGGATCTATAGGAGCTGGGGGACGTCCATATAGACCACGAACATAGGCTTTAACTTCGCCAGGTATTAATTTATATCTTGCCCCACTTAGAACATTTAATACCGCTTGGGTTCCGACAATTTGACTGGCTGGCGTGACCAGAGGCGGATAACCCAACTCGGCTCGAACCTTTGGAATCTCATCTAACACATCATGAATGCGATCCAAGGCCTTTTGTTCTTCTAGTTGAGAAACAAGGTTGGAGATCATCCCACCGGGAACCTGATGTTCAAACACTCTCATATCTGTAATCCGCGTCACGCCACGGTCAAAGCCGCGACTTTTGCGCAGTGCTTCAAAATACTTTGAAATATGGAACAGATGACGCAGATTTAAACCCGAATCATACTCCGTTTCCTGAAACGCCCGAACGACAGTCTCAACTGGAGGTTGACTTGCCCCAAAAGCTAAAGGAACACTAGCGGTGTCGATAACATCCACCCCTGCTTCTGCTGCCTTTAAGTACGCACCGACGGCCATGCCACCAATATAATGGCTATGCAAATGGATCATGATTCCTAACTCTTTTTTTAACAACGTAACTAATTCGAAGGCCTTATACGGAGCAAGTAAACCTGCCATGTCCTTAATACAAATAGAATCAGCACCGAGTTTCACCAGTGCCGTGGCGGTTTCTAAGTAGTGTTTAGTCGTATGAACCGGGCTAATTGTATAGACAACAGACGCTTGGACATGCGCTCCTGCCGCTTTAGCCGCTTCCATAGGTACAACCATATTTCTAACATCATTTAAAGCATCAAAAATACGGATAATATCAATTCCATTTTTCACACTCAGCGACACAAATTCTCGAACGACATCATCCGGGTAATGCGTATATCCTACTAAAGACTGCCCTCTTAGCAACATTTGCAGTGGTGTTTTTTTGACATGGCTTTTAATTAGCCGTAACCGCTCCCATGGGTCCTCTCCTAAGAAACGTAAACAGACATCAAAGGTGGCTCCTCCCCATACTTCCAATGAGAAATAGCCTACCTCATCCAAATCCGCTAGGATCGGCAGCATATCCTCAGTACGCATCCGAGTGGCCCAAAGGCTCTGATGAGCATCCCTCAAGGTGGTATCCGTAATCTTGACTGGTTTCACTGCCATTACCCCTCTCTAGTGTTCTCCCCATCTTCGTGAATTCCTGCAAAAAACGATTTCTCATTTGTCTTCCAATCAGGAGAGACAAGAGTAGCCTTGAATATATACTATTATTATATGGGGTCGGGATACCTTTATCAACGCAATGAACGTAAGTATACAGTATTTCATGACAAATTAGAAAGCTGTTACACAATCCCGTGCAACAGCTTTAGGCACATTCAAGAAAATAACCAGTCAGTCTGCCAGTCTATTTTGTACTAGTCAGAAAGTATAAACTAACGTTTATATACTTTCTGGAAGCATAAGTGCAACTAGGCGGCCGCCTTCGCTAGGGCTAGGCGCCAGCCAAGTTTTCTATATGTCATACTGCGTCGGCATGTTCACCTAATAGCCCCGCTATGAGGTAAACATACCTCCTTGTCTGACGCAAAATATCCTTGGCATCTTGACTGGTTATTTTCTTTCATATGCCTTACGTCTATGTGTAGCCTTAACTTCTGAAAATTAACAATTGCACGGGCTTAGATGCCTAGTAACCGCCCGCAGAAGGACCTCCGGTCGAAAGGGTTTAATGACAAAATCAAGTGCACCCCGCTTTAAAGCGTCCTGTACCATACTTTCATGGGCTATAGCACTACACATAATCACCTTTGCCAATGGGTCAATCGCCAAGATTTCCACAAGCGCCGCTAAACCGTCAAGTTCTGGCATGGAAATATCCATTAACGTCAGGTCTGGTTTATCAGATCGGAAATGTTCTACGGCTTGCTGACCATTTTCAACCTCTATGACGTCTGTTAGACCCTTGCGCGCGAGAATTTGACAAATCATTAGACGCATGAAACTTGCATCATCGGCAATAAGAATTTTGCTCATTCTCCGTGTCCTCACCCTTCTTGACTATCAATATCATAAATTCGCTTCGCTACCATCATTTTCCTGCCTAATAATTTAGAACTTTCTATAACTTTCTTGATCTACTGTTTAGCGGATATCGTAATCTTATCCTTGCGAACTTTTGTAACTCGGGCTACGATGTCTTGAATAATACTCACTTCATTCGGTGTTATGCTAGGAGCATAAACAATCACTGTGACGTTATCCAGAAAGACATCTGCTACAGCATCTTGAAAGCCTTTTATTTTGAGAAGATTTTCGACTTCTCCTTCTTTTTGTATTTTCGTACTAAGTTCAAGCCATTTTTCCTGTGCTTGCTCTTGAGTCTTTTCCACTGTTGAGTTTAGCAGCTCCGACAGCATAGCTTTCATTTCCTGACGAGACTGTTCGCGTTTCAAGCGATAATTTACAAAATAGTTTTCTCCTGAAACGTCCGCCTTGACACCTTCAACTTGAAATTGAATTGAAGGCCCGTCCACCACTGACGCATTGACTGGTAAACTCGGTTGGCCCGAAGAATGAGTATGGGGAACGTCGGTCATCAACCATATCCCTAGTGCACCCAGAATCACAGCTAATCCCACGAATCCTCCCAGCCACAACCTTGATTTGGGTCCGATAAACATAATGATCGGTCGCTTGATCTTCCGATTGAACATTATGATCCACCCATTGGTACGACGGTAATTCGAGCGCTCGGAATATTCAGGAGCGTTTGTACCGCTGTATGAATCCCTTCTCTCACCTTTGGATCTCGAGCCCCCTCAGCAATAACCAAAACTCCAGCTACCTCTGGACGATCCTCCATCACCATGACAGGCTGGGATGAACCATTGGGCATGACCACTTGGTTATTTTCCGTCACCTGCGTCGTTTCCCGGGTTCCACCGGTTTTATCTGTTTCCTTAGAAGTATTTTTAGTGACATTATTATTACGTGCATACTCATTTTTCAACCCCGTCGCAAAGCTCACCGAGACCTGCACCTTGCCTACCCCTTCCATTAGTAAAATATTGGCTTGTAATTTGCTCTCTAGTTCTTTTTCCAAAGCACCAATTTTTGTATTCGTAGTTAAGGCAGTAGTTGCGGTAGACTTAGTTTGTATACTCTGGGCAGGCGTTTCAGGCCCTTTTCCCAAGTAAATAAAGGACATCCCGACCGCGATGAGCGCTACCAAGCCAATTAACATTTTGTCCGATGAAATCAGTTTCATCAATTTCACGAATCAAATACCTCCCTCCGAAATTGGGTTTTCCCCTTCTAACTTTCTTGTTCTAACTTTCTTGAATGAAAATCTTTTCTTTTGACAAGTTCATAAAGGTTGCAATTTTTTCACGCACTTCTTCAGCTCTTGGAGACTGAGTCTGCGGGCTGAGGGGGGACTGCCCGATGGTAATGGGTTGAACAGGCTGTATTTCTCCTTTTACCGAAGTCAACGTAAGGTTAACCTCCGTAATCTTGGGCTGATCAATTACCCCCCCCGCCCCCTCTTCAAACTTGATGTCTACTGAGGCAGCCTTAACTCCATTAGTACCCAGGGCGAGCGCTTCGATCTCATGTACCAGAATCTGACGGTATTGCTCCTGGACAGCATCCCGTCCGACTTTAACCCCTTCCCCTTCTGAGGCAATGGCAGGTAAATCCTGAGGGGCTGTGACGGTCCAAGCCGGGATTTCCATTGACAAAGGGGTATGTAAAAACGTTGTAATTGGGGCGAGAACCGCCGAAATCACAAACAAACCCATTACCATTTGGACAAACCCGCGCATAGATTTATTAGGCAATAGCATCTCCAAGAAAGTTGCCAACAGTAGAATCATCGCCAAATTGCGCACAAGAGTTTGTAACGTCTGCACAGAACTCTCCTCCTTAAGGCACATTGCCTAGTGCAACATCACTGAAAAGGTTCCCGTGCCTACGACCACGGCAACAGTTATAAAAAACATAATCGCAACCGACGCGACCGTTACTAAAATATATATTAGACTTTTTGACATATCTTGCAGGCTTTCCGCCAAAGCCTTTTCGCCGAGTGGTTCTATGAGAGCGGCTGAGACACGAAAAACAAGAATCATAGCGAGAATTTTTACCAAAGGGCCTATACAAATCACAATAATGGCCAACAAAGCAATGATCCCGACAGCATTTTTCAAAAGTAAGCCCGAGGTGATAACAAGCTCGACCGCATCCTTAAAAAATTTACCCACGACCGGGACAAGATCTGCAGAATACTTGGCTGTCCGAAAAACTACGCTATCCGCAACCCCTCCCGTCACCCCCTGGACCGACATAACTCCGATAAACACTGTCAAAATAACGCCTAAAGAAAGTTTTCCTGCGAATTCAAAAAGTCCGGCCAGCTTGCTAAGCTTGAACTGTGCAGAGATATGATTAAAAAGTCGGAGTATAGCAGCGAGAAAGTAAAGTGGTAACACAACAGTTTTGATGATCGTTGCCAAAACGGTTAGACTTCCCATAATGAGCGGTTTAAATAAGGCCGCGCTGGTCAGACTCCCCATGGAGATCAGTAAGGTCAACATCACTGGAAACAAGGTTTGCATCAGCCCAACCATTTGATCAATCGTTCCCGTAGCGACACTTAACGCCTCCCGAAATGAAGCAAGGGCTATACTTAATAGAACAAGATAGGTCATAACTTGGGCAATTTTCCCGACACTTCCGCCAAAAGCCACTTGAAGCTGCCCCAACACAGCACCGAGCACAGCTAAAATAAGCAACTTGCCTATTAAGGGAGCACTGCTTAACACTTCCCGTCCCAGGATCGCCAGTAAAGTCTGCCCTAACTTTTCCGGTCGCAGATCGAGTTTTCCGGTCTTTAAATCATCAAACATGCTGGTTAGGGAAAAATCGGGCATTGTCTTCTGTACATCGCTATCCAGCTGGTCCAGAAAACCCCGCATTTGGCTCAGATCAATCTGTTGCAAAAGTTCTGCCTTCTCTGGGGGTTGAGAGGTAACCTCCTCGGCAAGTGCTGGGGAAGTTGTCCCACCCAATAAGATGACAAATACAACTAAACTGATTATGAATCGCCTCAAATACATCACCTCACGGAACGAGTCGTACTAGTGACTCTGTAATGGCAACAATAATAGGAATCGCTAAAACAATAACCCCAACTTTCGCGGCAAGCTCGATTTTAGTAGCTAAAGCATTTTCCCCCGCATCTCGGCAGATTTGGGCGCCAAACTCGGCAAGATAAGCCACGCCCACAATTTTCAAAACAATGAGTAAGTAATAGGAACTGATATTAGCCTGATCTGCTAGATTCTGGAGCAAATCAACAATAACTTTAATTTTACTTAAAATCAGGATAAAGATCGCTGCGCCTGCAAGGATTGAAAGTTGCAAGGCAATTTCCGGTCGAAACTGTTTTAGAACAACACAGATAACCGTAACAACCAGGGCTAGCCCTACGATTTGCCATATTTCCACGTTTTAGCCCCCTAATAAAGGTTAAAAACACTCTTAACCAGGGTAAATAATTCTGAAATAGACTGAACTACTATATAAAGAACCACGATCACACCCATAATTGTAACGCCTTGAGCCATTTCACTGCGGCCAGATTGATTCAGTACAGATGCTAACACTCCGACTAAAATGCCAATACCTGCGACAGTAATGATTAGATTGAAGCTCATTCCTCCGACTCCTCTCCTTGGTTTAAATTAAAATGAGCACTCCCGCAATCCCACAGAGGAAACCCAGATAGGACCACATCTTCGCTTGTTTTTCAGACCAGATTCCTGCTTGGTCCTTGAGTAAAGTGAGTTGGTGCTGAACGAGTTCTAATTGTTTGTGCTGTTCTTGACTGTCCGACCGTCCTAATCCTTTGCCAACGTCACAAATCACTTGCCAGTCTTGTTGTTTCAAACAAAATTGTTCCTTTTGGCTGGAGATTGTTTCTTTCCAAGCCGAACCCGCTGTCTCTCCCCGTTCTAATCGTTCCTGAAGTTCGGCAAAAAAACCTTGCCAAGGTTGATCCGTACGCTCCTTCACAATACAGAAAGCCTCCGGTAAAGGGGTCACCCCCCAAACAATTTCCGTGTCTAGAAGCGCCAAAGCCATTAAACATTCTCGTAATTCTACCGGTCTGCGCCGAATTCGGCTAGCCAGCCATAACCCAAAACTTCCGCAACCAGCGATAAGAGCGACACATCCCAGTATGAGCATCACAGGCTCCTCCCAGTTTTAAGATCGTAAACTCCTTCGACCGTTCCCGGCCCATGTTTCCTGCTTAACACGACCAGACGCTCAAACACTCCTTGTTCCAGCAAATGAGCTAGGATTGGTCTGTCTCGTGCTTCCTCTAAAGAACTTGCGTGAGCTGTACTAAGAATCCGCACCCCCGTGCGCAAGGCATCCATCAACGCAGTAACATCGTCGGCATGACCGAGCTCATCCATTGCTATCACTTGAGGTGCCATGGAACGAACCATCATGCTCATCCCACTGGCTTTTGGACAACCATCCAAAACGTCCGTACGGTATCCCAAATTGTAAGTCGGTACCCCTTGCCACATCCCGGCCAGTTCCCCACGTTCGTCTACGACTCCGACGGTCAGGCCTATTAACCCTAAATGTGGAACCCCATTACTGATTAAACGAATCAGATCCCTTAAGAGAGTTGTTTTACCAGCCCGAGGTGGTGAAATCAAAAGCGTGTGGCCAAACATTCCGTCAGTTCCTAAAAGCAAAGGTAAGATCTTTAAGCCTCGTCCTAGAATATCCCGAGCGATCCGTAGATTTAAGGAAGAAATGTGCTTCATCGTGAGGATTTTACCGTGTTGTATGACTGCCTCTCCCATTACCCCGACTCGGTTCCCACCGGGAAGGGTTAGAAAACCCTGTCTGAGGTCCTCTTCAACCGCGTAAACTGAACTATGAGTCATTCGTTCTAGAGCACAGGCAAGATCCTCCCGCTTGACGAAGTAGGCTTTGTTCGGGGATGTTACTCCCCCTTCACTGTCTAAAAAAAGATCCTTGTCTGAGGTTCGAACCAAGAGTGGCTGATCCACTCTTAACCGTAGTTCTTCAACCTCGCGAAAGGCGACGGCCTTGATATTCTCTAAAATCGAACGGACATCAGTGCCAAACCATCTGGCCATATCCGCCCACAAAGCCGCACTCTGATTCAGTCTCAAAAGGCCCTCCTCCGTCGGAGAGGTCGTAAGCTCAGGTATATTCGGCTTCACTTTAGGAGCCTGAACAACAGATAGCGTATAATGTAGCGACACATCATTGTCCCCCCTTGATAGATGGTATGTCCTCCTTTTGAATTTTAGACATGATTCCTCTGCAAAAAGTTGGGATTCGTTATAGCCCAATCACAAACGTTTCATCGGGGAGGAAGTCTCTCTGCATCCTACGCGGTAGGCATTCCTTTAGGGATCACGGCTTCGGCGATACTCTCCACTGGAGACTATCGTGATCGACACGTTCCATTGCTATTCGCTTTGTGACTGATTAACCCTCAGCATACCGTGTGTAACTTTTGGTACAAGGGGAGGGATTTTTTCTATACCATTGCCACCAACGGATCAACGTAAAAACAGCATCTGGCTGAGAAAGCGGATCTTCGAAGACAGAACCGAAGGGTAGCACATAGAGATTGAACTTGTTAGAGGTGTCCACCAGTCGAAGATTGTCGAGAAAAACAAAGAACAGATACACCAGTAAAACGACGTGAGCGAGAGAAAAAAGGATTTTGGTCTTACATATCGAAATACGCTAAATGAGCCCTAAAAAGCCAAAAACGAAAACTTGTAAATCGACGTTCAAAGCCAAATTTACCCGAAAACGGGGAAATTGGTTTTGGCCAACTTTACATAGTGTCAGTTATCGGACTCTAGGAGTAACATAAAGGTAAATTTTTAATACTGGCGAATAACCAATAGAAAAAATTTAAGCGAACTAGTCAGCTTCGCGGTACTACCCCAAAACGTTAGGAGAAGTATATCTAGTGAAAGAATTAAATCTTAAATTTGAGATTTTTTATAAAGAGTATTATGAAAAACTTTTCAGAGTTGCATTCCGTTTAACCGGGAATAAGGAAGATGCACAAGATGTTATTCAAGAAGCGTATATGAATGCATATAAATCCTTTTCGAAGTTTGACTATAATAGTTCATTCGGAACCTGGATATATAGAATAATGCTAAATTGTTCTTATAGATATATGAAGAAAAGAGATAAGCTTCCGATTCAAATAATCACTGCTGAAGCTGGAATATCTGAAATAAAATTTTGGGAATCGATAAAATCCAGTGTGTCTATTGAAGATAGTGTTATGGTTGAGGACATTCGTGAAACATGCATTCAAATGTTTCTTGACTGCATACCCCAAAAACAGCGGATTGCCTTTACATTGAAGACATTAATGCAGTTGTCGATAGATGAAGTAGCTGAAATTATGGGTATATCTAAGAGTGCAGTAAAAATGAATGTTCATCGGGCAAAACAACATTTGAAAAATAATACGCAAGGAAAATGTTCATTCATTGACCCTGAAAACCCTTGCCAATGTGGAAATTGGGTAAAATATCTGATAGACACAGGGAAAATACACAACATACCTCACAATAATCCGATAAAGAAGAGAAGTCATGCTGATCTGACTTTAATATTATCCGAAATGGATTTTCTAGGTAAAATAATTAGAATGTATGATAATCAGCCAGAACATAAATCTTGTGAAGAACTTATCTTTAGCATAAAAGAAATAATTTCCAAAAAAACTCTAAAAATACTTACATAAAGTAAGTATTTTTTTGTAACTTTTTTCTTCTTTTTGTATCTAAGTATTTAGAAACCAAAAAGGGAAGGAAATTATTATGAATGACAATCAGTTTGAGGTTACCGTTAACTTAACTAATCAAAAAGTTCTGTTTGCCGGGGTATCAAAGTCTAATCCTGAGCGTCCAATTGCATTTGATTATTTACCTCCACTGGGTGATGGACAGGGGTATAGGGGGCTTGAATTATTACTCATGAGTTTTACAGGGTGTGTAAGCACTGCAATCGTGTATTTATTGAGAAAGATGGGGAAAACCATTTCCAGTTTTAAAGTGAATGCTAAAGGTATAAGGAGGGAACAACCCTTATCCATCCAAAAGATTCGTCTTGAAGTTATTTTAGAATCTAAGGATGCGCGGGATTCAGACATTCAAAGTGCAATTAAGCAAGCTGAGGAATTATCTCCTGTTTGGACAATGTTAAAAGATAATGTTGAGGTTATTATTGAATATAAAATCATCGTCATATAGTGAGCTAATGACAAAAGTAATACGAAGAATGAAGGAGGTATGTATGTATGGACTATCAAAACATGACGTCGCCCTGCGGATTAGACTGCTTTAATTGCCCCATATATCTGGCAAACACCGATAAAAAACTACAGAAGATGGTCGCTGTTCGGCTTAATATTCCGATAGAGGAAGCCGTATGTCAAGGCTGCCGTAACGAAGCTGGAGTAATCGCCGTCATTGGTAGAAACAAGCCTTGTTATGTTTATAAATGTACCCAAGAAAAGGGGATCAGCCTATGCTGCGATTGTGCCGATTTTCCCTGTGACTACTTGCATCCTTACGCTGACCGAGCAGACCTGGCGCCGCACAATACCAAAGTGTTCAACTTGTGTCTGATCAAAAGGATGGGGTTGGAGAATTGGGCTAAGGAAAAGGCCGGAAATGTCAAAGAAACTTATTATAAAGGCAAATTGAAATTGGGTGACTAGCAGGTTCATGCATTATGATAAATGGCAGATTACGAAGTGACATAACCATCTTTATAGGACTCAATTCGTGGATATTTCGGCGTGGCAGAGCGTATTATTCAATTCAAACATGGACATAAAAAACAGGGAAGACACCCTGTTTTTTTATGTCCATGCTATTTATCCTTGTAATGAGTTCTACATTGTAAGATGATAATTTTATCGTCCTCAATGTAGTACATAAGCCTGTTGGTTTCGTCTATTCGTCTGCTCCAACACCCTTGATTATCGTGCTTCGTTAATGTCAAGTGCCTTCTATTTGACATTAACCTGTCCGAAAATCATTTGCAATATTTCCCGTAATGCTTATAACCGGTCCGCGCCATGTAGGAAAATCGACGATGCTCGAAAAATTGGCAGAGCCTAACCGCAAAATTGTGACGTTGGATGACCCAGATATCCTATACCTAGCAAAGAGTGACCCCACATTATTTCACAAAGATATACACCGCCTGTTTTGATTGATGAAATCCAATATGCTGATGCCGAATTATTTCCGTATATCAAAATGGCGGTTGATAAATCAAAGCGTAACGGGGATTTTTGGATCACCGGATCACAGGCATTTGACTGGCAAGTTCCTGTATGGATGATCTAATTTAAGAAAGTAGCAGGTCTAAAGCGAAGACCTGCTATTATGGTTTATTTTTAGATATACTTTTCCAAAACATTGGAAAATTCTATTTTATAGAAATATAATTCCAATATATTGATATATGTAATATTTTGGTATATAATAAAAGAAAAGTACCAAAGGAGTGGTGTCATTATGATACTGCGTGAAGAATACCTAAATAAGTTGATAAAGTTAAAAGGTACAAAAATAATTAAAGTTATTACCGGTATTCGGCGTTGTGGAAAATCTACTTTGCTTGAAATGTTCTGCGAGTATCTGCTTCAAAATGGAGTTCAGAAAGAGCAAATAACGACGATTAATTTTGAGGATATGGATTACAGCGAGCTGACCGATTATAAACTCCTCTATTCCTATCTAAAAGAACGTCTTATCCCCAATAAAATGAACTATATCTTTTTGGATGAAATTCAGCTTGTCGAGTCATACCAAAAGGCTGTCGATAGCTTATATATCAAAGAGAATGTCGATTTATATATCACTGGTTCCAATGCCCATATGCTATCTGGTGAATTGGCAACACTTCTTTCTGGCAGATATATTGAAATGCAAATGCTGCCTTTGTCTTTCAAGGAATACCTTGATTTTGTTGGCGACAGAACCGACCTCAGCAGAAAATATAGCGATTACCTTCAGTTCAGTTCATTTCCGTATGCCGTCAGCCTAAAAAATGACCGGAGTTTGATACGTGATTATCTCAGTGGAATCTATAACACCGTGCTCCTGAAAGATGTTGTGTCGAGGAAAAGAATATCTGATGTGATGCTGCTTGAGAGCGTTATTCGTTTCTTGTTTGATAACATAGGCAACCGTTGGTCAACAAAAAAAATCAGCGATACAATGACCTCCAATGGAAGAAAGATCTCAACCCATACAGTTGAGTCCTATCTCTCCGCGCTAATCGACAGTTATATTATCTATCAAGCAAAACGCTATGATGTTAAGGGTAAGCAAATTCTCAAAACGCAGGAAAAATATTATATCGTTGACATTGGCCTACGGTATTACCTTTTGGGCAATAAAGGCGCAGATATGGGTCACATTCTCGAAAATGTCGTCTATTTAGAGCTTCTCCGTAGAGGCTACGAAGTGTCTATAGGGAAGGTAGATGATATGGAGGTGGATTTCATTGCATCGAATAATGATGGGATTGAATACTACCAAGTAGCTGCTACTGTTAGAGATGCAGATACCTTGGATAGAGAACTTAAACCCTTAAAAAAAATTGCCGACCATTTTCCGAAATATCTCCTGACATTGGATGACGACCCTCCCACTTCCTATAACGGGATTCGTCAAATCAACGCACTTGATTTCTTACTGAACTGAACAAAAGCGCATTATGAAACAGACGGTTTTTAACATATGTATGTCATAAGCCGTCTGTTTTATAATGCCAAAATCCTGAGAATTGGTGTGCTGAGGCTCTGCTAAAAAGCTGCGTTTTTCGGTGCAATTTCGCAATTTCGCGATTTCGTGCATTACACCCCAAAACTAAACCCCTCCCCTTAGTTGTATCTGCAGAGGATGCTAAGACACTTCCTCCAACTTCCTCCCCCATGTTGAAAGCCGAGCACATGACGAAGCATGTACCCGGCTTTCAAGGCAATCCTATTTATTTAGGGGCCTGACAAACAACAATTCCATTTCTTCAGAAGTAACCGCTTTACTAAAGAGGAACCCCTGCATTTCATTACACTGCTTAGTCTTAAGAAAAGACCATTGGGAATTCGTTTCCACCCCTTCAGCAATCACTTTCAAGCGCAAGTTTTTAGCGAGCTGGATAATGGCCGTAATAACTTCCTCCCCATTTTTCCCCGTGCTAATATCCCGAATAAAAGACTGGTCAATTTTCAAGGTATCAATTGGCATGCGCCGTAAAT
Organism: Desulfosporosinus sp.; assembly: GCA_031292095.1. GTDB lineage: Bacteria > Bacillota > Desulfitobacteriia > Desulfitobacteriales > Desulfitobacteriaceae > Desulfosporosinus. Next base: position 54,527 of record JARLHU010000175.1, read on the forward strand.
AATTAAGCGAAGAAAATCCAGTTCCAAAATCATCAATAGAAATCCGAATACCTAACTCTTTAAAGAAACTTAGCATTTCGACTGAAGCTTCGCCGTTTTGCATGGCAACGCTTTCCGTAATTTCAAGTTCCAGCCACTGCGGATCCATGCCAATTTCCTTCAGAATATTCGCCACCAACTTGATAAAGTTTGGTTCTCGAAATTGACGAGCCGAGATATTAACTGCCATACTCAAATGCGGATATCCCTGTTCCTGCCAGGCCTTATTTTGCGCACAGGCGGTCCGCAAAACCCATTCTCCAATGGGTACAATTAAGCCAGTTTCTTCTGCGATGGGAATAAATGAGAGCGGTGCAACGATTCCCTGTTCGGCGGAGTTCCAACGAATCAGAGCCTCTAGGCCCACGATGCATCCGCTTTCCATATCAACCTGGGGCTGATAATGAAGGACAAACTCTCCACGGGCTAAAGCCTTACGCAGACTGTTTTCGGTTGAAAGCCGTTGATTAGCCTTAATATTAAGCCCCGCGGTAAAAAATTGATAATTATTTCGTCCTTGTTCCTTAGCATAATACATCGCTGTATCCGCTTGTTTCACCAAGGTTTCCAAATCGCTGCCATCGGTCGGGTAAAGGCTGATCCCAATACTTGTACTGATGTAGACCTCATTACCATCCAGCATTAACGGTTGAGAAAAGACCCCCAAAATCCGTTCTGACACAGTGACAACCTCTTGTATATGACTAATCTCAGAAAGGAGAACTAAAAATTCATCCCCTCCTTGTCTCGCAAGTATATCTCCTTCACGCAAAGTTTCACGAATGCGCTCAGCAACGACGTTAAGAAGTAGGTCACCAAGATTGTGTCCCATTGTGTCATTAATGAGTTTAAAGCGGTCCAAATCTAAAAACAAGACAGCCAGCTTACCCTGCCTGCACGCTGCCTGTGCCAAAGCTTGGTTCAAATATTCATTGAAAAGGAGACGGTTCGGAAGCCCCGTTAGGGCATCATGATGGGCTTGATGCGACAATTCCTTCATAAGATTTCGTTTGTCACTAACGTCATGAAAAACTAAAACTCCTCCGATGACCACATCGGCTCGATTGCGAATAGGAGTAGTCGAGTCCTCAATCGCCATAGTAGTACCATTTCTGTGCATTAAGACGGCTTGGTTTGGCAACCGAACACGATCCCCTTCCTTAAGACACCTGACAATTGGATAGTTGAGTGGCTCGCTAGTTTCTTCATTAACAATCTGAAAGATCTTTTCTAAGGAAAGTCCAGTTGCTTCGGCATTCGTCCAACCGGTAAGAGCCTCAGCACTTGGGTTGAGGTACTCCACGTTCCCGTACACGTTAGTGGTGATTACCGCATCCCCGATGGAGTCCAAGGTGACTTGAGCCCGTTCCTTTTCTAGTAAAACTATTGCCCAAGCGTTTTTTCGTTCTGTGATATAGCGAGCCAAGTGTTGTTCTCGACCTTTTTGAACCAAAACATAGATCAAAACCGTCATCACCGCAACATAGAACCACCCTTTAGCTATCGATAACTTGAGGAGTAACCGGGGATCTGTCACAATTGCACTTAACAAACGATCTGAAAAGAGGATCCATGCTCCGCTAATCAATACGTAAAGGATGACCATGCGTAAGGGAGTGACCCTCTTAAAATCTTGCTGTTTTGAAAGCCTTCCCACTTTGTAGTCCATTTTCAGAGGCTCCTTCCTTGAAGGCTATAATTCTCTAATTTTCTCTGAATTCCTTCAAAAAAAGCAAAATTTTTCAACGTATCGGAAAGTATAAGTTTTCAGCGTATCCCTATGCTTGCGAAATTGCACTTATTGAAGCATGAAAGACAAATATTTTCGTTAAGTAGGGGCACGATGCATCGTGCCCCTTTCCGTCGTACCCTTTGTTATTTTAATTGTGTCATTTGTTACAGCACGAGGCATTGTGCCCCTATTGATATGATATCCATGAATAATAAAAGAACCGAGGCGTAGCCGAGGTTTTTCTTATAAATGCTAAAATTTCAAGAGTTGTGGAGATAAACAAAGAGTGCTGCAATTATGACATCACATCGCAACACTCTAATGTACTAAAAGAAGTAAGTTAATCCACTTCTCAAAGAAGACTCTGTTCTGACCTCCGGCCTCTGTCCTCTGACTTCTGAACTAACTAGGCCCGTTGAACATAACTCCCTGTCCGGGTATCGATGATGAGCACATCCCCTTCATTGACAAAGAATGGCACTTGAACCACCGCACCAGTTTCCAACGTGGCGGGTTTTGTACCACCAGTTGCTGTATCCCCTTTTACTCCCGGTTCAGTGGAGGCAACGGCAAGTTGGACAGAATTTGGCACATCAACTCCAATAACTTCCACGTCATAGAAAAGTACCCCTAAAGTCATGTTTTCTTTCAGCCATTTAACACCGTCTCCGATTTGACCCTCCGTCAGAGAAGTTTGCTCATAAGTTTCCTTGTCCATGACAACAAAATGTTCTCCATCTTTATAGAGATAATCCATATCCCGCCGCTCAACATGGGCCTTCGGCACTTTTTCTCCGGCATTAAACCTCCGCTCTACTACTCCACCTGTTTTCACATTTTTCAACTTTGTGCGGACAAAAGCTGCACCTTTGCCAGGTTTCACGTGTTGAAACTCAACCACTGAAAAAACATCGCCATCTAATTGAATCGTAAGACCTGTTTTAAAATCATTTGTTGAAACCATAAATGTCTATTTCCCCCTAATACTTCTTGTATAGTTAGTTTGTCCCTTTCTAAGATTAAATACCTAGAAGACACAAACTTTACTCTAAGATAATGAACTCTTTCGGTGCCTTGGTCAATACTTCACACCCATCTTCAGTCACCAAAACAATATCTTCAATCCTTACGCCACCCCACTCCGGGATGTAAATACCTGGTTCGACGGTAATGACCATGCCCGGCTCAAGCACGCGCTCTTCCCGTTTATTTAAATTTGGTCCTTCATGAATGGCCAACCCAACGGAATGTCCTAAGCCATGCCCAAAGTAATCACCATAGCCAGCCTCTTCAATCAGTTTACGGGCTACCGCATCCACTTCTTTTCCACTCCGCCCGGGTGCAACCGCTTTAATCCCTGCCCGTTGGGCCGCCAAAACCGTCTCATAAACTTCTCTGTGCTTGTCCCCTGGATCGCCCAAAAACACAGTTCGAGTGATATCTGAACAATAGCCCTGATAGATCGCGCCAAAATCCATGGTCAGGAACTCGCCTAATTGAATCTGCTTCGAACTGGCCGTTCCGTGAGGCATCGAGGTACGGACGCCAGAAGCCACAATGAATTCGAAAGAACCCCCACTGGCACCCGCCTGACGCATGGAAAATTCTAAATTTAGCCCAATTTCCGCTTCCGTTTGTCCTATTTCGATAGTCTTTAATATTTCGGCAAAAGAGTCATCCGCAATTTGAACAGCTAGACGAATCAAGTCGATCTCCGACTTATCCTTCACCGAGCGCAAATAACTGACAAGGTTCGGCAGAGATAGTAGTTCTGCTTGTGGGAAGGCGTTTTTTAGTTTTTCATAGTCTATAAAAGTAACGAAATCTCCTTCGAAACCAAGCCGCTGAGCCTGTTGCCCGATTTCTGCCAAAGCCTCAAAGTGGTCCTGGCCCGTCTTAATAATTTCGAACTCAGGAGCCTGAGCCTTAGCCTGTTCTATGTAACGGAAATCAGTCAGCAGAAAAGCCTTCTCTGCAGTAATATACAGGGTTGCTTCCCCACCGGAAAACCCGCTCAGATACCGTCCATTCTCTGGGCGGCTAACCACATAAGCATCAATTTTTTCTTTGTGCATCTGATGACGCATCCGTTCTAACCGACTAATCATGCTACCTCCCTTTTCGTGGTTCGAATATCGAACATCACATATGGCATTTATCCCTTTTCTCGACGACCCTGATAGTCGATGGCATAACGCATCGCTAAAATATAACCATCTGCTCCTAAGCCTGAAACTTGTCCAATACAAACTGGAGCAATAACGGAATTGGCTCGAAATGCCTCGCGTGCATGAATGTTTGAAAGGTGAACTTCGACCGTCGGAACCCTCACTGCAGAAATAGCATCCCTGATTGCATAACTTGTATGCGTCCATGCCCCAGGATTCAGAATTAAGAAATCAGCAGGTGTCAAGGCTTGGATCCAATCCAAAAGATCCCCTTCGTGATTTGTTTGCCGACATTCCGTATTTATTCCCACCTGCTTCGCGGTTGCTAACACTTCTTGATTAATTTCTGCCAAGGTGCGCGATCCGTAATGTTCCGGTTCACGTAGTCCTAATAAATTCAAATTAGGACCATTAAATACCCATATACTTGCCAATTTACCACTTCCTCATCACTTACGAGAAATTTTATCACAGTTTCGCACTGTAGCATAGTATTTTCACTTGGAGACTCTCTGAAACCTAAAACCTCCGTATCCGGAGGTTTTATTTTTCAACGTTTATTAAATGGAAAGGTCATACGCCAGCGCGGTGGTTCCGGTACCTGAGCAAACCCTTGAGACTGCTGCAGTACTGGTTGCACTCCCTGACCATATTGAGGAGATGCAGCGAATGGATATGATTGCCTTTGAGCTGGTGAAGTTTGCCCAGTTTGACCTTGCTGCTGTTGGGACACTGACTGTGCTTGGGCTTGTGTTTGCCCCGCTGGTTGAGCATGCTCCATTGTGTCCCCTTTATCGCTCATTAACCGAGGGGAGAGCACAACATTCAAATTACTGAGCATAACTTGCACTTCAGACGGTCCACCTTCCCCAGCAGGTTGGATTTTACGAATCTCAGTACGGGGAAGAATAAAGTGAATTTCGTGGGGAATTCTGGGTTCACCGAGGCGTCGAAGACGAATACGAACTCCCTCAACCTCCATTTGGACATCATCATGGTAATCTCCAACGAACTCTTCTCCACGATCTCCACTGATATCTGCATATTGTTCCTGCCCTTTGTGAAATCCTTTAAAGTCTGGAAGAACAATTTTTTGTCCAATTTGAAGTTTCAGAGGATCAATACTCGGATTGACCAGTAAGTAATCATCACAAGTCCCTCCCCAGCGTTGTGCTAAACTATGAAAGTTATCCCCTTCTTGAATGCTGTATTCCTTACCCACAAAACACCCCTCCTCGCTTTCGGCACATTCAAGAAATAACCAGTCAATCTGCCCGTCTATTTCGTGTCATACTGCGTCGGTATGTTCACCTAATAGCCCCGCTATGAGGTGAACATACCTCCTTGTCTGACGCAAAATATCCGCGGCATCTTTGACTTGTTATTTCTTTCATATGCCTTAGCCTATGAAGCTAGGGAATGTCTCGTTACTATCCCGTGCGAAAATGAATCTGAAGAAGCGCTTCTCCGCCTTCTGAATCTAAAACCACTTCCTGAAGAGAAATGTTGCCCTCTTGTGTTTCTTCAAGTGCTTTGAGTGCGTGAACAATCCCCTCCCAGTTTCCATGTAAATGTAAACGAACTAAACCGTAATCCAAACTTGCCCCTTTGCCTGTTTCCAACCGTTCACCAAACCGTTCAACATTTAAGGAAACCACGTTCACACCTTCTTTAACAAATACACCACGGCACTGCTCTATAAGGTCAGGCAACTGGTCCATCGTGGGAATAGTGACCGCCTTGGCGTCCGCTTTGCTGTTCGCAACCCCCGTCTTTAATATTTGTTGCCAATAGGTTTTCTCCTTTTGTAATGAGCGCAAGTGAAAGTAAGCAGGTTGCCAAAGCAACAGGAATCCCAAGACAGTACCGAGCAACAACCCCACGATGATTCCCTTCACACTGCGCAGTGAAAGACGCTGACATAAGGGGATTGGCAAGGATTCTACAGTGTGTTGAAGATTCATCTCACTTGGGGAATAAGCCATAGTTAACCCTCCATCTCCCCAAAATTTACCCATTTTTTGTTGGCCTTAACACGGCTTTGCTCTCGACCATGTATCTATTCCGTTCTCACTTTTCCACGTTTAGCACTTAAAGAAAACTCGACGTTGTTTAGGGGCGTCAACTTATAACTTGACAAAGCGGGTTGTTCCCAATCCATAGTCCGCAGGGTACGAATCAGGGTTTGAACACTTTGTGCATCCTTGGCGTCGCCGCGTAAGGACAGTGTGCCTTGCTTGTATATCACCTGCTCAATTTTTAGCCCCACTCCTGGCAAATTTTGGAGTGCTTGAATTTGGACCATACCATCTCCAATTCGCTCAGCATGAAGCTTCACCATATTCCAAGCGGTTACGAGCTCCTCTTGTTGTTTAGCCTGTGCCTCAAGTCTCGCACCTTGATGAGAAATCTGTTGAACCTCTTGTTGTATCGGCAAGGCCATTTGATAAAGTGATACCCAAAGTATCATCCCGATCATAAAAAGGGCGAACGTAAACAACGCTCCCCCCAGGTACCTGCGTTGAACCGTCTGAGCCCTATTCGGTTGGCGCCTGAGATTAAGCCTCGGACGATGTGCCGAAATCAGTATTCCATACCCGAGCGGCACCTCACACCACCCCTTATTTTCCTCAAGCACCTTCCGCCAATAATCAGGAACGTTCCTCAGCTGAGCTGGCTCTACCACTGAGACGTGATTTGACGTCAGTAAACCCTGCGCCAGAAATTCTGCCACAGAGTCCCCCTTCCAAACCACGCGATTCAAATTGAGGTCTGGGTGCTGTGTTCTGTAATACAAAAGAAAACGCCGAATCTCGCTTTCCCACTCGTTCGCACTTCCTCCATTTACTACAGACCGTACACTTTCCGGGACCGCACCACGAAACAAAGCCATTTGCAAAGATTCGGCCTCTCCCTGAAGGTAAAGTACATCTTCGTTTGGTTCAAATCCTAAAGATTGCCCTAAGATAGAAAAAGTAAAATCAACGCTGATGACTTTATACCCCGCTCGTCCAAAGACAAAAACATACCGATCGAGTAAACTTTGTCGTGTAGCCCCCAGTAAAATTTGCAAGCTTTTATGCTTTTCTTCAGATAGCACTAGAAAATCATAGAGTAAATCCGATCTCGCAATGGAAATCTCTTCATCGACCAACAAAGAGATTGCCGATTTCCTGTCCCGCTTAGGAATCCAAGGCAACGTATACGAACGTATAAATCCTTGTTGCAGAGAGATAGCCAAATACGCTCTCTGACTTTCACTAGGGTGCTCTGCCTTATAAGTCGCTAAAATATCGATTAATAAAATTTCATTCCGTACGTTCCCCTGTTCGACGACTCCAGTCGGGATTGGAATACGGTCAAATTTGACTACAGTAGAACTATGACCTTGTTTCCTAAAAGGATGGACCAAAAACCAAAAGACCCGAATTTCTCCATCTGTTAATTCAAAGACCACTGACCTTTTTCGCATAGGAGCCACCCCTTTATCGAAGTTCGAAGTTCGAGGTTCGAGGTTCGAATTCGTAGTTCGCAATATCGTATATCGTTCATCGTACCTCTTGGTTCATGGTTCATGGTTGGTAGTTCGCATTTCGTGGGCTTCGATTCGTAGTTCTTCGTTCGAATTTCGAATATCGAACCTCGATCAGCCCTAATACCAGTCGAAAATCTGTGTTCCCCATAATAACGTCAGTATTGCCCCCAGGGCAAGATAGGGCCCAAAGGGGATTTGTTGCTGAAAGTGCTTTCGACCTGTAACGAGAAGAAAAATCCCAATGCATGCTCCCACAAAACTTCCTATAAAAACAGCAAGAACGATAGAAGGGAACCCCAGAAAAGCCCCTATTGCAGCCACCAGCTTCACATCACCAAGTCCCATTCCTTGTGGGCATACTTGGGCAATGATCCAGAATACCCCACCAGCGCCCAAGGCACTGAGTAAACTTTCCCATCCGTTCGGGTTTCCCGGTATCAAAAAAGCTCCTAATAATCCGGTTCCCAATAGAGGGAGGGTAAAGCTATCCGGCAAACGAAACTTAGCCAGATCAATGAAGGCTAAGGCTGCAAGTACCCCCACAAAAACGAGGTTTAATGGTAAACGAGCTAGGTTAGTCACAACGGCGAGTCTCCTTTAAAGGCACATTCAAGAAAATAACCAGTCAGTATGCCAGTCTATTTCGTGTCATACTACGTCGGTATGTTTACCTAATAGCCCCACTATGAGGTAAACATACCTCCTTGCCTGACGCAAAATATCCTTGGCATCTTTGACTTGTTATTTTCTTTCATATGCCTAATGCTAATTAGCCGACGACCAAAGTACATCATCTAAGCCTTCGTCATACGCTCTCACTTCTGCAGCCAAACCATCGCCGGACAAATATATCATAATCGTGTTGGCAACCGGTTTGGTATCCGGAATAATAAATTTCAGAGGATCTGAGGCATCGGGCACGATCTTAACCACTCCAAATCCCTTGTTTCCCACCGTGACAATTTGCTGCGTGGTCGATTTGTCTAACTTACTTATGTATTTGGGAATAAGATTTGGACTAACCACTGCTCCATCTGCTACCGTCAACTCTGCTGTTTTAGGATACATTCCATAATCAAGCTGATAGCGATCCAGAGCCGTTTTGACCTCGTGCGCTAACGCTATGTCTGCTTTTTGCCGTGCTGCTGCTGTACAGAACGTCAACTTAGGGACCATTATTGCCGCTAGGATGCCAATAATAACGACCACAACCATCACTTCAATCAGAGTGAATCCATTTTCCCGTTTTATAATAATTCACCTCGATTTTTATTCAATTTCCATAGCAAACCTCACTTCAAATAATTTGTCATTCAAGATGTGAACTGATATCAAAAATAGGGAGCATCACCCCACAGGCAACCAGACCAATCAACCCAGCCAAAACAAGGATAAGCACCGGTTCAATCATTCGCGTTAGGCGACCAAGCTGATCCTCGAGCTCACGGCGAAACATTTGCGTGACATAGTGGAGCATCCGATCCAGTTGCCCTGATTCCTCAGCAACAGCGATCATTTCAGCCCCCTCATTGGGAAAAATTCGACTTGCGCGTAGCAAAGGTGCCATACGCTTGCCTTGTCGTACGCTCTGCACAAGCTGGTTGGTTAATTCTAACATCTCGGATCTACGCAACGTTCCAGCCGTTAAGTGGAGTGCTTCTAGCAAGGGAATCCCCGCCGATAACAAACGCTCTAAGATCCGGCTGAATTGAACTAAATCTCGAAAACGATAGATATTTCCTAAGAGGGGAAGGTGTACAAGTAAACGTTCCCAGCGCATTTTCCAATGTCCGGAGCTTGTGAACCTCAGAACGAGCAATCCACCGCTAGCCAAAACAAGTCCGATTCCTAAAAAGACAGGGAGTTTTCGGCCCACGTCAAAAATGACTCTGGTCAGCAAAGGCAATTCTGCGCCCATGCCTGTAAAGATTTTTTCGTACATAGGGAGTACCCAAACCGAAAGCACGAAAAGTACAATGACTACAGTAAAAACCAACACTATCGGATAGGCAAGAGAGGCCTTAATTTTTTTTCGATACGCCTGTTCCTGTTCTAATTCATCGGCCACCTCGCCAAGAATCTTCCCTAGCGTTCCTGTATATTCCCCTGCTTTGATCATGGAAAGTACAAATGAGTTAGGGGCTGGTTTAAGGAGGGATAAAGCCTCCGACAAGTCGCTGCCTGCCTCCACGTGTTCCTTGACACTCTTCCATAATTCCTGTTGGGATGTTAACTTTTCTTCTTGAACAGTCATCGTTTCCAAAGCTTGTACTAAGGGAATCCCCGCTTCCAAAAGAGTTGCCAACCTACGAGCGAAATGGATCCACTGAAAATTTGCTGGAGACGGCTTGAGCACTGCTTGCCAATTTCGGCGGGAACGAATTCCGACTGGAAAATAACCTTCCTTCCGCAAACGTGTTTGAACCTCCGCGATTTCATCTCCTACCCATGAACCGTGCTGAATTCGCCCCTTAGCATCAACGGCTTTCCAATCCAAACGTCCCCGCTTCATCTTCTTAAGCTATCGGGGCTTTGCAGTCTTTCCCTGGCAACCTCGTAGGAAACAAGACCCTTTTGAACTAACTCCATAATAGCTTTATCCATAGTTTGCATCCCTAGCTTGGCATTGGTCTGGATAACGGTAGGCAGCAGATGTGTTTTCCCTTCACGAATTAGGTTGCGAACGGCAGACGTCGCCACCATGACCTCAATAGCCGCCACGCGCCCTTTTTGATCTGTCCGTGGCAGCAATTGTTGAGACATAATCCCCTCTAAAACGGCAGAGAGCTGCACTCGAATTTGCTGCTGTTGATGCGGAGGAAAGGCATCAATCATCCGATCCACCGATTGGGTTGCGCCATTCGTATGGAGTGTACTAAAGACTAAGTGCCCGGTTTCAGCGGCGGTTATTGCGGTGGCAATAGTTTCTAGGTCCCGCATCTCTCCCACCAGAATTACATTAGGATCCTGCCGTAATACCGCCCGCAAGGCATTGGCAAACGACTGAGTATCGTTACCGACTTCCCGTTGATTGACTAAACTCAGTTTGTGCTTGTGCAAATATTCGATCGGGTCTTCAATGGTTACAATGTGACAAGTCCTTGTACTATTAATGTAATCAATTAAAGAAGCCAGGGTCGTCGATTTACCGCTTCCGGTTGGACCGGTCACTAACACCAACCCTTGATGTAACTTAGCTAACTCAATGCTCACAGGCGGAAGACGTAGGCTTTCCGGATCGGGAATGACAAAAGGAATCAAACGAATAACCACTCCGACGGACCCCCGCTGTCGATAAATATTGACACGATATCGTCCGATCCCTGGTAAACTGTAGGAAATATCCAATTCGCCAGATTCACCAAACCGTTTGGACTGTTGCTCATTCATCAGAGTATTGGCAAAGATCTCTAAATCATTCTGGGTGAGTTTTTCCGTCTGAAGTTGAACCAGTGAGCCATCAATCCGCAGAACGGGTGGACTCTCCACCGTCAAATGAATATCTGAAGCCTTTTGTTCCCCAGCCAAATGCAAAAGTTCGTCAAGTGAATACATCTCTTTTCTCTCCTCTTACCCTTCAATTCCAGAAGCAGCATGTAGTACTTCTTCCGCTGTCGTAAACCCTTGGGTCACTTTCAAGAGACCATCTTCGAAGATGGTTAGCATTCCGGAGATCATAGCCTGTTGCTCAATGTCCCTCGAATTATGCCTTGCAAGTATAAGTTCCTTGATCTCCTGATTATAATGCAAAAACTCGTGAATCCCAATCCTGCCCCGAAACCCAGTACCGAGACATTTTGAGCATCCGGTGGAACGATAAAGTTGGGTAATGGATGGCGGTAGGCGAAGCGCTCTTTTTTCCGCCTCAGATACTGAGTAGGTTGACTTACAGTGTTCACACAAGCGCCGAACCAAGCGTTGAGATAAAACTCCACTGACGGCAGACGCCAGGAGATATGGTTCTACTCCCATATCCATGAGCCGAGCCAACGCCTCTGCGGCTGTATTGGTATGGAGCGTTGATAAAACCAAATGTCCAGTGAGGGACGCAGTGATGGCGATTCTGGCAGTTTCCTCGTCTCGGATTTCCCCGATCATGATCACATCCGGGTCTTGTCGCAAGATATGCCGCAATCCGACGGCAAAACTAAGTCCTGCCGGAAGATTGACTTGAATCTGGTTCACCCCTGAAAGATGGTATTCTACGGGCTCTTCAATCGAAATGATGTTTTGCTCCTCGGCATTAAGTTCCCTGAGCAACGCATAAAGGGTTGTGGTTTTACCGCTTCCCGTTGGGCCAACAACTAAGATTAAACCATTGGTGCGTTTTAACAAGACTTGCACCCCTATTTCAACCTCAGAACGCATACCTAAGTCATTGAGCGGTCGCTGGGCCATCTCCGGATCCAAAAGACGCACCACCATTTTTTCTCCATACACAGTGGGCATCGAGGCCATTCGCAGATCGATACTCCGAAGCCCTGCGCTAAACGTCATTCGGCCATCCTGAGGAATCCGCCGTTCCGCAACATTCATCTGCGCCATAACTTTTAAACAGGAAACAATACTGCGCGCGGCATTTGCAGAGAGGACATGTTTCTTAATAAGTTTACCATCTATGCGATAGCGCACCACAAAATCATTTTTGCGAGGTTCCCAATGAATATCACTTACCTCTTGCACGACCGCCTCGTGCAAGACAGAATGGACTAATTTAAGCGTGGGCGCATCGTCTTCCTGAGAATCGACCTCGTTGGACTCTGTCAACCAAGCAGCCTGGTCCTCAAAAGTCCTGTCCGCCAGATGCGCAAGTCGGGCAACGGATTGTTCCACCGTTAAACACTGTCGAATTGCTGTTTGGATTTCCTCCTTCTCGGCGAAGACTGGTTCAACTTCTAACCCGGTTAACATCCGGATATCCCTGAGGGCACGTTCGTTGGTGGGGTCTAACATAGCGACTCTTAAAATCCCCGACCGCAGTCCAAATGGGATAAGTGTATAACGCAGAGCCATATCTTCAGGAATTAGCCCTGCAACTCCAGGGTCAATAATGACTTGGGTCAGAGAAATTTCAGGGATACCCAGATATCTGCGCACGGCTTCCACTAACCTCGCTTTGGGCAATACGCCCATTTGTTCCAAGACCTCGCCGATTGGGTCTCCGCTTCGCAGTGAAAGCTCTAATCCTGCCGTCAATTCCATAGCCTCAATATAGCCATTAGCAAGTAGAAATCGACCCAGTTCATTATCCTTCTTCATGAATGTAACTCCTGATAGCTCTTCAGCACCCACTTTCCACTGTCCAACTGAAGTATTTGCTCAATTTTTCGAACCGCTAAGCCAGAATGTCCCTCAGCAGTCACTTTATACCCTCCCCCACTTAACTCAATGACTATATCAACACGCCCGGTAGCAAACGATAAATTCCCTTGCCGCAGATCGGAGTTGACCAGCAGATGAGCTTTCGCCCACTCGATTCCTCCTTCAGCCACATAAAGGGCCTGCCTACTCTGGGCAACACGCCTCACCATCTGATTCTCGGCATTAGCCTTCAGATAGCCTTCCATGCCGAGACCAGAAAACGTTGTCAAAAGAAGGAGGATAAGAAAGCTGACATATCCCGTTGATCGACTAGCAGAGTGACAACCGGGTGCACACGTTGCCGAATGACACTTTGCCAAGTCACAATTTGTCCCTTCACATTTGCTTGTAAGAAAACTTCCCATAGCCCCGGTTCCACCTCCGTACATTTCCACGTTGTGATAAAACTCGCGAGCGGCTCCGAAACTCCCAGGTGATTCCAATAAAGATCCTTCGTCCCATCAAAGTCTAAGTCACCCACAAAATATGTATCAAGCGTCGGGGTTGGGTTTCCATCCTCAGGCATCGGCAAAACTTGTAATCCTCCTGAAGCATTAACCCAAGCCACGGTTTTTGCCATTCGGATTACATCGGAGACGGTTTTCCCGGCCGTCATAACAGCATAGTGCGCCTCCAAATGATTTTTGAGCGTACTCGCTCCCCGCCATTGATCCGTAAAAAACCGCAACGCCGTCATCAGGAAGATACCGGATATTAATAAGGCAACTAATACCTCCAAAAGTGTAAAACCGCGTTCAGAATAAACCTCGCCTTTATTCAACTTCATAAAGGCTCTCCAGTTTGTACCAGGTAGGGTTTCCCCGCTCAGTCCAACGGACTTCTACACTAACCCGCAATAGTTGTGGGACATCATCCCAATCTGACACGATCAACCAATGGAATCTCCCCTCGTTCCCTTCCACTGATCCACCTGGTATGCAGGTTTGCCGGACAATATTATCATTCCAGCCATGAACCGCCAGTTGGTCCATTTTTTTCTGGGCCAGATTAGCTCCCTCTAGGAGGCTTGTTGCTTGGCGTGATTCAGAAACCGCTCCTTCTGTCAAACCAAAAAGCACAGCAAACCCTATCGAAAAAAGAAACAGGGCTAGTAACACATCAAATAATACATATCCTTGTGAAGGTTTTAGTGAAGAAGTTATTGGAGTAGGTTTTAGCGAACCTTTTAAAAAATCTTGTAGTTTTTCCGTAATCATCTCCTCCCTTGATTATTTAGTCTGAGAGGGCACGAAGCATTGTGTCCCTACGTCATCCTTGTCCCTAGTAGTGGCACGATGCTTCGTGCCACTACGTCTATTTGACCTGTCCCATGACATCGATTTGATAACTCTGGGCTGAGTTATAGGGATTAATGGGAATTTCGTCCAGATAAGGGCCACGCCACCCACTCACACCCATTGGTGGTTGAAGTAAATCCGGGACACTTAGCGGATAAGTTCCGACATCAATTCGGTAAAGTTGGGCAGCTCCGTTAATTTTTTCTTTGTTGGCAAGATCGACCTGATTCCAGACCTGCTTCGTAGCAGAACCAAAATGGGGCACAGCCAAGGACAAAATGACTCCCATTAGAAAAAGAACCAAGAGCAGTTCCCATAATGTGAAACCAGATTGCCAATTTATCTTTTTTGCCCACCTTTTATTTCTATTTGTAATAAGCTTCACCACCAAATCCGAGGAAATAGTGCAATTACCTCATTTTTCCTTTTTATACTTCGCTATTCACTTCAATTCTCCTGCAACCGTCGACGTATCTAGATCAGAAATACGTCCATTAGCTATCTTCTCTAAATAAATTTCATATTTTCCTAATAATTACTATAATTCCCTTGATTATAGACAGAAAATCTGACGAAGATCCTACGATCCTCACCAGATTTCTTTAGAATTCATTATTCATCTATGTGTTACCCAGCAGAAACTACCTGTTGCCAGGCGTCCAAGATCTCCTGGTCGGAACAATCCTTGGAAATAACCGCTTGTCCGATTCCTTGCGGGAGAATCAGAATTTTCCGTCCCCCCTGGTTTTTCTTATCCGCTTGCATTAGTTGCAACAGAGACTGAGGGTCTTGCTCTTTAATCGCAATCTCTGTCGGTAGACCATAGGCGCTCAGCAAATGCTTGACTCGATCAACCTCTTCCCCTGTCATCAGTCCTTTCGCCTTGGCCAAATGAGCAGCAGCCACGATGCCTAGGCTGACCCCTTGCCCATGGGTTACGCCACGATAGTTCATCCCCGTCTCCAAGGCATGTCCAAAACTATGACCAAGATTCAACAAAGCACGAACCCCTTGTTCACATTCATCTTGAGAAACTATCGTCACTTTGACTGTCGAGGACCGTGTCACCATAGCACGCCAAATCGAGGTGTCTCGCTGCTTAAGGCTTTCTTCCTGGGTTTCGAAAAACTCAAAGAGCCCCGCGTCAGCAATTAAGGCATGCTTAATACTTTCCGCTAATCCATTTTCAACTTCTCCCCAAGGCAAACTGTCCAGCGTTGTAAAATCAGTCCACACTGCTCGGGGAGGATAAAATGCCCCAATAATATTTTTGCCTGCCGGATGATTCACGGCAACTTTTCCACCGATACTGCTGTCCACTTGCGCCAATAATGTCGTAGGAACTTGAACCAGACGAATACCCCGCATGAAGACGCTGGCAAAGAAACCAGCCAAATCCCCGATCACACCGCCGCCGAGGGCAATAACCAGCGTATGGCGATCTGCACCACAATGCAGGGCGGTAGTTGTGAGCTGACTTAAACGCTCCAGCGACTTTTCCGTCTCCCCAGCGGGTACATAGAAGACATTGACACGATAGTCCCGCAGTCCTTTCTGAAGACGTTCTGCGTAAAGTTCCGCGACTGCCGGATTGGTAATGATCAGAATATGCTCCAAATCTTTAAATTGAGAATGCAGGTACTCCCCCAACTCTTCAAGCGGCGCACCTAAAAACACCGGATACGGTTTTGTCGCCGTGACTTCAATCTTTTGCAACTCCGCTAAACTCATTATTAACTCTCCCTCCAAGCCGTGTCAGAATCTCACTAACCACTTCATCTATAGTTTTTTGGGATGTGTCGACCGTGAAGTCAGCCTGGGCGTAGCAGGCTTGGCGTTCAGACCATAACTTCTCTATCGCTTCTTTCGAGCCTTTGAGGAGTGGGCGGTCATTTTTATGGCCGATTCGGCTGAGAATGGCTTCAATCGAGGCATGAAGAGCAATCACAATCCCGTTCTGGGCCAAAGCTTCCCAATTGAGCGGATTCAATACAGTCCCGCCTCCCGTCGCAATCACAATTTGCTCCTGCTGACTGAGGCGCGCGACCACAATCCTTTCTTCTGAACGAAAACGTGTCTCCCCATGACGTCGGAAAATTTCAGTTACACTCAAGTTTGTAACTTCTCCAATTTCACAGTCTGTGTCGACAAAATCCCACGCCAGCGCCTGAGCTACGCGCTTACCGACCGTACTTTTTCCTGTTCCCATAAATCCAATTAGAACGATATTTCGCATGGAGATCACCCTCTCAATGTGAACGTAGTTTAAGGCATATGAAAGAAAATAACAAGTCAAAGATGCCAAGGATATTTTGCGTCAGACAAGGAGGTATGTTTACCTCATAGCGGGACTATTAGGTGAACATGCCGACGCAGTATGACACAAAATAGACTGGCATACTGACTGGTGATTTTCTTGAATGTGCCTAAAGTTTTAAATAAGCTCGATACGCTTCCCAGGCAGTTTGTAATTCTATAAAGCTATCTGCCGGAAATTTTTCGAGCACCGCTTCGGCGATCACCCAAGCTACCACATGTTCCAAAACAACCAAGGCTGCTGGTACTGCACAGACATCGGAACGCTCCACACTGGCCTTAACCACTTCTTTGGTTTCCAAATGCACCGTATCTAGAGGCTGGTATAAAGTAGGGATCGGTTTCATGACAGCCTGCAGGACAATGGGTTCCCCGTTACTCATTCCTCCTTCGATCCCTCCGGCATGGTTGGAGCCCCTACTAAAGCCTTGCCCCTGGCGATAAAGGATCGGGTCGTGAACCAGCGAACCCATTCGTTCTCCCGCTTCAAATCCTAACCCAAAGGAGACTCCTTTCATTGCTTGCACAGAAAGGACAGCTTGGGCCAGTTTTCCGTCTAATTTCCGATCCCACTGCACATGAGATCCTAGACCTGCAGGAACATTCAGAACTTGCACTTCTAACAATCCACCTAAGGATTCGCCCTGAGCGCGAGCTAGAATAAGCTGTTCCCCCATTTTTTGCTCCGCAATAGGATCCCCCACGGACCACTCGGATAGTTTGACGCGTTGCCAATAGTCTTCCTCATCTGTACACACCGCATGAACCCCGCCGACTGCGCGAACCTGCCCTCTAATTTCCACCCCAAGGGCAGACAACCCTTGTCTGACAATGCTACCGATTGCAACTCGCATGGCGGTCTCTCGGGCACTTGCTCGTTCGAGGATATTCCGAACTTCCGTGCGATATTTAAGAGCTCCTGTCAAATCGGCGTGCCCTGGTCGAGGGGTCATCACTTTACGGCTCTCTAAGTCGGCGTCATCTCCCCAAGCCATAATACCCGCCCAGTTTTCCCAATCACGATTAAGGATCTCCAGAGCGACCGGTGCGCCCGTACTTAATCCTCCTCGCACTCCCGAAATGAGGTGAACCTCATCTTGTTCGATTGCCATTCGGCCTCCGCGCCCGGGGCCTCTTTGCCGCTGCCTCAAGGCCTCATCGATACTATCCTTAGAAATCTTCATTCCTGAGGGAAGACCTTCAATAATTCCCACCAATTTTTGACCATGTGATTCCCCTGCCGTTAAAAAGCGCACTATTTGTCCCTTCTCCCGTTTACTTTTCTCGGATGCGCATGCCCACTGGGGCAACCACAACGCTCCTTCGTTCACCCGCTGAGTTTGTCAATACAATGGTTGTTCCTACACTTCTCCCCGTAGCATTAAACATTAGGTCAGCGGGTTGACCAACAAACTGAATCCCATCCTTTAAATGGACATCTTTCAGCCTGGTTCCTTGCCGGAAAATCTGATAATGATTATCCCCGTTTTGAAGATAGAATTTAACTTGATACCAGTTATTCTCAGCTAGTGCGGCCTGTCGAACATCGCGGATTTCCTCCAGCAACTGAGTCGATGCCAAGTCCAGATGTTGCTGAGCAAAGTTGATTGGAAGCTTAATGAGGAGCACGAAACCCGCGCCAGACAATAGAATCAAGACTAGCAATAGTTCAACTAGTGTAAATCCTCTCTCGTCGCCCCACATTTTGTTCATTTTAATCTTCCTTTTATTAAAAAGTATTCAACATCCGTCGCAAGAGTTGGTCTTGCAAGGCCTGTCCCATCGCCTCAACAGGAGCTTGTCCACCCAGCCAAAACTCCCAGGCATAAACCCCTTGATACAGAAGCATACCTAATCCATTCAGCGTACGGCACCCCTGTTGCTTGGCTTCATGTAAAAACGCTGTTTCACTAGGGTTAAAGATTATATCAACGACGAGAGCTTGCTCGGAGATCCCTTGGACCGAAAATGGGAACGACTCACCGTGTAACCCAACCGAAGTCGTTTGCACCAACAGGTCAACCTCTTCCAGCCAACCTTCCGGAGCCAACGCTCCAGCGGTTGCCGTCCCTCCTTCACGTTGAATCACCTCAACCAGCGCCTCCGCCTTTTCCAGCTTACGATTCAAAATATGTACTTTCATCCCCTGCTCAGCTAAAGCCAAAGCAATCCCTTTGGAGGCTCCGCCCGCCCCGAGTAAGACCGCTAGTTTTCCCTTAAATCCGTTCAACTCTTTCTCAACCGAACGCACAAACCCAACGCCATCTGTATTATGGCCGATCCGCTGCCCCTCCTGGATTTTCACCGTATTGACAGCCCCAGCGCGCTTAGCTTGAGGAGTAAGCGTGTTGAGGAAAGGAATGATGTGTTCCTTGTGAGGAAGAGTTACATTCCAGCCAGAAAACCCCAACGCGCAGAGACCTTCTACCGCCTCCGGCAAATGCCTAGGCTCCACGTCAAAGCGGTGGTACTTTGCATTAACACCTAAGGCTTCATACCCAGCTTTATGCATTACAGGGGAGAGTGAATGTTCGATCGGATGCCCGATCACGGCATAGTGTTTCTCCATTGTATAACATTCCTTTACAAATTGGTCGCTACCATGACTCGAACATGAATGTTCGAGGTTAGAACACCGCCATGACTCGAACAAGGATGTTCGAGATTAGACACCGCCATGAATGGCAAGGTGTCGAGACGGCAAGAAGGGACGTTCCGACTTTTTTATAATAGAGAAAAAGGAATGGCAGGCCATTCCCTAAATGTTTAATGAATTTTGGGGCTGAAAGGTTTCGCCGGAGCAAAACGCTTCATCATCCAGACAAGCACCTTCTCAATTTGGCGCACAACACGTGTTCCAATAAACTCATGCTCGTTAATGGGCGTGACCAAAATGGTATAGAGACCGAGGCGATTGCCACCCAGAATGTCCGTGAACAACTGATCTCCAATGACCGCAGTGTCCTTTGGCCCTGTTCCCAAAAGGCCCATTCCTGCTCTAAATGCTCTCCTGCGTGGCTTTGTCGCTCGAAAAACAAACGGAATTCCTATTCGTTCAGCAACAACGGCTACACGCTGACGCTTTTTATTGTTTGACACAACACAAGCTTGAATTCCAGCCGCCTTAACCTTAATAAACCACTCTGCCACTTTAGGAACCACTTCAACATCGTTCCAGGGGGTCATGGTATTATCCAAGTCGATAATGAGCCCTCTGATCCCATCCTGAACTAATTGTTCAATCGAAATGAGATCGAGCGAGGGAGCTTGACGTGTCGGTCGAAAATACTCAAACATTGAACCCTCCAAAGTGCAGAACTTTTCATAATTATACCTTAGAGGGTAGCATTAGAGCAAGTAACGGACTTACTTATTTAAATTAATCTTCGCCATCTCTTCCATTAATTTTTGAATGGCTTTCTTCTCAATCCGCGAGACATACGATCTCGAAATTTCCAAAGCTTTCGCAATTTCCCTTTGGGTTCGTTTCGGACTATTCATCAACCCATAACGCAATTGGAGTACCAATTTTTCCCTTCTATTTAACCTTTTCACAAGATCAAGCAGGGCCTTTTGCTCTGATTCATTTTCAACCTTAATGGAAATATCTTCTTCGTTCGAACCCAGGACATCAATCAGCGAAATCTCGTTGCCCTCTTTGTCCATGCCAATCGGATCGTAGATAGAAACTTCTCCCCGTGACTTTTTCAGTGATCGCAAGTGCATCAGGATCTCATTTTCAATACACCTTGCCGCGTAGGTAGCAAGCTTCGTTCCTTTATTGGGATCAAACGTATTGATCCCTTTAATTAAACCAATTGTTCCGATGGAAATCAAGTCGTCCCCATCTTCCCCTGTGCCATCAAATTTCTTGACAAGATGAGCCACCAAGCGCAGGTTGTGCTCTACTAATGTATTGCGAGCTCGCTCGACCTCTGGGGTTAGTGTGAAGGGTTCTGTTTTACTCACACTGAGGATTTGTAAATAACGCGCTTCCTCTTTCTCATTTAAAGGCTGGGGAAAGGCATTATTATTGATATACGAGACCAGTAGGGAAACTCCCTTAAGAACGGAAAGTGCTATGCTGACAAAAAAAAGTCCCGTGAACATGATCTCCACCCCTTTCGCACTGTTCTAATAACTATGCGTCAGAAGGGAGGATTGTGCTTTTCCACTCGTTACATTTATTTAGATTTTATCTAAATCACAAATAATTTAACCCGCCTCTTTTCAGTCACATTAGAAACCGATTGTTATTCACTCTAGATTACTGTTTTTAGAACAAAGGGTGCGATCACTAGGAGCACTCCGATAATCACTGAAGTAACTAGGTCTGGTATAAAATAAGGATAAATCATTAATGCCAGGCCGAAGATAAGAAAGAGAAACTCAACAGTTTTTTTCCCGTAAACGAAATAAGCGAAGCCTACCGAGCTTATAATTAAACTAAAGATTAAGGCCATAATTATCCCTCCGTTAATTAGCGAACCGTCCGTAGCAAGCCAAGCTCAAATATTTTTAGCAGCAACCGCGGCCTGACCCCAGCACTAAAAATAGGTACTTACATACCAACGCACTATATCCCATCCCCACATCACTGTGATAAATACACCTGTAACTATAAAGGGTCCAAAGGGGATCCTGCTTTTCCTTGTTGCTTTGCCAATCAGAATCAACACAAGGCTCGATATTCCGCCCAAAATAATGGCCAGAAAGAGAGCGAGCAAAGTCATCCTCCAGCCCAGAAACAAGCCAATAGGCGCAAATAGTTTTATGTCCCCCATTCCCATGACCTCATCGCCCTTATAGATCGCTAAGCCAATTAACGAAACTGCCAACAGAAAACCCGAGCCGGATACTAAACCCAGCAGGGGATTCCACCAACTATGATCAGCATAAATCTGCAAAGGCAAAAAAAGATTATAGACAAAAAGGATCACTCCTCCGCTCAATCCGACAATCACCAGTTGATTAGGAATGATCTGGTGATCGAGGTCAATGAAAAATACTGCTACCAGAATATAGGTCAAAAATAAAAAAGCCGCGAAGTCAACAGTCAGACCATACTTAAAGAATAAGGCCACAGACACTAGGCCTGTAAGCAGCTCTACTAAAAGATACCTTGGGGATATCTTTAGACCACAATATCGACATTTGCCGCGACAAATTAAGTAGCTCAAGAGCGGGATTAAATCTAAGGGTTTCAGTCTGGTCCCACAGTTAGGACAGTGTGACGGAGGAGAAACTATGGACTCACCCTGTGGTATGCGGTAGATACAGACATTGAGGAAAGAGCCTATGATCAGGCCGAAGACAAAAATAATGCCATACATGATAATATCACCCTTTATACTTTATAATAATTTCAGGAAGAAACATCTAATTTGAAAATTATAGAATTTTCAGATCAAAGACCTCCTGGGGTTTGAGGTTTTTGCTTTTCTCTGCCTGCATAACCCATTCCCACAGAAGGTCATTTTTAATAGTACCTGCATTATACAATCTACAAGTATGAGCGTTTTAGTGCAATCGTTATTTATAAGATATATGGTGGCGATACAATCGCCATCGGTAGACTATAATTCGTGAAGAGTGAAGAATTAGCACTTGGTGATACTGTATCACTTACGTCAACATTCTCTTCAGTAGTGATAAGGTCTATGATCGACATTTTTACCGTATCACCGACCACAACGGAAGTACCTAAGTCAAAAGAGAGTACCAGTTCATAACTGCCAGTGGGTAAAGTCAAGCCATCTGGTGGTGTTAGTAGGGTTAGTTTATCACCTACAATTTTACAACTGCCCGTATAAGCTATACCGTTAAGCTTGAAGGTTACATTTGCTAATGGAAAGATATTAGCAGCATCATTAACCGTTGTATTCAGATCGATACTCATGGTCGTTACAGGACGATCCAATGTAAATTTTATTTTTGCGTAAGCAACTCCTTGAGGTATACATTGGGTCGTAACTTCGTCTGTCAGACTGACAATACTGATATTTTCCATAAGAGTACCGCCGTACAGAAAATCAACTTCTTTTTGATAACTACTATTATCTGTAGCACTGTTGCTCAATTGAAGACCCGTCGCCGATCCAGTTTTTACTGTCACATTATAGCCGCTGCGCCCAGCAGCTGTGATTGTATACGTTCCTGTTTTCAAATTTGTAAAGCTATAGGCACCGGTATTAGAAGTCTGAGTCGTCACAGGAGTGTCAGTACCATTCGAAGCCGTCACGAGCACATTCTCAAAACTTCGGCCTTGAACGTCTTTAACGTCTCCATGGATTTCTCCACTCTGGACATGGAAATCGATCGACTGATCAATTTGTGGTAGTGACTGAGTCACTCCGTTGAGCGTAGTATTATACTTCAAATGATAGTTAAGTTTGAGGTCACCTGAAGCTGGTGCCTTCAGAAAGGCTGCGTGCATCACAAAACCTTGCTGAGTCCAATGATGCACATCACCCGCCACATAATCTGGCAAATTAATGGTAATGGCATTGGGGTCTTGGTTATTAGCAGCGGCATCTGCACTGACTCCACAAATACCTGTCTGGTCTTTGTCAATTACTAGTTGGATATTGGTCATGTCTTGAACCGGAGTATTATAGGGAGTAATATTGAACGTAATATCCCCCGTATCATTGGCAAGGAAAAAGTTATTACCCGTGGTACTAAGACTCAGAGACGGTGGACTAACTTGATACAAAGTGATTGTTTTATAACCTGTCGCCAGAGAGCTATCTTGAGCCGTCACCTTAATCGTGAAATTGCTAGCAGTATCTGGTACAGTCTTGGGCATGGAAATCTTCACAATGCTGTTATTCTGTACATAAAAAGCATTGTTACTATCCAGATTTGCTTGAACGGCATTCACCTGGAAAGCTGTGACGGGTGTCGTTATATGAGTACTATTATCCGTAATAGAAATGCTAGCTTTTAATTGACTATCTTTGATCAGATCCAAGTCACTTGCATCAAACGAAAAATCCAGTCTAGTTTGATTCGTATAAATCTTCTGATTGTCGTTCAGATCATAAATATCCACGGTTGGAGCATGATTGGCACCACGGGCTGCTTTAATGATGGTGTTGATAAATAATTTTTGCTCCTCCACATTATTGGGAGCGGTGTGACCTGTCCCGGAATAGGTAATATTACCTTTGGAATACGTGTAATAATCATTCCGACCGTCAAGGCTATTAAAGGCCCCCCCTTGGAGGGTAAACCAAGGAACTATGCTAGGGTCTTCTAGATCCAACTGGAAATACTGGTGGTGCGTTGTTGCCACCGAGAGCGTAGGCGCAAGTAGATACGGATATTCTGTGATCAAGCCATCATTAAGCTTAAAGGCACTAGTCGCAGTCGAAAATTGATTTCCATTGTTGGCCCGATCGAGAGTTAGGCGCGTGAAACCATACGATTTGGTTGAACCGCTCGGGTAAGGAAGTCGACTAGAGAGATCCAACGGCGCAATCGTCGCATTTAAGGGGTCTTTATTATAGATATTCTGCCCGATAAGATCTCGAAATTGTTTGGTCAGATTGTAATCCCATCCAGTCGTGCCAGACGTCAGGAACGTCATGGTATCATGGGTGAACATGACGCTTTGGCCGGTCGCAATAAAATCCTTCAATTCTTGAATTGCCTTAGGCTGTTTCAGATCAGCACTACCGTATATATCTGCAAAACCCATGATTACCATATCATAATTAGTATTCAAGTGCGTTGGTGCCGAAACTCCGGTTGTTGTCGTGGGAGCTTGATTGGGACAGTTATTGTCAAAATCCGCAACATTCATGACAGTAACCGAAATATTATATTCTCCATCTTTGATTAAGGGTGGTTGCATCCCCGTTTTAATATTAAGTAAATTCCCTGGTGGGATTAACTGGAGGACCCTGATATTCAAGGGAGTCCCAATATAGGCGCTAAAACCAGTATTATAACTCTTGGCATGGGTCACGGAATCTTCTAATACCAGCTTCCAAGGCTGCATACCAGTATAAGAATCAGGTAGCCGGTAGTTTAAGGAAAAATGGCCGTCGGTAGGATTGTTGGTGGTAATCGTTCCAGAGTCTAAAGTTTTTTCAGTATCCGAAAAAACACCATCACCGTCAATATCAATATATAGACTAGCAACCATAGGATTCTTTCCGGAAGCATCAAAACCAAAATTCATATACTTGTTTATCTGTTCGTTTGACCCATTATATTCCAAGGGCGATGATGTGATCGTTAGAGTCGGCCTCTTGTTAGCCGCAGCATATTTGCTTACCAGATCATTAATGTCAATACTCGTGCTACTATAAAAATTGGGATATGTACTATTATTGCGATAAGTAGAAAATTTATTATTTAGAATTGTGTTGGTGAGGTCAGAACTCGTAAAAATGGAATCCGCAAAGACGGTCAACTGTCCGCTTTGAATAAATTCAGCCAACAGCGCTGCCCGTCGCGAGGTGATGTCATTCGGGGAATAATTTTCGTATGAATCCGTTGTGCCCCCTTGTGGCAAGGTAAAATTATTATTGTTCATTTGAGAGAAATGATCTCCCTCAGCAGTATAATGGACAGGCACTGTTGTTTGGGTAGGATAAGTCGTAGTTGGGCCCGAGGTGTTAGTGGTCGTGTTTGTAGTTACAACTGTGTCAGGAGTTGGGGTATGTCTAGAAGTATCGTTAGCATTAGTAACAACTGTTGTTGGATTTGTCGAAGTAACCGCATTGTCACTCGAGCTACCATTGACGGTGGTCGTCGTCGTTGTAACGAGAGTTGTAGCGATTGTAGTGTCTACATAATGATTATTACCGGATCTATGATAGTATTTAGTCGTTTTCGTCGTTGTAACAACCGTGATTGTTGTTATGATCGGACTAATGCATACATTAGGGATATTGTAGTGCAAAAGATTTCCAGCTAAAGGTCCGTTATAGGAATTATTCCCGATCACGATAATATCGTACTTCCCATTCAATCCGTCCACCGAGCTGATAAACTGCGACATCGGCATTTGTGTGACTTGCACATTGTAATTGGAGACATTAGTGTAGCTTGACGTCAACTGATAGTGATTACCAGGCTGAACTTCCAAAACTTTCAGAGTCGTCATCGTGGCTCCCATAGTCACCGGAACCAGACAATTAATGAAGAATAACAGTAGTGCTGTAATGATTGCTCCTTTTTTCATCCCGTTTCTCATGTTTCTCACCTTAAACATTGCAAGGCACCTCCTCTCATATTTTACCCATTGATTTTAAATGTTGACTGAGTTCTGGACATGGTTATGGACCTAGAACTGTATAATTACGAAATCTCAGAGAATTATCTAAAGTTACCACTTCCGGTGGCCCCGGTACACCGTTATCCGTTCCGCTAACTGTGATCGTAACTTCAGCCATACTCGCTTGCGAAAGATCGTCGACGCTCACGGGAGTTCCATCATTTGTTGTAGGTTCCAATTTAAACTGAGTGATCATACCTGCGACTGTATTCGTTGCATCAGCCGCAGCATTACCCATACCCCATTTTAGCTGTTGTGATAGGGGAGTATAACTGAAAATTAACGGTGGGCCAGAAGATTCCCCAAATACAACATAATAAGGAGAATCTCCAGATGAAGAAAGATAAGTGATTCCTGTCGTTACCATAGCCTTTTCTACAAATAGATTCATCGCAGATTTAAGTTGGTTCTGAACTAAAACATCGTCAACCGCCCGGTGGTAAGAGCGCAGATGGTTAAGAAAGAAGGAACCCAAGGTGACAATGACCATGGCTGTCAAAGACAAAGTGACCAGAAGTTCAACGATTGTAAACCCATGCCTGCTTCCTAGCTTATTCTTCATACGAAACATTCCCCTCGCTCTCGAAGCTTTGCGAGCTTTTAAAGCTTTTTCCAATTTTTAATTGTAAGATAATCAGGGTTAATCACTGGGTCAGGCACTCCTCCGCCAGCATCAAAATTAAAAAGAGAGGTAGCAGTCCCTGCTGGTGGAACAAATAAATCATTCAGATTGTTGGAAGCAATAATCTGCTTGACTAAGTTTTCGTCGGCCGAAAAGTTCTTATCATAGGTATCAGTGACGTTGATATCTTTCCCTGCTATAACTGAACCATGAAAATCGACCTTTCCTCTGATAAATACGTTTTTAGCTGTGAGGACCAAACCGCCGAACACTCCTGAAGATGGCGCATTGACGGTTATCGCATCAGCAGGCACTCCTGTTGGGTCAAATCCGGCTCCGATCAGCCAAATATCATGATCTGGACTGGTTGCTAATACTTCGTTGAAAGTTGGGCTAACTTGTAAAATGTTATTCCTTTCCGTAAACAAACTCCCGGTATTGACCCTATCCTGTAGGTCATAGCCTGCTGTATTAGCGGTTACTTGCCCATGACCAAAGTTATCGGTTACATTCGTCTGAACGGCAGATTGGCAGGCTACTTGTGTCGCGGCAAAGGTATCAATGTTATAATCTGACGGTTGTATTGTACCCTTCTGAATAAAGGCACCTGTCGAGAGGACACTGCCGCCGAAGATAATGGAAGAATTATCATGGTTATTGGGATTGGTGTAACCTGTGCTAAGAAAACTGGCCATTTCTTGATAAACATTAAAAAAATGTTGGGCTTTATCCAATACTGAAAAGTCTTTCTCATTGACTGTATCAATGAGCATTAATGAATCTCCCACTTTTCGAAAAGTATATTGATTATTATTTTTATCACTTACAGGATCATAACTTCCATACGTAACTTTCCCAGGTAGATAGCCATAAGCACGGTAATTACCGTCAATTGAAACACTTTCCCCAGTTTGATAATCTGGGTCTCCTGGATCTCCAGCGTTAACATAAACAGTACCCGCCAAGAAAGAATTACCGGCAACTTGTACTGAGGAACCACCCGCTGAATTGATATCCGGACTGTTAATGACGATGCTGCTACTCTTGTCATGTCCGGCTTCACCACCAGAATAGCCGTTAAAATTACCATCGATCAACAAGTTGGCAGCAGTCCCTTTGATTTCAATATCATCTCTAGTATAGGCATCCTGCCCCACTTCGATTTTACTATGACTTGTGCTCCCTTGGAGGACAAGGTTATCGGAAAAAACATTACCCGTTGAGCCTGAACCCGTGACCTTTAGATTTGTATTACTTGAATTCACCTGAACATTAGCGTCACTATAGGCATTGCCGTTGATTGTCACGTTAGTGGATTCCGAGGCTTTTCCGGCACTAATCCCTCCAAACAAGGTTAGATCCTTTAAATCTGTAGGATCAGTGGGTAAGTACCCTTTTGCAAAAACATCCCCTGAGACCTTAATATTAGGACCCGATAAATCAATATTATTATAGCTAGCCAAAGCCGTACGCCAGAGGGGTTGGTCCTGGAGCGGTATACTATTCACAGCAGTTTGGTACCCAATAATCTTGGGAGGTACTTGAATATTGAACTCGGCACTAACCTGCTGAGTCACCTCTTGATCCCCCTTACCTGCATCATGAATCACCTTATATTGGAGAGGAATCACCATCGGTTTTGAAGGATCACCAATAAAATTTGTGATTGTACCAAGTATAATTGAAATTATATCTGGATCCGGACTGGCTTCCGAGATTTGTTTATAATTCCCTGTCGTAGTCAGTGATTCGGATATATGCGATTGCGATTCGTCTCCCAAATAAGCCTTGTACGCATCTTGCATTTTGTTAAGAAGAATAGGGCTGTTGGCAAGTTGATCAGTTAAATACCCTTCATCGACCGTACCATCACTTTTAAGCCAATGGGCTACATGAGTCGTTGGATTTAGAATCGCATCTTCACGTTCAGTTTCAATTTCCGTTTGCACTTCTTGATTTACTGCCACATTTCCTTCGCTGATGGCTGCTTTTATCTTGATGCTGATCAAACCATAGGCTTGATCCAGCTCGGAATCAGCAACATAAAAGGTCGATTTGATGCGTTTATCACTCATCTGGAGACGATAGGCTGACAATGCTAGAGAGAGTGTCGCGATACCGAGAATGCTTAAAACGGACATAATGATTAATACCATCCCCATGGTTATGCCCTGATTACATTTTAAGTGTCTTCTCAGCATCAAATTCCACCTCATCATTTGGTCATTTTAATTTGGCTCAACTTTGCAGTCGCAAGTTCAATTCCATTTTTCTGACAGGATACTGTGACCGTGATAGGGAGTCCTGTTTCTTGATCGATAGACCCCTGTGTTGCTTCACCGTTCTGGGATATCATAGTAATCTTGCCCTGTATAGGATTCAGGCTAAGATAATTATCAGTCGTAAGCTTTGTCACTTGCAAAGTTTTGGATGACCTGTTTTCTAGTTCTATCGTGATATTACTGGACGGTCCCCCATCTTGTTTAAGCATAACTGTGATCGGGTCAGACGAACAGGGATACGTTGCATCGAGGAAGGTAAAAGCCGTTCCAGTCCCGTTCACAGACAAAAGTAACGTCTGTCCATAGTAAGTCCAAGGGATCGTAATGTCAGTCGAGGTGAAATTATTTGTTTGAGTCAATTCAACGTCCGTCGTAAATTGATCGAAACCAAGGGTCTCCGGTGGTAGCGAAATAGTACTCTTGTGAGTCGTCGGATCGAAGGGAGAAAATTCTGTGATAAGATCCGAAAAGCTTTTGCTTTTGTACTCTTCCATATACTTCTGCGCCAGTTGATTAGCCTCCAATTGTTCTTTGGCGAGGTTGTTGGTCTTAAACGAATTAGCAAAGAAAGCGGCCGTCGGAGCGATAATAATTCCAAGAATCGCCAAGCTACATATCACTTCTACCAGTGTCATACCCTGTTGACTCCCCTGGTTTCGCTCCATCCCAACTCCCCCCTGTTTATTTAATCTGGACATTGCCGCTTTGCTCAGTAACCTTCACCCTAGGTTTTGCCGAATCATCATTCAGAACTTGCACCACAAAGGGCAGATCAGATTCATTGATGACTGAAAGGTTTATGCCATTTTGATCATGTTCAGGATTACGGGGCGTACTATAGATCAACAGAGTTAACGATTGTCCCTGAGGTTGAAAGACTTCCATACTACCATCCTTGGGATACAGGTCACCTTGCGTTTGATACTGGAAGTAATACTTGCCTTCTTTTTTTGTTACCTTGATCTTGGTATTCACATAGCCTGGATCATCGCTGTATACATAACTTGCCCGTGTATAATCCTTACTTTTACCAAATACTACGGCAGGCAAATCTGCGGTAACCGGTTTCATTGACATCACAAAATCTGTCGTTACAGGAGCTGTTACTCCCTTAGTTACAGTAGGGACACTCGAGGCTGCCTTTCCAATAAAGACAAAAGGATCCGCAGAACCATAGGTCCCTTTAATATCCCAACTCCTAAAATCACTGTCGCTACTTGGATATTTCGGTAGCATGAACAACCGAAAGACGATATTCCCACTGATACCCTCGGCATTCTTATTGGGGCCGATTAGAATACTTTTCACGAACGTTTTCTTTTCCCAGCCCTCAACCGTACTGAGAAATGAGAGCAGGTTAGCATAGGT
This sequence comes from Desulfosporosinus sp., assembly GCA_031292095.1. Classification (GTDB taxonomy): domain Bacteria; phylum Bacillota; class Desulfitobacteriia; order Desulfitobacteriales; family Desulfitobacteriaceae; genus Desulfosporosinus. The sequence goes on from JARLHU010000175.1 coordinate 84,537, forward strand.
TCCACTGTACTGAAGGGTTAAATCCATACTCGGAATTTGGTTTTTGTCATTGGAAGGGGAAGGGACAGTTGCTTTATTTTCGGTACTGACCTTACCTGCGTCCTCAACTAAATCCTTAAGGTTATATTTCATTGCTTCAGTTTGCTTGGCGGTATTGATAGTCTTCGATAATTGCGGATTACTGAACGAGACAGAAAGACCGTTTAGAGCGGTAGAAGTCAACATTTGATCAAAACCTAGGATGGTTTTCTCTTGATCATCTAAAGGGAAAAACATTCTGGTCTGTTCATCCGTTTTGACCTTCATGATTTTGTAATCTTGAGTCAGTTTACTGCCAGGTTTGAGGAAATCATTAATTACTTTAATTTGTTTATCGTTATCTAACACTTGATTATTAAGCAATGCTATCGCCTGTACCTGAGGTTGGAAAATAAACTGATAAAATCCAAAGATAAGTACAAATAAGCCTAACCCCACAGCCAAGAGCTTTTCACGCAGGGTGATCTTCATCCTTTATCACTACCTTTATTTCAACGTTCCTTCAATCCCGAATATAAACCCATTTCCTTTATCATCGAGGACGATCGTTTTCACTTGTACGTTCTGAAAAATATCACTTATCTGCAGTTGATGCTGCAACTCGGCCACTGCGATTCTGTTAGAAGCAGTCCCCTGTAAGGTAACCACTGAATCTGCAATAGCTAAGGATTGAAATGAAAGTCCATTGGGAACCATGGCAGCAATACTATCAATCATGTGGCGATTAATCCTGTCTTCTTTTTGTAACCCTTGGGCAAAAACATTAACTGTCTGGAGGTAGGTATCCATCTTTTTGATTTTGTCCTGCGTATCACTCATCTTCAGCTTTGTTTCCTTGATATTTATACTGTTCAAAAAGTTATTCTGCCCGGCTATACGGCTTTTCAGAGACTGAATTTGGAATATATTCCAAATTAACAAACCTGCTAAGACTACGACAACCAAACCTGAACCCACAATTATTTTTTGTTTCGGCTTAATTCTTCTCTCTTCAAAATATGGTTTAAAGAAATTGATCTGTTGCATAACTTATCACCTTCCCAAGCAACCTCATTGAAATCTTAAACAGGTATCTAATTTCGTTTGATTGCCCCAATGGCATTTAAGTAATATTTCAAGGAATTCTCTCCATTCTTTTCACTGCTGACAAGGCTGATATTTTCTAATACTTCTGCTCTAATTTTAAGGACATCTTCCACATAGGCTGCTAAACCCGGTACATCTTCTGTACATCCACCGATCAGGATGATGTTATCTATTTTATTTTCAGAGTTCATTCCAGTAAAGTACCATATAACTCTTCTTATTTCCTGAAGCCAATTCCCCAATTTCTCCATATTTATTAATTCAAAATTATTCTCTTGTGTGTTAAAGGGCATAGTTTGCGGTTCTAACGAAAGCCCATTAGCAGCAATTTCTCCTTGTGCTATGCTAGGAAAAACATTTTCCGAAATGAAGCTTTTTCCGCCGAGGTTTACAGTTCTGTGAAACAAGAGTTTCCCCTTACTGATAACATTACATTCAGTACACTTATATCCTAGGTCTAGGAAAACCACGGTATTATTCGGATCAAAATCCCTGCCATTCAATTGCACTTGCTGTTGGAATAACTGGGTAATACTGCAGGCATGGATGGTAAGGGACAAGGGCTTTAACTGCAGTTGATTGGCCAACTGCCAGTAACCCTCAGCTATAATTTTAGGCAAGGCAGCGACTAAAATCCTGGATTTATTGGTTAAATCTTCCGCAATATTTTCTAATACAGAATAATCCAGTATATACTGCTCCAATTGAATAGGGAGAAGTTTATCTACTTCGAAAACGATGAGTTGCCTAATTTCTTTATTTTTGACCGACGGCAAGAGCAATTCTCGGGTAACTACTTCTGTGCTGGAAATCGAAAAAATAATCTGCTTGGTTGTAATCTGTCTGATTTCCAACTGGTTTTGAATTTCAGCACCTAGGGTGGCAACATCGAGAATATGCCCGTCTGATACCGTACCGATTGGTGTGTTAAATAAAAAGGCCTTTTCGATTTCGACACCATTTCTAACTTCTTTGCCTACCACTGCTTTAATCAGCATCGATCCGATATCGAGGGATAAAATACTCACGGATTTCATAGCTTTTAATGTTAGCATAGTTTTTATTGTTTTTATATCTTTTATATCTTTTATATAAAAGCTATCCATTCTATCTTTCATGGCCTTTATAGCTTTCATAGCTTTCACCCATTTCTTGATTATTGTGCACAAATCATCCCTCGGAAGTCTTTAATAAGTAGCACCAGAAACCAACCTAAACGATAAGAAAAGGTTAAACCAAGCGAAACCCTTCACATATTTATAATGGATCTCTCTTGGTATTGACCAATCCCGAAACAATGGTTTAGTATCACCACGAAAAGCGGGTAGGGTAAGAGATTTTCTCCCCGTATATACGGAACCTCTTTCACCGAAGAAAGAAACTGGTTAAAGTAAGAAGACCAACAAACTAAGCGGTTGGAACTAAAAGAGGGAGAGGCGCATCGCTGGACCGTCCGTGTCTCTCCCCTAACTACAAAGAGATTATAATGTTCAGCCCATAATAGGTTGTAAATTTTAAAGAATTCTATATTGGAATATTTTTCATGAAACGTTTAACTTAGGTTATCAGATTCAAGCAGATAGTCTTTTTAGTGATCAATACTAAATTTTACATTTTCTGTAACAGTTTGTGTTACCCCACTATGCGCACCATAGCTTGTGCCTGGTACAAACGTTACAACATATGCGGTCGTTCCGCCTCCACCGATAGTAAATGCCCCACCTGTCTGCGATGATAAAGGGACAGCCATATAAGCTGGCAATATATTTGTAGCTGTAACTGTACCAGCCACCACCGGTGTTCCTGTTTGTGTTTCCTGAATCCGGGCAGCATTAACTATTTGTGAAGCAGTACTCGCATCGGCATTGACAGCTGCGTCAATTCTCATGCCTGAAAACTTGGGAATAGCAATGGCTGCCAAAATAGCCAGGATGGCCATAACGACGATAAGTTCGATCAATGTAAAACCTTTTTTGTTTTTTAATACTTTTACATTAGTCATAATAATCTCTCCTCTTTCATAAATATATTAGTTTATCTTTTTAGCCTAGAACTACCTCAGTCAACCCTCCTTCTATCCAGTTTTAGATAAATCAAATACCGGCATTAATATGGCGATGACGATAAAACCAATGATGACTGCCATTATGATAATAAACAATGGTTCAACCATTGACACCACTTTTTGCAGGTATGTCTCCGCTTCTTCATCATAAAAATTCGCTGTTTTGTCCAAGATCATTTCCAGTGTTCCCGACTCTTCCCCTATCAGAATCATACTGTCCACCATGGGCGGAAAAAGCCCAGTTTTATGAATTAGATCCGATAAGCTAACGCCTTCTCTGATCTCTTCAACGATTTGTTTGATCCCGGTACTTACGACGACATTGCCGACCACTCCAGCGGCTCCCTCCAGAGAGGGAATCAGGGAAATTCCGCTCGTGAGCAGAGTACCTAAGGTCCTGGTGAAACGGGCGGTGTATATCCGTTGTATCGCCTTGCCAACCACTGGAATACGAAGCTGAAAAGCATGAAACGCATACCGGCCCTTCTCGCTGGAGATAACTCTATTGACGAGAAAAGTTAGTCCTCCAATGACCATTAGGATCAGATACCAGTAGGATCTTAACGCATCACTAGCTCCCATAACAATTCGAGTCGGCAAAGGAAGTTCAACGCCGCTGGTTTTGAAAAGTGAAACGAAGGTTGGCATGACAGTTGTCAACAGTATGACTACAGCGCTGATGGCCAGAATACATAAAATAATAGGATAAATCATAGCGGTTTGAATTTTGTTATTAATTTTAAATTCTTTTTCATACGTAACAGCCATCCGGTCCATCAAAAGGTCTAACGTCCCACTAGTTTCTCCCGCAATAACCATTTGGGTAAAGAGTTCCGGGAAAACAGTATGTTTTTGCATAGCCGCCGAAAGCATCGCCCCTTTTTGCACTTCTTCATAGACATTTGCTAAAGCTGCTTTCAGTCTTGTATTCTCAACCTGTTCACGCAAGATTTCTAAACACTTGATAATCGAGATCCCTGAATTAAGCATGGTATAAAACTGACGGCAGAAAACAGCCAAATCTTTTACATTCGTTTTTTTTGAAAATCTAACTGTTTTCAGATCTTTACTAGTTGTTTCCTGCACGGTTACAGGATATTTTTTCTGTTGCTGTAGTATTTCCAGTGCTTCCATCCTACTATTAGCCTGTAAGACTCCCTGCTCATGTTTACCAAGGTTTGTTAAAGCTTTATACTGATAGTTTGGCATAAAGGCCTCCTTATCAATTATATCGGTTATAATGCTTAAAGACTTAAGTACCTTTTGACAATATCCATTTCCACGCAATACTGGAAAACATTTTCTTTGGTAATCAAGCCCCTTTTAAACAAGTCCATTAAGCTAGCATCCATGGTCTGCATTCCTACTTTACTTCCCGTCTGGATGACATTTTGGATCTGAAAGGTTTTTCCTTCCCGGATGAGATTGCGAACAGCACTATTGGCAATCATTACTTCGATCGCGGCAATACGCCCACTACCATCAGCTTTAGGCAGTAGTTGCTGGGAAACAATCCCTTCCAAAACCGTGGAAAGCTGAACTTTAATTTGCTGCTGCTGAAACGGGGGAAAAACATCCACAATACGGTCAATTGTCTTCGCAGCACCAACAGTATGTAAGGTTGACAACACTAAGTGTCCTGTTTCCGCGGCAGTCACGGCAATACTAATAGTTTCCAGATCCCGCATCTCACCCACGAGAATAATATCCGGGTCTTGGCGCAAAGCAGCCCGCAAACCGTCTGCGAAACTAGTGACATCTCCGCCGATCTCCCGTTGATTGATGATACTCTTGTCATGTTTGTAAAGATATTCAATCGGATCCTCCAAGGTAATGATGTGGCATTTTCGTTCCTGATTAATAAGATTAATCATATACGCTAAAGTCGTGGATTTCCCGCTCCCTGTGGGTCCTGTCACCAGAATAAGTCCTCGCTGTTTTCGGCAAAGATCTTCAATCACCGGTAACAGGCCTAATTCTTCCCTAGAGGGAATCCGGTTCATCACTGTTCGAAAGGCCGCGGAATAACTGCCTCGCTGCTTAAAGATATTCACCCGAAACCGACCAAACCCACTGATTGAAAACGATAAGTCCAGCTGTTTATTAATATCTGATAATTTTAAATGTTTAGAATCAAGCAATTGTTTGACCAAAACCTCAACATTGTCCGCAGTCAAGATCGTTTCATCCAGCCCTACCAGTTCTCCGTTGATGCGAATTATCGGCGGAGCACCTACGGTAATATGCAAGTCTGAAGCCCCCATTTGGGTTGTCTTGATTAGCAACTCCATTATATCCATCAGAAATCCCTCTATTCTAAATCAGACGTATTTTTGATCAATTCGTCCATGGAGGTTAATCCGGTCAAGACTAATTGACTGCAATTCCGCTGCAAGGTCATCATGCCAGCCTTTATAGCAGCTTTGTGTATTTCTTCCAACGACTTCTTTTCTTCGATAAGTGTTTTAAGTTCACGGTTGATTAGCATAATTTCCGCAATTGTAGTACGTCCTTTATACCCACTGTTATTACAAGCGTTACAACCCCTAGCACGGTATATTTTCACTGTATTATCCTTCGTATTGAGTAGCTTTCTTTCTAAGGAATCGGGTTCATATCTTTCCTTGCATTTTGGACACAACTTCCTTACAAGCCTTTGCGCCAAGACACCTACCAACGCCGCCGAAATGAGATAGGATTCTACTCCCATATCATTCAACCTGTTTATGGTTGACGCAGTATCGTTGGTATGCATTGTACTCAAAACCAAATGTCCGGTGATTGCTGCCCTGACAGCAATCTGGGCAGTCTCAGCATCCCTTATTTCGCCAATCATGATAATATCCGGATCCTGTCTTAAGATAGAACGCAGACCACTAGCAAAAGTCAACCCTGCTTTATTGTTTACCTGTACTTGGTTAATACCAGTCATCCGGTACTCGACAGGATCTTCGACAGTGATAATGTTGCGATTTTCTTTATTCAACTCCATTAGAATGGTGTATAAGGTCGTCGATTTACCACTACCAGTAGGGCCGGTTACAAGTATAATCCCGTTTGGGTTCTTAATCACCTGTTCAAACCGTTGTAAATTTTCCGTTGAAAAACCAAGTTCTTTTTTCGTAACCAGAAACTCTCCTCGGTCCAGCAAGCGGATAACAATTTTTTCTCCATATATGGTAGGTAATGATGATATACGCATGTCCACTTCGCGCCCATCAATTTCGGTTTCGACCCGTCCATCCAACGGAATGCGTTTTTCAGCTATGTCCATTTTGCCCATTATTTTAATACGGGTGATTAAGGCAGAATGTGTCGTCTTTTGCAAGCGCATTACTTCCTGCAACTCTCCGTCAATCCTCAATCGAATACGCAGATAATTATCAAAAGGTTCGATATGGATATCGCTTCCTTTCGACTGAATAGCCTGTCTGATTATGTTGCTCACCAACTTGACAATCGGTGCTTTATTGATTTCCGCTAGAGTGGCCTCATCCAGACCTTTGATATTATCCAGATCAAATTGTTTTGCAAATTCCTCTACAGCCTGTTCGGCGTTCTGTTTTCCATAATACTGATCGATAAGACGGAGGATATCCTCTTTTTGAGCAATCATCGGCTCAACGTCAAATCCGGTTGCAAGTCGCACATCATCGATAGCGTAAATGTTCAAAGGATCTACCATGGCCACCTGAAGTTTTCCTTTGTCCTTTCCAAAAGGAAAAATCAAGTGTTTCCTAGCAATATTTTCCTTGATCAAACGAGGAACATCAGGATTAATGAAATTTTTCTCCAGGTTAGCGAAGGCGATTCCCATCTGAACTTCCAGTGTTTCAATCAGATCATTTTCATTAATAATTCCGTCATTAACTAAAATTTCGCCGATCTGGTGATTCGTAATTTTTTGTTTTTCCAGAACCAAATCCAGTTGTCCTCTGGTTACTAAACCAACTTCGATTAACATTTCTCCTAATTTGCGTTTGCCTTCTATTTCACCAGAAGTCATGTTGTGCTTTTTTGCGACTTCCTTGGGTAGATTTTGTTTAACGTCAGGATTAATTAACGTTTTCCCCATTTCAAGCTGATCAAGAGATAGTTGTACTGCTAGCGTATCCATGATCTCTTCTTCAGTCAGAAGATTGCGCTCGATAAGAATTTGTCCAAGCCTTTTTCTTGTCTTTACTTGTTCAGCTAAAACCGCTTCTAGTTCGGCATTAGTTAGCATGCCAGCACCCATAAGAAGTTCGCCAAGTTTTGTTCTTGTCCTCACTTGTTCCATCTACCTACTGACACCTTTCTAATCAGATGCAATAGATTATTTACTTCAAAAGTGCGTTAATCTTACTTTGTTCCAAAAAAATCTTAAATAGGATTGAAATAATTAATAAATCATTTTCAATCCTATTTAATCATCCTTAACGACACTTTGAGGTCTCTTGCTCTGAATGATATCCTAATTTATGTCCTTTTTGTAATGTCCGACCGAACTATTTTAATAGGACGAAAGTCTCTAATCTAGTCTACTAATAAAGCATAAGTATAAATTCCGCTTAAGCCCCCCCATTATAACTAAATTATGATAGCTGAAAACGAAAAACATCGATATTATGGGAAACTATTCTGATAATTAAGAAGTGAGTTCTATTAAATCACGTACTACAACCTTATTCTTCTCAATCTTACATTATTCAGTTCAATATTTACATTATTATATCATGAAAGAACTGCAAAGCTACCCTTACATCTCATTTTTGGAAGGACAAAAAAACAAATAGTCCACCCTTGTAAGATCCCTCCGGTCAATCCTCTGGTCTATGACATATGCTTGGATATAAAAGAGGAACCCAAATTTTCAGGTTCCTCTTTTAGGTGCTCGGGTATCAAATAAATTCCATTTCAATCGGCATCTGTTCAATTACCTTTTTTAACTCTGGCCAGCAATCCTTTGTCGTTTGAATCATGACTTCTCCTAATTCTTTGTTCGTCGTAGTTACAATGCCAAGATGGCCTAAGCCTTCAACCAATTTGCAGAGCATTTGGATTTCCGACCGATCTAGGCGAGCTTTGACGATAAGATCAGCGTCCGCATAATTATCGTTCACTTGAGGGTCGTTTTGTACTTGTGGAACATTCATCGGATATTCTCCCTTAATCTTAGTATGTCTTCTTTTGATCTGCTTTGTGGCTTTTTGCCCGCCGTAAAATGCTATAGGGCAGTATTTTCTCCGGTACCGTCATCCTTATCTTTTGCTGTGCATGGCGAGCCACTTCTATGGATGCCCCTTCGGTGTCCCACATTCCCTTAACTTCGAACGACCACGAAACTCCTTGCGGAGTTAATACTTCCAATACCTCTCCCCGCTGAAAGTGATTACGCTGCTCGATCCAGGCGGTGTGTTGATCAGAAAACGTTGGTAACCCTTCACTGTCTTGATCACTTAAGCGCACCCCGACAAAGTCATAGTCCCGAACATAATGAGAGGACTCTAAGTTATGCGACTTGGCCCCTGGCTTACCAAACAGAAATCCTGCCGAATAATCCCTGTGGCTGATCTTATCCATTTCTTCCAACCACTGAGGAAGCTTCGCCTGAAAGGCTTCCTCTCCTTCATCCCACAGCGTATCAATCGCTTCCCGATAAACCTTGACCGTACTGGCGACGTACTGAACGCTTTTCATCCGTCCTTCAATCTTAAAACTGTCGATATTTATAGGCCTTAATAAAGGCAGATGGGGCAGGAGGCATAAATCGTGGGAATTAAAGACATAAGTCCCCCGTTCATCTTCCTCAATCGGAAAGACTTCACCCGGCCGCTTTTCCTCTACTAAAGCATATCCCCAACGACAAGGCTGAGTACACTCGCCACGATTGGCATCTCGTCCTGTCAGATAGTTACTTAGTAAACACCTCCCTGAGTAAGACATGCACATCGCTCCATGGATAAAGATCTCCAGCCCTCCTCCATCCACTTTAGCACGTACTTCCCTCAGCTCCTCTAGCGTCAACTCTCGAGCCAGGACAACCCGTTCTATCCCCTGCTTCAGCCAAAATCGCACCGAATACGAATTCGTGTTATTTGCTTGGGTGCTTAAATGCAGGGGTAGCCCAGGTGCCACATCCTGGGCCAGTGCAATAACACCCGGATCGGATACAATAGCTCCGTCCACGCCCAATTCTTCCAACTGCTTCAGATAAAGCGGCAGCTCCTCAAAATCTGCTTCATGGGCGAAAATATTCACGGTTACATAAATTTTCTTCCCCAACGCATGCGTCCAGCTAACCGCCTGCTTCATTTCTTCAAAGCTGAAATTTCCCGCGTAAGCCCGCAGTCCGAAGGCCTGGCCTCCCATATAAACCGCATCCGCTCCATAAGCCAGCGAGTATTGTAACTTTTCCCAATCTCCCGCAGGAGCTAATAACTCAGGTTTACTCATGAAACTTCCCCTAACTTTGCTTTCATCAATAGCCAGATGCTTAACACATCGTCTCGTACAGTTATTACCAGCTTCAAACACTCTCAAATACCGGCTGTAAATCTATAACCAAATCTGAGAAAACAGAAACTTCTATCTTATCCGTTTCCGTATATGATTCTGGTCGGCCATATCTATGATTTGGTTGCAGAGTAAACACACTGACGAATTTAGCATCAGGTTCTACTATCCAATATTCTTTAACACCTGCTTTTTCATATCTATTAAACTTCCAAATCTTATCATTTCTTGTTGTTGAAGGGGAGGATATTTCTATGACTAGGGTAGGCGTTCCATAATAGCCCGTTCCTTTTAGACCTTCTTTGTCACATACGACTACAATGTCCGGCTGCACAACAAATGTGGTTTCTTCATCCTTCTCATTCGCTTCAGGTAACCGCAAATCAAAAGGAGACGCAAACACTTGACAAGCCTTCCCAGAAAGGTAATTGTAAAATTGGGCTAATAATGCTACCGAAAGGGCTTGATGTTGCCAGGTTGGAGCAGCCTGTAGATAGGGTACTCCGTCAATGAGCTCCCATCGTTCGTTTTCCGGCCAGGTTAAATAATCAGCATAGGTATTCTTTTTATTTGCTTGTGGTACGGGCATGCAAAATCGCCTTCCTTTCGCCGTTGACCTTTTCCTTTTATCATCCGTTTCAAGAATTATACAAATATCCACATCACTACTTCGAGTAACCCTCCCTTTGGCGCAAGAACCAAATAGAATGATGTCCAGAGGGTTATACTTTTTTATAAGTTGATTTTTTATAGCTTCTATTTCAATGTCATAGGGGCACATACATCTCCGAACGCCCTTTCTTATGGTAATTTTTGTTATAATTATACTTTCCTGAGGGATTAATTTCAATCCTGTCATACCTAAACGCATATACTTTACAGCAAAGCAGAGCGGGCTTTTGCACAGAGCACCCGTCAAACCGAAGAAATTACAAAATGCCCCTTGACGTCCAGCTTCTGCTATATTACAATACAGAAAAATATCATGCAAGACAATGAAGAGAATTAGTACGTCTTTTAAGGATGTTATAGCGAGTCAGAGCAGGTGAAAGTCTGATACATTCCCATAGACCGAATGGATCTCAGAGTCGTAATCTGAACACGCTAAGCGTCAGTAGGTGCTACCGGGGGTTTCCCGTTACAGAAACACGGATATCGAGAGACCGACTCTCCGCATCTGCTTAATTATGCTCGAGAATCGCATCCTTCTCCGTATCTAAGCTTAAAGTATAGGCATCTACTCTGTAGATCCCATACGAAAAGGTGGCATAATGGAAATTAACTTTCCGTCCTTTACAGGGATGGAGAGTTTTTTTATTTTTCTAAAATTATGAGATGGAGGGATTTATTATGGAAAAAGGTTATTTTGGTGAATATGGCGGAAGTTTTGTCCCACCTCAACTACAAAACGCTCTGGATCAATTGGATAACGCCTTCGAAACGTATAAGGACGATCCTGCTTTCAATGAGGAACTCGACTATTATCTCCGACAGTATGTTGGCCGCCCCAACCCTCTCTACCATGCAGCAAAACTTTCTAAACAATTAGGGGGCGCGAAAATCTATCTCAAACGTGAAGATTTAAATCATACCGGTGCTCATAAAATTAACAATGTCCTTGGTCAAGCGTTACTTGCCAAACGTATGGGAGTTAAACGGGTGATCGCAGAAACCGGAGCCGGACAACACGGCGTAGCCACTGCAACGGCTTGTGCTCTCTTTGACATGGAATGTGTAATTTACATGGGAGAAGAAGACACCAGACGCCAGTCCCTCAATGTCTTCCGCATGGAACTCTTAGGAGCCAAAGTGGTCTCAGTCACAGCCGGATCACGCACGCTGAAGGATGCCGTGGATGCTGCACTGATGGACTTCGCGGTTAACTACGAATCTACGTTTTACATGCTGGGATCTGCCGTTGGCCCGCATCCCTTCCCCACACTCGTCAAACACTTCCAGTCAATTATCTCTCGGGAAGCTCGCCAACAAATACTGGAAGCTGAAGGGAAACTCCCAGATGTCGTTATGGCTTGTGTCGGCGGTGGAAGTAACGCCATTGGCATGTTTGCCAACTTTATCGCAGACCCTACCGTCAGACTTATCGGCGTTGAACCGGCCGGTTTGGGTATAGAAACTGGAAAACACGCCGCTCCCCTTACAGCCGGAGCGCCCGGAATCGTGCACGGCTTTAAATGTTACGTCATGGCCGACGAAAAGGGTGAACCCCTCGCCACCCATTCGATCTCAGCCGGTCTAGACTATCCCGGTGTTGGACCTGAACACAGTTACCTAAAAGACATTGGTCGTGCCAAGTATGTGTCCATCACAGACGATGAATCCCTCCAAGCTTTCCATCGCCTTTCTCGAACAGAAGGTATCATCCCAGCCCTCGAAAGCGCACACGCTATTGCCTATGCCATGAAACTCGCCCCCACTATGAATCCAGATCAAATAATCATCGTCAACCTCTCCGGTCGTGGAGACAAAGACGTCGAACAAATCTACGTTATGTCCCAAAAAACTCACTGATAGAGTTTTATGTTTTTCAAATGTTCCGCATACGTCTTAGCAAACACATGATAGCCATCTTTTTTAGCCACATAGTAAAGAAAATCCGTTTGGGCCGGAAACAATGCCGCTTGCAGGGAGGCATCTCCGGGATTGGCGATCGGCCCAGGCGGTAATCCTTTGTGAAGATAGGTATTATACGGCGAAGAAATCTGAAGATCCTTATTCAATAGTTTTGGCTTTGGAGCAGCCAGCAAAAACTGGATCGTGGCATCAATTTGAAGGGGCTGGTTAATCTTTAATCGATTCAAGATGACAGAGGCAATCTTCGGTCGATCCTCTTTTTTCACCGCCTCTTTTTCAACCAGAGAACCTATCGTAACCCACTGAGGAATGGAAAGTTTCATGGTAACAAGTTGTTTCTGCACCGCTGGGGTAAGTTCTTTGGCAAACTGTTGGAGAAGCATATCAATCATTGCATGGGGAGTTGTTTTCTTATCAATATAGTAGGTATTGGGAAATAAGTACCCTTCTAAACGATGTACTCCCTTGGGCGCGCCCTGCAAAAAGGGGTATGGAAACGTATCATCCGTAATCACCTTTGTGAATTCCTCTTTGCTCCCAACCCCCTTTTGTACCAGCAATGCGATAATTTGTTCTGTAGTATACCCTTCCGGGATGGTCACACGATTAGCATCTGTGAATTCCGTACCTTTAAGCAAATCATTAATGATTTCTTCAGGGGACATAGTCTGCGCCAACTGATAATCGCCAACATAAAGTTTAATGTTAGCCTGGCGCAACCAAGCTAACATCCTAAATGCCCAAGCACTGCGTATAATATGACCCTGTTGTAATTTCACTGCCAGCTGCTCCACCGTCATTCCTGGAGAAATAGTGATCTTCTCACTATTTCCTGTAGGAGAGTAAGGCTTGGTCGCCCAAGTCCAGTAAGACAAAAGCCCTAAACTCCCGACTAAGAGAACAAGAATTACCCCCCTAAAACTTTTCCACGTTCTTTTTTTTCTTTCCGGGGACATACTCCCACACTCTCTTTCCACCTACTTTTCAGAAACGCCTCAACTCCCGACGTTCAAAATGCGATTAGCCGGAGCATACGCATCGCGACCTAGGAACTGCTTGGTCTCGTTCCCGTTAGCGTCCCGAATAACCTTCCAAATGTTGACAACTAGTCCCTTGGCGCCAGGTTGCTCCTGAACAATTCGACCTGCAGGCAGCTTAGGATCCCGCCGCCTTTCTGTCTTATAAGGTATTTCCTTTTCCACTTGTCGTTCTATACGGACGGATTTCTCCGTCTTTTTACCCCAGATTCGGAAGGTGAGAACGCCCGCTTTAACTTCTGTCCTTAAATATACCAACGAGGCAGTGTCATTTTTAAATTTGAAGTCGATATTAGGATAATTGACCGTCGCATCTTGACCAGCCGGAACATAACTTACAGCTATGGCATGTGGTATCCGTTCCACGACCCCTAAATTACTTAGGAGTACAGCATTATAGAGGGTGGATGAAACCTGACATACGCCCCCTCCGGTTCCTTGTACATATTCGCCATCGACTATCACGTAGGCATCTTTATACCCTGTCCCTGGCTCGCGAGGTCCAACTGTATCATTGAAGGAAAATGTCTCCCCTGGCCGTATGACTTTGCGGTCCAAGACTTTGGCAGCAGTTGTCAGATTTTCCGAGCGGTTTTTATCTTCAACTGCAAACTTCGTCGAATACTCTCCAATGATGGCATCAAAAGCCAACTTCTTAACTTCCTCTGTGTTGACTGACGCGGGTACCTCAACGACCGGAATATTGATCCGAGTCGGTACCTTATTTAAAGAGACCTTTTGAAGATCGCTAATCATCCGTCCTATGTCAACCGCCTGACCGCTCTCTGCCGGATCAATGACCACCATATCATTATCAATCTTATAGGAGGCATCTTTAGCAGGTCGGTTAAACTTGCCAAGTTTCTCCTGAAGCACTTGACTCACCTTCGATAAATCCACTTTAAGTACACTCGGCAAAGCCGTTCCTGGGGTGAGCCGGACTCCTTCGATAGTCTTCTGGGTATCCAAATCAACCCCTATGTCTTTTAGGGTCATCGGAATCTCGGTTCCATTGTACAACAGAACACGCGATTCTTCCAGCTTGTCCTTAGCCCATTTCTCTAGTTTCGGAGCTGCCTCCGGGACTGGAGTGCCACTTAACTCTAAATCGTCGACTTTTGTTCCTTTCGGTAAAACCCCACCTGTAGGCCCGATGGCGCTGGCAGGAGTACATCCTCCGATGAACAATAATGCCAAAAAAAGAAAAGCCAGTGCTTTATAAGGACTCCGACTCCATGTTTCTCCTCTATGTTTCATTGCCTACACCTCCAATATTGGTCAACTTTAGTATCTCCGTAGTGTTACGCTTTATCGCTGAATTTCGCTTTCCAAAAAAATAAAACAGAAGAACTCGCTGAGATCATCTCAGCGAGTTCTTCTGTTCAGGCACATTCACAAATGTTACTAAAGGTTACTAAAGGTTACTAAAGGTTACTCGTCATCTTCGGATTCTACTAAGTTTTCCCAAGCGTCAGCCACTTTTTCCCACTCTTCATCATCCTCGATGTCAAGTAGCATTTCGCCCCCCTCAGCATCTTTGCCGAGTTTAAGGATAATGGCCTCATCATCGTCCTCACCTTCGGATTCGTCTTCCGAAATGGGCATCAAGACAAAGTATGTCGAGCCTTCAAGTTCCAAGGTATCGAGATGAAGAAACTCATGGTCTTTTCCCTCATCATCTGTTAGAACAACTGTGTCAAACTCTTCAGCGTCATGCTCATCATGGTCATGATCATGTGGATGTTCAGTCATATAATTCACCTCTTATCAAATAATATGGTCATTGTACTATCATAGGTAATGATTGTCAAATTAATCACACTGGAACATTCCCTTTCTGCCGACGATCCAGATACCCTTGAAGTATAAATACAGCTGCCATCTTATCAATCACGAGTTTCCGTTTCGCACGGGATACGTCCGCTTCCAGAAGAGTCCGCTGTGCTGCTACTGTGCTTAAGCGCTCATCCCATAGCCCCACCGGAAGTCCGAACTCCAAACGCAAACGCTCAGCAAACTCATCGGTCAAGGCACAACGCGGCCCCAGCGTTCCATTCATATTTTTCGGATAGCCTATCACGATTTCATTCACCTCATACTCGCGAATGAGTTCACGCAACTCATCGATTTCCTGCTTGGAGCGTCTAATCGTCTTAACCCCCTGGGCTGTCCAAAAAAAAGCATCACTAACTGCCACGCCAATCGTCTTCGACCCGAAATCTAACCCCATAATCCGCATAATATTCCCTCCCAACTGGCCTTACCCACAGATGTTATTTATTAGGGTCTGAATTCCATTTTTCAAGCTTATTGTTAATTTTAAAAGCCAACTCTTTATTTCTTAGATACACCACATTTTCATCAGGATAGGTAGCTACATCATCGATCTCCCTTGTTCCGATATCAAGTATCTGTAATATTTCTGCGCTGTTATTTATAAACTGATGTGCGATATCTTTACCAGCAGATTTTGAAATAACATCTCCTGATGCTATTTTTATTTCTTCCCCATCTATTCGCAACATCCCTGTTCCATTCATTATTAAAAAGAATTCTTCCTGCTTTGAATGCGAATGGTACTTTACACTTTTGGCACCGGGTTTTACATAGTCAATGTTTACGTAAATCTTTTCGCTCCCTAAAGCATCACCTAGATAAATTGTTTTCATTTTTGATTGAAAGTCAGGGTCATCAATGTATTCTTTAGGAATATTATTAATATTTAATATTCTTTCCATTTTACATCACCTTTCAATACTTAACCCTACCAACTTCCTCCTACACATACAGCCATTTCTTGGCTAAACAATCTTAAGGCAAAAATGTGGGCAAACCCTTCCACAATACCCACAAAGCACACACGCCTCAGGATCCACCACAGCTACTTTCTCGAGGTGTAAAGCCCCTTGCGGACAAGCCTCCAAACAAAGCCCACACCCCTGACACCAATCAGCAATATAAAGCTGCCGTTTTCTGCATTTAACAATTTCTCGCAACTCTTGCGGAATCTCATGGTCCGCCAACAAGAGAAGATTATAATCCACCTCTTCTCGACTAGACATTCCCAAGGCAAAGGCCTGCACTCCCTGAACGCTTCGGACAAAGGCCACGGCTTTTTCTGGGTCATGGGTTAAATGCCCGCCCCCGAAAACCTTCATAGCGTATATTCCAATGCCCAATTCTGCCGCAAACGAAATGGCAGCGAGCATTTCGTTTAAATTTCCATCGATAATCCCTAGTCCCTGATAATTCAAGATTGGATGAATTACATCGAGACCAGGTTGGAGTGCCCCGGCCCGGACCCCGGCAACAGCATGCGTCGAAATTCCGATCCAGCGGACGATGCCCTTTTCCTTGGCCCGTAAAAGTTCTTCCCAAGCTTCCGAATGCCCCTGGAGAGTTAAGGCGTTTTCCTGTTCATGAAGCAGAAAAAAATCAAGAGTATCTCGTTTGAGGGAGGTTCGCGCCTTTTCCAGGCTCTGGCGCATTTCCGGGGCTGTGACGGAGTATGATTTACTGATAATGCGGACCTCCGGATGCCCTTTCGTCGCCGCAGCAATTTGCGCATAATTATCATAGATTTCCGCCGTGTCAATCCAGTTTACCCCCCGCTCAAGGGCATACTTCAGAACTGAGGCCCCTTCTTCTTCCGTTACACGTCCTTGTAAGGGGGATATAGCCAAACTTCCAAAGCACACCTCTGAAACTTCCGGCCCCCATAAACCGAGTTTAACCTGACGCATATTGTTCTCCTTTCGAGACGCCTATTCGAAGTTCGAGGCACGAAGTTCGAAGTTCGAAAGTCCGAGGTCCGATTATCACTCCTCGTGCTTCGCGCTTCGCGCCTCGCGCCTCGCGTCCAATATATCTCAATTATTTGGCATTTAGATAAGTTCTGACCAGCTCTTCGATCAGCTCAAAACGCTCAAGTTTACGAATCATCGCTCGCGCCTGATTGTGGCTGGTAATATATACAGGGTCACCGGACATGAGATACCCCACCATCTGATTAATTGGGTCATATCCTTTTTCCTGCAATGCGGCATAGACTTTCTGCAATACATCGTGGGCAGAAACGTCTTCTTCTCCCACTGCCTTAAACATCATAGTTTCTTCCATTCGATCCATTTGCCTATCCCCCTTTCACCTTTCCTCCGCTCATCCTTCTCTTAAGGCACATTCAAGAAAATAACCAAGGCATCTTTGACTTGTTATTTCCTTTCATATGCCTAAAGATATTCTTGGCATTCCAATGATTCTCCTCTATTTTTTAAGAAATTTCTGAAGGAGTGCTGGGACACGGTCAATAGCTTCTCCCAGTTTGCTAGGATCTTTCCCACCTGCTTGGGCCATGTCCGGGCGACCGCCACCGCTACCACCGGTTATTTTGGCCACTTCTTTTATAATCTGCCCGGCATGCAGCCCACTTAAACCTGTCGGCGTGACAACTGTCACCAAGTTAACCTTTCCTTCGCTTACAGAACCCAAAACAATGACCCCGGTTTGGAGCTTACCCCGCAATAGATCCGCCATTTGACGCAGGCCCTCCATATCAGGCACATGTACCTGAGCTGCTATTACCCGAATTCCTTCGATCTCCACAATGCGCTTCAGTAACCCTTCCGCTTCATTCCTACCGAGTTTCCCTTGAAGTTGAACGATTTCCCGTTCAAGGTCCTTCACTTGGCTCACTAGCCCATTGACACGCTTGCCCACATCTGTAGGCTGAGCTTTGAGAATTTGAGCAACTTCCATCACCTGCTCATCAAGGGCACGTAGATACGCTAGAGCTTCTAAGCCTGCCACCGCTTCAATCCGGCGCAGACCTGCCCCAATCCCTCCCTCGCTGAGAATTTTAACCAGCCCGATTTCCCCTGTGCCTTTGACATGAGTTCCGCCGCACAATTCTTGACTGAACATCCCCATCCGGACAACCCGGACAGTCTCTCCATATTTCTCTCCAAAAAGTGCCGTAGCTCCGGTGGATCTAGCCTCGGTCAACGACATTTCCGTCGCTTCAACTGACATATTCTTTAACACTGCTTCATTGATAAGACCCTCTACCACCCTCAGACCATCGGGTGTCAGCGGGGAAAAATGGGTGAAGTCAAAACGTAAGCGTTCAGGGGTCACCAAAGATCCTGCTTGCTGGACGTGCTCTCCTAATACGGAACGCAAGGCCGCCTGAAGAAGATGTGTCGCACTGTGATGACGGGTGGTGGCCTGACGCTCAAAGTTGTTGATTTCTGCTTCCACCGTTTCTCCAACATGTAATACCCCAGTCACTACCTGAACACGGTGATACATGGTTCCAGTCACACCTTTTTTGACATCTAACACTCTCGCCTCAGCCCGAGAAGTTTTGAGCAAGCCGATATCAGACACCTGACCACCGCTTTCTGCATAAAACGGGGTCTTAGAAAGGAAGACCAGGACCTCTTCCCCTTCTCCTGCATCCTGCATCTCCTTGCCGTCGACAAATAGCCCTTCAATCTGCGTCACGGCTGATATCTGTTCATAACCGATAAACGGTGTCGCCCCTAAACGTTTTGCCTTTTCCATCAGTTCTGGGCTTTCAGCCACGGCGCGCATTTGTTGAGAGTGTTCTTTGGCCCGAAGACGATGCTCCTGAGCAGCCGTTTTATAGGACTCTACATCAATTGACAACCCTTGTTCTTCAAGGATTTCCTCTGTCAACTCCACTGGAAAGCCATAGGTTTCATAGATATAAAAGGCATCCTGTCCCGTTAACACGGTCTCTCCTTGTTTGATGATCTCCTTGACTTTTTCTTGTAACATCTGAGTTCCTTGCTCTAGCGTTGCTTGAAAGTTCTTCTCTTCCAACCTTAAATGGTTCAAAATAAAATTCTCGTTTTCCTTGAGTTCCGGATAAGCCTGGACATAGTCCCTCTGAATAATCTGAAAGACTGATTCCAAGAATGGTTTATCAATTCCCAAAAGTTTGGCATAACGAATAGCACGGCGTAATATTCGACGGAGAACATACCCTCTCCCTTCATTATTAGGCCGAATTCCGTCTGCCAACATAAAAGACACCGCCCGAACGTGATCAGCTACCACTTTCAAAGCCTGATCATTTTTTAGGTTATCCTTATACCTAATTCCTCCTAGGGTCGCAACATGATCAATAATAGGACGGAATAAATCTGTATCGAAATTTGTCTCAACCCCTTGCATGACAGAAGCAATCCGCTCTAAACCCATACCTGTATCTATGTTTTGCTTCGGCAGAGGGGTCAATACACCCGCTTCATCGCGATTATATTGCATAAAAACCAAATTCCAGATTTCCAAGAAACGATCACACTCACAGCTACCCGCTCCACAATCGGGCTTGCCACACCCTCTTGCTTCTCCGAGATCAACATAAATCTCTGAACAAGGGCCACAAGGACCCGTCGGACCCGCTGCCCAAAAGTTTTCTGGATCACCAATGATTCGCTCGGCCTTTACGCCAGCTTTCTCTATCCAGATTTGCTTTGCTTCCGTATCCTCGGGATAAATTGTCACCCAAAGTTTTTCGACTGGGATCTTCAATACTTCTGTAATATATTCCCAAGCCCAAGGAATCGCCTCATTTTTAAAGTAGTCCCCAAACGAAAAGTTTCCCAACATTTCGAAATAGGTATGATGACGGGCCGTTTTTCCGACCACTTCAAGATCCGGGGTACGAACACATTTTTGGGCAGTCGTAGCCCGCGGAAAAGGAGGTTCAACTCGACGTTGAAAATAAGGTTTAAAGGGAACCATACCCGCGACCGTTAACAAAAGGGTGGGGTCATCTTTAGGAATCAGCGAAGCGCTCGGTAGAATCCTGTGTCCTCTTGCCTCAAAATATTTAAGAAACATGTCTCTCAATTCATTACCTGTATACATGTACGAACACTCCTTCAAAGATTCATAAAGAAAGGCTTAGTTTCCTGCACCAAACTTAACTGTCTAAATTCAATAAAAAAAATAATCCCACCCTACATCAATTGTCAGGGACGAGATTTCTTCGCGGTACCACCCTGCTTATCATACGGGCTAACGGACTTATATTCTCATTAGTCTTGCAAAATTTCCATTATTCTAGAGTATATACAGGGAATGTCTTCTTTGTCAACCACATTAGACCTTAGCTGAAACCAACCTAAAATAAATATGACTAAAAACGACTCGAATTACGGCGGCCAACGGGACCGCCAAGAACATGCCCCAAAAACCAGCAATTTCTCCACCCGCTAATATTGCAAACACTATCCAAATTGGATGAAGACCTACACTATCACCCATAAGTTTAGGCGAAATGACATTCCCTTCAAGCTGTTGCACAATTAGAATCACCAAGGCAATCTTAAAAGCCATGGCCGGAGACTTCGTTAGGGCTAGCAAAACAGAAGGGACAGCCCCGATCAATGGTCCAAAGTACGGAATAAGGTCAAAGAACCCGCAAATTAAGCCAATTAGCAAAGCATACTCCATCCCCACAAGTTTTACGCCAACACCTACCAGGATCCCGACAATTACCGCGACGACTAAGTTCCCCCGCACAAATTGCCGAATTACATGGTTAATGTCTTGCCACAGT
Source organism: Desulfosporosinus sp. (assembly GCA_031292095.1). Classification (GTDB taxonomy): domain Bacteria; phylum Bacillota; class Desulfitobacteriia; order Desulfitobacteriales; family Desulfitobacteriaceae; genus Desulfosporosinus. The sequence goes on from JARLHU010000175.1 coordinate 105,442, forward strand.
CGTCGCCATTCCATCCTCCAGCGCTGAGGGATAACTCGAAAAAAGCCCTCCTCTAAGCCTTTCCAATCTGCCAACAGATAGAGGGTGATAACCGGAGATAATATGTAAAGCGTGACCGAAGAAAAGGCATTTGGCAAATTTACTAAAAATAGGTTTAGCCGATCTGCCATAATTACTTCTCCTTGCCCTAGATGTTGGTCCAAAACAAGTGCAACACGGTTGGGCAAACCAGTAGCCTTAAACTGCACACGAAACGCTTCTATCCTAGCGGTGATCGACTGAATTGTATTCGGTAAGACTACCGCCAATTTGCTTAGTTCATTATAGATTATCGGAAGAATAATGAAGATAGTAGTAGCGAAGACTAGGATAATCAAAGTGAAAACAAGCGTGATCGATTTATTCCGGCTAATTCGATGCCGCTCCAACCCTTCAACCAGGGGATTCAATAGATAGGCAAGGGCAAACGCTAGGAAAAATGGCCCTAAAATTGTCCTCACTTTGATGAGAAGTAGAACTCCTAAAAGCAGACAGGTTCCCATAAAAATCCATTTCAATTTATTATAATTCATCCTATCCTTCCCCCTCCAAGGCCCCTTTTCATCAAATGAAAATTCGAGCATCACACTATCAGCTTGATCATAAAGAAAAGCGCACACAGCGCGCTTTTCATAGGTAATATAGAAATTATAGTGTCTCAGGTTCCCTCGCGACTAAACTCGGGAAGAAACGTCTCCCACTTTCATGCAGACGGTGCACATGATGTGCCGTCTACTGAAAGGTCCGTCTGACAGGAGACCCAAATGCAAGTCAAGAACCGTCCCCCACTTGCACGCAGACGGTGCACATGAAATGTGCCGTCCCACCCGGATACCTCACCGTTCCCAGACCCAAGCCCGGGACGCAGTGTGACACGAGCGCGACGTCTTTACGTAAGCAGCCTAGCAAACTTCCGTTCAAGCGACCGACCCCAGACACGGGGTAGCGCACAAGCACAAGGACGTGCGCTACCGCCAATGCGCCAAGGATGGCGCATTTGGCGGGCACCCCGCTCCCCAAAGCCGGGAGCTTGAACGGTTAGTTTGCTCTGCGTCGTAAGACCGAGGGCTGTGTCATACAAGTCCCTCACACAAGTCCTTCACTAGCTACACCCACGTCACCCGCATCCATAGCCGGATCATCCCAAGCCACCAGAGAGCCATCTTCCGCTAAATCATAAATAACGACTTTGTCAGTTTGAGTTGCAAATTCAACGCAACAATCCCAACAATAGAACTGCTCTACTCCCACTTTCCCAATAGCACGTCCTGAGCAAACTGGACAATTCATTATCACCAACCCCCTTCTTCATATGTTTGATCCAAGGGGGATACTTGGTTATCAACAATTAAAATATCTTTCCCATCGATCATGACATGCGGCCTAAAAATAGTTCCCCGGCCATGCAGAAGATCAGCGAAGAGCCCGTCAGAAACCTCGAATCCTACAACTTTTTCTACTGAATCATCTAGGAAAACATCTTCAATTGTACCTCTTGCGTCTCCACCTTGTGTATAAACTTCATTTCCCACTTTATTAGACCACCGTATTCCCTTAAGTTCTTCTATCATATTTTCACGAACGGTTAAGGCATCTTTCCCAACCGCTACAATCGACTGCCTAGGAATTCCTTTTGAGGACTGGAAGAAGTGCCCGCCTTCTAGGAGAATCCCTACGACCTCATCTTTGTCATTGTCAAGGACCAGATCCTGTACCCAACCAATCGGATCCCCACTTTTCAAATCTAAAACGGGTAATCCGATAATTTCTCGAGTGCGTCGCATTAATCTTCCACCTCGCTAACATTATTTTCTTTTATTACTATGCCCTGCAATTCTATATTCTATGCATGTTCAAGTGTCACATCTTCGAACTTCGTACTTCGAACTACGAACCTCGTTTCCCCCGAGGATCAGATATTATCTTTCCCCCGCCAACCACCAAGTTTCCTTGATAAAAAACAACCGCTTGTCCCGGTGTCACCGCCCGTTGCGGTTCGTCGAAACAAACCCTCACGCCATAGTCTGCCCCGATGTCACCGGGATAAACAGTCGCCTGAGCTCCTGAAGAGTTATAACGGATTTTTGCTTCGACTTTTATTGGTCCTTGTAAATCCGAAATAGATATCCAATTTAGATCGATCGCCCAGAGCGTATCCGTATAGACATCCTGGTCCTCGCCTAAAACTACCTCATTGCACTCAGGATTCAGACCCACTACAAACATTGGTTTACCAAAGGTAACCCCTAACCCTTTCCGTTGCCCAACTGTATAGTGAATAATCCCTTGGTGCCTACCTAAACTATTCCCTGCAAGGTCTACAAAACGTCCCGGTTTGATAGCCTCTCCCAAACGTTTCCGAACGAACGAAGAGTAGTCATTGTTTGAAATAAAACAAATCTCCTGGCTGTCTGGTTTGTCACCGACCCCCAAGCCTCGTTCTCTCGCCATTTGCCGTATTTGCTCTTTCGGGTAGTCTGCCAACGGGAAAAGCGTCCGGGCAAGTTGTTCCTGGGTCAACATATACAACGCGTACGTCTGATCTTTACGTACATCTACGCCCTTACTTAAGAGAAACCGTCCACTATCAAGATCCCGTTGCACATGCGCATAATGACCCGTTGCAATGTACTCTGCTCCCAGACCACGGGCTTTACGCAGTAGCTCACCAAATTTAACATACTTGTTACAGACTAAACATGGGTTCGGGGTTTCTCCCGTTAAATAAGACTGCGTGAAATAATCCACCACAGTCTCCTCAAAATACGCACGAAAGTTCAGGACATAATGAGGAATTCCCAGCAAAAAAGCAACTCGTCTTGCGTCATCGATGGCCGAAAGAGAGCAACATCCACCTTCCAGCTCTTGGTCTGTAGGTTTCCAAATCTGTAATGTGATCCCAATTACATCATACCCTTGTTCTTGAAGTAAAGCGGCGGCTATGGAACTATCCACACCGCCGCTCATGCCCACCACCACTTTAGGTTTTGTTATCAAACCCATACTCATCTATTCCTTTTTTTCCTGTTTTTCGCGATAGTTTATAATCGCCGCATGAAGTGCATCCGCAGCCAAATTTGAACAGTGCATTTTTGCTGGTGGAAGCCCGCCTAAGGCCTCGGCCACAGCTGCATTTGAAATCACCATAGCTTCATCAAGTGTTTTGCCTTTCACCATTTCCGTGACCATACTGCTGGTGGCGACGGCTGCACCGCAGCCAAACGTTTTGAACTTCACATCTTTAATAACGTCTCCCTCGACGTCCAAATAAATCCGCATAATATCTCCGCATTTAGCATTCCCAACTTCACCCACACCATCTGGATTTTCGAGTTCTCCGACATTGCGCGGATTCGTAAAATGGTCCATTACTTTTTCTGAATACATCTCTTATCCCACTCCTTTACTGCGCTTGTTTAATATGATTGACTTGATCATAAAGCGGAGACATCATACGCAAACGTTCGACGATCTTTGGTAATTGTTCAAGAACATAATCGATTTCTTCTTCCGTATTTTGGCGCCCTAAGGAAAACCGCAGCGATCCATGAGCAATCTCATGGACAAGTCCCATGGCAAGCAACACGTGAGAAGGATCGAGAGAACCCGAAGTGCAGGCTGAGCCGCTTGAAGCAGCAATTCCGAGCATATCCAACGAAAGTAACAGGGATTCTCCTTCAACAAATCGGATACTAACATTCACATTATTCGGTAAACGCTTTTCACCGCTAGGCCCGTTCACTTTCACGTGATCAATGCTCTGCAGGATTCCGTTCATCAGTTTATCGCGCAGTTTCGTCTGGTGCTTAGCATCTTCAGCCATCCGTTGTCCTGCCAGTTGACAGGCCTTGCCAAATCCGATGATTCCTGGTGTATTTTCCGTACCCGAACGACGCTTCTTTTCTTGGCCTCCACCGTGAACCAAAGGCACGACCCGTATCCCTTTACGAACGTAAAGTGCTCCGACTCCTTTGGGACCGTAGATTTTGTGACCCGATACCGTAAGAAGGTCTACATTCATCTCGTTAACATCAATGGGAAGTTTTCCGAGGGACTGAACCGCATCGACATGAAACGTTATGCCGTGTTCCTTCGCCAGTTTACCAATTTCAGCAATAGGCTGGATCGATCCGACTTCGTTATTTGCATGCATCACACTCAGCAAAATCGTATCTGGCCGAATGGCCTTTCGTATGTCTTCAACAGAGAGTATACCCTCTTCATCAACAGGTATAACCGTTAGCTCAAATCCGTTCTTTGCTAAGTATTCACAGGTTTCAAGTACCGCGTGATGTTCAATGGCAGAGGTAATAATATGATTACCTTTTTTGCGCAGGGTTTCCACGCTTCCGATAATCGCCAGATTATCTGCTTCAGTTCCGCCACTGGTAAAGATTACTTCCTGAGGGGTAGCTCCAATCAGCTCTGCCACTTGGTTTCGAGCTTCTTCTAAGGCTTGTTTAGCCTCTCTGCCAAAACTGTGAACACTGGACGGATTTCCATATTTCTCGGTATAATACGTCATCATCAAGGTAGCAACCTCCAGGTCAACTGGAGTCGTCGCACTATGATCTAAATAAACTCGCCTCATGGGGGGCTCCCTCCTTATATTCGTTTAGCACAAATGGTTAAATATAGTACATATATAAGTTGCGCTCCGATTCAAGCTTCTTGGCATCTTCAAGCATCGTTTCAAGCGTAATAGAATCAAGCACCTCTGCGATGGAGTTTCGGACTTTCTCCCAGATTGTCTTGGTCACGCAAAATTCTGCTTTAGCGCAACACACTGGGTCTTCCTCTGATACGCAATCAACCGGAGCAATGGGCCCTTCTAACACACGAATGATATCCCCAATTTTTATTTTACCCGGTTCTCGTCCCAATATATAGCCGCCCTGCGCTCCGCGAACACTTTTTACAAGGCCCGACTTACGCAGACCGGAAATGAGTTGCTCCAGATAATGTTCGGAAATGCCCTGTCTCTCAGCAATGCTTTTCAAAGAAGTCGGGCCTTCACCCACATGTTGAGCTAAATCAAACATGGCTTTCACGCCATACCGACCTTTGGTCGAGAGTTTCAACACCCCTACCTCATTTCTACGCGTAAAACTTCTCTTCTAAACCAATTTCAAGATGTCCTCATGCATATCTTATTAAAACAGTCGGAATTTGTCAAGGGTATTCCCTTCTAAATCTACTTCTATTATTATTCTATCCAAAAATATCATGGTAATCATCTCATCAAGCTCATTATTCCCATTTCATTTGCCCCTAATGCGCCTCCACATGCAATGATAAGTCTCACATGTTATAATCATTGCACAAACCACTTTATCAGCATTGCGTCAACAATGCGCAATCAATAAAGCATTTCTATATGCAACCAAGAACCGTCCCCGTTTGCATTCCGCCCACCTAAAAGCGTCTTTGCGTCAAAACGCAAACAGCCTCACAACACAATTACGTCGTTCCAACCCCGTCGACCCAAGCCTAGAGGAAGTTTCTTAGCTTAGTGAAGCACTTAGCGGAATTGCGTCAATGAGCGCAGACGCTAAACCGTTAAGAAACGCATCGGGACTTGTCCATGGATGGACTGATGCCGCGGTGCCAAGGATGGCAAGGAGCGGCGCACATGCAGAAAGCTTGGAGGTTTTGCGTTTTAGGTTTAACGTCAAGCGAATAGCAATGCAGCGTGTGCGAACGTGCTAAGAAACTTCCTCCCCAGAAAGGAATATGCACTATGGATCTTTTTTCTGCAACCTATGATCAACATCAGGTCGCACCTCTCGCAGAACGTATGCGTCCCAGAACGCTCGATGAATATATTGGTCAAACTCACATTCTCGGCCACGGAAAGCTCCTACGACGAGCCATCGAAGCGGACCGCGTGTCTTCTCTCATCCTCTATGGCCCACCGGGAACAGGCAAGACCTCTTTGGCACAAGTCATCGCGGCCCAAACCACGTCACGCTTTGTTCGCATTAATGCCGTCACCTCAGGCGTAAAAGACATTCGCGAAATTATTAGACAGGCTACGGATGATCTTCACCTTTATGGAAAGCGAACCTTGGTTTTCTGTGATGAAGTTCACCGCTTTAATAAAGGGCAACAAGATGCCCTCCTTCCTGCCGTTGAAGACGGCACCATCACCTTTATCGGAGCTACAACGGAAAATCCTTTTTTCGAACTTAATTCTGCCCTGCTTAGCCGTTCCACACTTTTCCGTCTAGAGCTTCTCATCCCTCCTGAAATCCGACTTGGGCTTGAACACGCCTTGAACGACTCAGAGCGCGGCCTCGGCCGTTATCAAGTGCAGATCACTTCTGATGCTTGGGAGCACTGGATTAATTACGCCAACGGGGACTTACGACGTGCCCTTAATGCCTTAGAGTTGGCCGTGCTCACCACCCCACTTGAAAATGGGATTCGCTGTATTTCCCTCAATATCGCGGAAGAATCGATACAGCAACGGGCCATCCGTTTCGATAAAGCAGGGGATAATCACTTTGACATCATTTCCGCATTTATCAAAAGTATGCGTGGCTCAGACCCAGATGCCGCACTCTACTGGTTAGCCATTTTATTAGAAGCCGGAGAAGACCCTCGTTTCATTATGCGCCGAATTATTGTCCACGCCTCTGAAGACGTTGGACTTGCTGACCCAATGATTATGCTCCAGGCTCACGCTGCCGCCAACGCGCTCGAATGGCTTGGTCTGCCTGAAGCGCGAATCCCCATGGCTCAAGCTGTTTTGGCCATTGCGACTGCTCCCAAAAGTAATAGCGTTGTCGCTAGTATCGACCGAACCCTTACCTATGTGAAGAAACACCCCACGGGAGAAGTTCCCGCCCACCTAAAAGACGGACACTACCCGGGAGCAGAAAAGCTGGGGCACGGGCAGGGCTATCTCTATCCCCACACCTACCCCAACCACAGGGTCGAACAAACCTATCTCCCCTCAACTGTTCAAGGAGAAACCTTTTACGTCCCCTCGGAAATGGGTAAAGAGATCTTTCCCACCCTCAAAGGGGCTAAAGAAAAAGGTTGAGGAATATATTTCATATAAAAAACGATGCCCACGTCTTTGGGCATCGCTTTTTATACTATATTTCACCGTTAGGGTTTCAACGAACGGGTAGGTATCGTGAACACCAATAGTAAGCAAATATTAGATATGAGCATCGAGCATTTTTATTAGATCCGGTTTTCCACGGAAACCAGTGGATATGTCTACCACTTTGCCACCCTTGAAAACGGCAATTGTCGGAATACTCATAACTGAATATTGGCTAGCAATTGGGGCATTCTCGTCCACATTGACTTTCCCTATGACAATTCGACCAGCATACTCATCAGCAAGTTCATCGATCACGGGAGCAACCATACGACATGGACTGCACCACGGAGCCCAGAAATCTACCAGAACCGCTTGCTCAGACTTAAGAACCTCTGACTCGAAGTTTGCAGTAGTAAAAGTTTTAACATTTGCACCTGCCATTTAAAATTCCTCCTAATTAATCAAATTCGATTTACTTAATGAATTTGGTAAGCACCCCAATAAGCTCATCAATCGCGGCTTCTTGGTCATCGTTTTCAACGGCATTTCGCATACATCCCCTTGAATGGTGTTCAAAGACAATGGTGCCAACTCTATTGATCGCGGCACGAACTGCTGCTACTTGAATCAACACATCAACACAATACTTGTCGCTCTCAACCATGCGTTGAATCCCTTTGACCTGACCTTCAATTTTTTTCAGCCTGCGCATGAGATCCTCTTTGGATTCTGAATAAGGGGTCGAATTAGTCATGCCATATATTCCTCCGATACCCTAAGGGGGTAGCTATAATGTTATTATAGCTAATAACCCCCTCCCCTGTCAAACAGTTCTGGGAAAAAAATACCCAGAAATAAAATTGCACGTTTTTTCATTCACCGGCCTACCTACAACAAAGTAGGAACGTTTCTTAGCAATAAAAGCCCACAAAGTGTATTTAGGTTAATTTACGTTAATTTACGTAAACAGCGCCACAGCCCCGATGTCGTTCTAATCCAATCTACCAAACCCAAGGGGTTTCTCAGCTTAATGCAACCAAGAACCGTCCCCAACTTGCGTCAAAACCGTCCCCATCTTGCGTCTGCTATAAAGCCCACCAAGCGTATTCGCGTTAACTAACGCGAACAGCGCCACAGCCCAAGGTAGTTCCTTATCCCATATACCCAAGCCCGAGGAGTTTCTCAGCTTAATGTAACCAAGAACCGTCCCCGACTTGCGTCCCTCGGTCGTCCCAACCCCCGTCGACCCAAGCCTAGAGGAAGTTTCTTAGCTTAGTGAAGCACTTAGCGGAATTGCGTCAATGAGCGCAGGCGATTTTGCGTTAAGAAACGCAACGGTTCACATGCGACGGAACAGGATGTTCCTAGTGTCGAATGCGCCAAGGATGGCATAGCATTCGACCAGAAAGCTCGGAGGTTTTGTGTTTTAGCCTTAGCGTCAAGCGAATAGCAATGTAGCGTGTGCGAACGTGCTGAGACACTTCCTCTCACTTGCTCGCATTTCCTCTACTTGCTATCATCTCCTCGCGCTTCCTCCCTCTATTTCTTTTGATTTATCTCAAGATCCGTCTTAATGTGCAATTCTTTTAATTGTTTATCCTCCACCGTCGAGGGAGCCTGAGCCATTATATCTGAAGCGCTTTGGGTTTTAGGGAAGGCGATTACGTCTCGAATGTTATCCTTTCCCGTTAAGAGCATAATCATCCGATCTAGCCCAAAAGCGATTCCGCCGTGGGGTGGAGTTCCATATTCGAAAGCTTCCAGAAGATACCCAAATTTTTCTATTGCTTCATCCTTGGATAATCCTAATAAATCAAACAGCCGCTCCTGGATTCCTCGACGGTGAATCCGAATACTCCCTCCGCCCAGCTCTGTGCCATTAAGTACCATATCATACGCTTTAGACCGAACGCTAAGCGGTTCTGTCTCTAGGAGCGGCAAATCTTCATCCATGGGAGCCGTAAAGGGATGATGAATTGCGATGTAACGTTGTTGCTCCTCGTCATATTCTAAAAGTGGGAATTCTGTAACCCATAAGAAATTCATAGTATCTTCCGGAATCAGTCCTAAGCGTTTTGCCAATTCCAAACGGAGATGTCCAAGTGCATCGGAGACAATAGCGTACGTATCAGCAACAAAGAATAAGATATCACCGGTTTCAGCACGCATGCGTTCAAGCAAGGCGCTCATTTCTTGCTCTGTAAAGAATTTAGCAATGGGGGATTTTATCCCTTCTTCAGCCAGGACAATCCAAGCCAAGCCCTTCGCCCGATAAGTACTAACAAACTTTCCTAAATCATCAATCTCACGCCGTGGCAACCCGGCACACCCTTTGGCACAAATGCATTTCACACTCCCACCGCCTGCCACCACACTGGCAAACACTTTGAAACCGGTCTTGCCCACAAGGTCTCCGACATCAATGAGTTCCATACCAAAACGTATATCCGGTTTATCCGACCCGTAACGTTCCAAGGCTTCCTTATAGGTTAGACGAGGAAAGGGAAGGTCTACGGATTTCCCTATCGTTTCCTGGAAAATCCGAGCCATCAATTGTTCCATCATAGGCAGGATGTCTTCCACTTCGACAAAGGACATCTCGACATCAAGCTGGGTAAATTCCGGTTGGCGATCTGCTCTAAGATCCTCATCTCGGAAGCAACGGGCGATTTGGAAATACTTTTCCATACCACCCACCATGAGGAGTTGTTTATAAATTTGTGGTGACTGGGGTAAGGCATAAAATTCGCCCGGTCGCACACGACTCGGAACGAGATAGTCTCGAGCCCCTTCGGGTGAGGATTTGGTGAGCATTGGGGTTTCAATTTCATAGAAACCGTGGCTGTCAAAAAAGGCCCGCATAATTTGCATAACTTGATGGCGGATTTTGAACACAGCCTGCATTTCAGGTCGACGCAAATCAAGATAGCGATATTTTAAGCGCACTGTTTCGTCCACATCAACTTGATCGACAATATAGTACGGGGGGGTTTTGGCTCCGTTTAATATCTCAAGAAACTCAGCTATGATTTCGATCTTCCCAGTAGCTAAGTTCGCATTAATCATTCCCTGAGGCCGTGCGATGACTTGGCCCAGAATAGAAACTACAAACTCAGAACGAAGGCTTTCCGCAACAGGAAATCCCTCTCCCATTTTCTCAGGACCAAAGACAACTTGAACCATACCGGAACGATCCCGCAAGTCGACAAAAATCAATCCTCCGTGGTCACGACGGCGCTGAACCCAGCCCAGCAAACGAACGACCTCTCCAACTTTCCCCAACCCTAACTCTCCGTTTTCAACACGTTCTGAAAATATCGTCATCCTAAACACCTCTCTGATACTTCTTTTTAATTTCTTCAACGGCCTCAACGAGTGGAACCTCAATTTGTTCCCCTAACGTTAAGTCTCGAATCAGGAGCAGATTTTGCTCCAGTTCTGTTTCCCCTAAGATCAGGGCATATTGAGCACCTAGGCGGTTGGCCGCTTTTAGTTGAGTTTTCAAACTTCGGCCCAACAGGTCCATGCTCACTGATATACCTTGAGCTCTTAAGGTACTTAAGAGTGAAAATCCCTCGTTCTGGGCTTTCTCGCCTAGGGCGATCAACATAGCAAACAGCTTGGGTTTTTGCTCTGGAAGTTGATTTTGAACTTGGAGCGCCGCTAAGACACGTTCCAAGCCCATGGCAAAGCCGATCCCTGGGGTTGGTGGTCCGCCAATTTCCTCCACCAGCCCATCATACCGACCACCTCCACAAATGGCACTTTGGGCCCCAATTTCTTCCACCATCACTTCAAAAGCTGTTTTTGTATAATAATCCAAGCCCCGTACCAGGCGTGGATTGACTCGATATACCACTCCGGCCAGGCCCAATAAGACAAGAACCCTCTCAAAGTGGGTGCTACAATCCTCGCAAAGGGTATCATGAGTTGTCGGCGCCCCTGAAGTCACCGCCTGACAGGTTGGGTTCTTGCAATCGAGGATGCGCAAAGGATTGCGTTCGAACCGTTCCCTGCAATCATTACAAAGTTCGTTTTGGCGCGGGGTTAGAAACTCCTGAAGTTGTTTACGGTGCTTGGCACGGCACGTCGGACAGCCCACCGAATTGACGTGCACTTCAAGTTGAGTAAGTCCGAGCCGTTGATAGAGATTCCAGACTAAGCTGATCACTTCTGCGTCAACTACTGGTTGGTCTGCACCTAACACCTCAATTCCAAATTGGTGGAACTGGCGAAACCGTCCACTTTGCGGCCGTTCATATCGAAACATCGGGCCCATATAATACAACTTCACAGGTTGGGGTTGCCCGTAGAGCTTATTTTCCACATAAGCACGGCACACGGAAGCCGTCAGTTCTGGACGAAGGGTCATCGAACGATCCCCTTTGTCTAAAAAGGTATACATTTCTTTCTTGACAATATCCGTTGTCTGACCAACACCTCGCTGGAAAAGTTCCGTTGCTTCAAATATTGGCGTACGAATCTCTTCATACCCATATGCGCGACAGACTGTTCGAATGGTTTCTTCGAGATATTGCCATTGTTCAATAGTACCCGGCAACAAATCCTGGGTCCCTTTTGGACGCTGAATCGGCATAGATCTTCCTCCTTGATCTTGTATTTTCTCCTAGGCACATTCAAGAAAATAACCAGTCAGTCTGCCAGTCTATTTTGTGTCATACTGCGTCGGCATGTTCACCTAATAGCCCCGCTATGAGGTAAACATACCTCCTTGCACTAGTCAGAAAGTATAACTAAAGTTATATACTTTCTGGAAGCATAAGTGCAACTAAGGCGATCGCCTGCGCTGTGGCTTGGCGCTAGCCAAGTTTTCTTTATCTGACGCAAAATATCCATGGCATCTTTGACTCGTTATTTTCTTTCATATGCCTTAAAA